>JBKJQX010000010.1:0-49170 GCA_046594875.1 Vicinamibacterales bacterium
GGCGACAGGACCTCGTCGCGGACGAGGTCTTCCCAGGGCTTCTTTGTCTTCGCTTCAAGCAGCGCGCCCGCGATGATGTAACCGAGGTTCGAGTAAAGGAATGCCGCTCCGGGAGCAGCGGTCGGGTCAGTGGCGAGCGCGGCGTCGAGCACGCGTTGCCGTTGCACATCCACGGTAGGCGAGCCTTGTGCGACCGTAGCCATCATGGCGGGCAGGACGTTGGCCGGAAGGCCCGCGCGATGACTCAGCAACTGTGAAAGGGTCACCGGCGCGAACTTTCCGGCCCGAGGGCCAAGCACGTCGCCGAGTGTGGATGTCCACGACATCTCGCCCCGTTCGACAAATTTCGCCACGAGCAGCGAGGTGAAAGACTTGGTGATCGACCCGATATGCCAGAGGTCGTCTGGCGTCACAGGCGTGTCGTCACCGAGGCGCCGCACACCGGTGGCGCTGACCGCAGACACGTCGGCAGACGAAAATGTCGCGCCCGCCACGGCGGGCAGGCTGGACTGTGTGCGCACGGTCTCGAGACGAGCACCCAGTGTCGGCTCTTGTGAGGCGATTGGCTGAAGGCCAAAGGTCAGGCCGATACAGGCCGCCAAAACTGCTGTTCTCAGTCGCATCGCGCCTCCTTCCACATATAATCCGCCAAACCGTGCCTGATTCCCCACTCCCGTCGTTGGGCCGGCGACACAGGTTGGCCGCCTGGGTCGTGATTGCAATCGGTGCGGCCCTGCGCTTCGGGGCTATCGGGGCCGGCGCCCCGTATCGCGTCGCCAACGACGAGCCCTTCGTTGTCGGCATGGCCCTCCAGATCATGAAGTCGGGCGACTTCAATCCGCACTTCTTCGACTACGGCGGCCTCGCGATCTATCTGCACACGGTTGTCGGCGTCGTGACCTTCCTGTTGGGAGCCGTGGCCGGGCAATGGTCCAGAATCGATGCGGTCTGGATCGGAGATTTGCTGCCGGCCGCCCGGTTTGTGACCGCGGCGATGGGTGCATTGACCGTGTTCCTGGTCTACCGAATCGGATTGCGGCTCGGCCCGCGCGCGGCCCTCATAGCGGGCTTTGCCATGGCAGTGCTTCCGCAGCACGTGCGCGAATCACACTTCGCGCTCACCGACACACCACTCACGTTACTGATTGCGGCCACACTGTTGATGTCGTTGCGCGCGGTGGAACGGGCTCGCGTGACCGACGTCGTGGCGGCGGCCTGTATGGCTGGCCTGGCGGCGTCGGTGAAATACAACGGCGCGGTGGCCCTCATCATGCCGTTAACCGCGGCGCTGGTGCTGCCTGCGGGCTCACGTCTGCGCGGCCTCGGTCTGGCGCTGCTCGGCGCAGGCGGGGCGTTCCTCCTGACATCGCCTTACACCGTGCTTGACCTGCCGGCATTCCTCAATGGGTTTGGCAAGCTCTCGCAAAGTTACGCCCAGGGCAGGCATCCTGTTGAAGCCGCGTGGATCTACCTCAAGTACATGCGGAACTGGTTCTCGTGGGCCGATGTCGCGCCCACCAATGTCGGCTACCTCGCGGTTCTTCTCGGCGTGATCGGTCTCGGGCTTGTGGTCTTGCGACGCGGCATGTCCCTGACACGCACGGGTGGAGTCATCCTGGTGGTGTTTCCGTGCCTCTGGTTTACGATGCTGGCCGAGCAGGGGGGGCTTCAGTATGGGCGCTACCTGCTTCCGATGGCGCCGATGTTCTGTCTGTTTCTTGGCACGGCCCTGGCCGCCGTTTGGGACGGAGCTACTCGGTTGGGCGCGGCTGGAGTGTGGGGCCGGCGCGTCGCGGTGATTGTCTTAGTGGCACTTCCGGCTGGATCGGCGGTCGGTTGGGTGCTCGACCACGCGCGTCCGCGCACCGAGGAACTGGCCGCGGCCTGGATCGTTCGCGAGGTGCCCCGGGGACAGTTGGTGTTTGTTGAGGCCGCCGCGGTGGCCTTGCCGCCAACGATCAAGGCGTACTTTGTCCACCGACTCGTAGATCGCCCGCTTGAGACCTACAAGCAACAGGGCGGGATGTATCTGGTCACCACAGCGGCGGAAACCGATCAGTACTTCACAGGACCGGCGGCGAACCCTGCGCAGGCGGCTGCGTATCGAGAGTTGGTGGCGCGAACAGAACCGGTGGCCACGTTCCACGCGGACGCCAACACCTTGGGCCCGCGCATTTCAATCATGCGCGTGCGGCCGTAGCGCTCACCTTACAGAAACACCAATCGCATCGCTGACGGCGCGTGGACCCGCGGCGTCTGACGGCCGGTTGACGATCTTGCCGCGCACCACCATCGTGCTGGACCCGCCACCATCCAGGTTGAGCGCATCGGTGAGCTCGAGTCGATCCGCAAGGCGCTGCAGTTCGGCGAACGACATTCCCACGCTCACCTGCTGCCTTCCGTCCACCACCGCCAGCCAGATGAACCCCGTCCTGTCCACACCCACCATCGTCCTCGGATGACGCGACTGGATGAAGGCTGTGCCACTGAATTTCTCCACGTCCCAACTGGTCAGCGACACACCGCCCCGGCGAAGGAGTCCCGCACCATTGACGACGTGATCGGCGCTTTCGAGACGGTCGCTTTCCAGGCCGTGGACGGAGGTCCAGGTGCGGCGCACCTCAAGGGTGACACCAGGCACGAGCAGGCCCAGAGGCTCGGGCAGTTCGAGTCCACCGAACGACAACACCAGACCATCGGCGGGAATCGGGGTGCTGCCGGCATCGCGCCTCACGGCGGTGATCGTGAGCGGCTTACCACTGAGCACCCATTCCACGCCGTTGCCCGCGGTATCGGTGTGTTCGTGATACTTCGGCGAATACAGCATGAGCTTGCCGCGCGCGCGTGTGGTGTCAACGCCGTCAATCGGCACGACCACAGACTTGCCTTCGCTGAGCACGTGCAGTTCGGCTCGAGCGCTGACCTGATCGAAGGCGAGCGACGTGCGCCCATCAACGGGAGACCAGATGGCGATCGCGCCCTTGGGGATCGGGGTATCGCTGACCAGTTCACCGGCCACCTTCAGCAGGCCAATCGGTTCACCGTTGTTGATGTTGAAGAACCCGGCGTTGACGGCGGCCAGCGCCTTCGCGCGTGTGGCCATTTCCAGCACGGGCTCGGCGTACATGACTTGATCGTTGGAGAGCAGGCTGCTCAACCGCACCCGGGAGGGGTCGAGGCGCAGGAGCGATACGGAAATCGGCCCGGCGGGATCAACCAGCGTTGAGTCGGTGGACGTGAAGAACTCCACGCCGCGGGCCACCTGATCGGGGGCGCTGAGCCATCCGCTCTGCGCCGGGGGGCCCTGTGCCGCGCCGCAGGCCAGCGTCAGCAGCGCGAACAACATCGAAGCTCGACGTGTCATGGGCTATTCTTTCACGCGTGATGCACCGCCGCACATTTCTCCTCGCTTCCGCGGCGCCGCTGCTGGCAGCCGACGCTTTCAGGCAGACGACACCGCAGGCAGGTGCGATCAGGCCTGCCAGGTTGCGACCCGGTGACACTGTGGGCCTGGTGGCGCCGGCGTCAGCCACGTTTCAGCAGGTGGAACTCGACATCGCGCGCGAGTCGCTTGAGGCCCTGGGCCTGAAGGTGAAAGTGGGCCGGCACATCATGGACCGGCACGGGTCGCTTGGGGGCCAGGACAAGGACCGGGCAGACGATATCAATCGGTTCTTCGATGACTCGAGCGTGAAGGCCGTGCTCCCCACGCGCGGGGGATGGGGCACGTCGCGGCTGCTGCCGTTACTCGACTACGACACCATCCGGCGCAATCCCAAGGTGTTGATGGGCTTCAGCGACATCACGGCGCTGCTCAACGGCATTCATGCACGCACGGGCCTCGTCACGTTTCATGGTCCGAACGCCGGGGGCCGGTGGGATGAGTACTCGGTCGCCTTCGTCAAGCGCGTGCTCTTCGACGGCGAGGCGGTAACGTTTGACAACCCGAAGACCGCGAATGACCGCAACGTGCTGACACAGACGGAGAATCGGATTCGCACCATCACGCCGGGCCGGGCCACAGGGCGGCTGCTGGGCGGGAACCTGACGGTGCTGACGGCCATTCTCGGGTCGCCCTACGTGCCGAATTTCGATCAGGCGATTCTGTTCCTCGAGGATGTGGGCGAAGACTGGTACCGGGTGGACCGGATGATGACCTCGCTCAAACTCGCGGGCATTCTGAATAAGGTGCACGGCGTCATTTTCGGCACGTGCAGTGAGTGCGGTCCCGGCGAAGGCTTCGCGTCGTTTACGCCTGAAGAGATCTTTGCCGACCATCTGGCGCCGCTCGGAGTACCGGCCTGGCACGGCGCGATGATCGGCCACGCGCAACCCCAGTGGACGCTGCCCGTCGGCGCCATGGTCACGATCGACGCGACGCTTGGGACGGTGACGATGACGGAGAGCGGGGTTACATAAGGGGACGGGTGTGTTTTCCACAGAAACGCGCGAAATGGGGACAGGTCTCGTCGAAATTCTCCCCGAGACCTGTCCCCATTTCTAGCGTTTCTGTGGAAAACACACCCGTCCCCCTATCTACCTCAGCGCGATGATCGGATCCACGCGAGCGGCCCGACGTGAAGGAATCCAGGCCGCCAGAAGGCCGATGGCGATGAGGAGCGCGGCGGTTGATCCGTACACCACCGGGTCGGCGGGCTCCACGCTGAAGAGGAACGCCCGAACGGCGCCTGACAGTGCATACGCGCCGGCCATCCCGATCACCAACCCTGTCGCCACAAACACCATCGCGCGACCCAGCACCATCCCCTGCACGCGGCCGGGCTGAGCGCCCAAAGCCATGCGCACTCCGATTTCCTGGGTCCGTTGGTCCACCACGTAGGCCATCACGCCGAAGATACCGACGCCGGTGATGACAATCGCAAGCGCGCCGAAGATGGACAGCAGCATCATGTTGAACTTGCGCTGTGCGATCAGGCGTTCGAACAGCAGCTCGAACGTCTGCACATCTCCCAGCGTCAGGTCTGGCGCGATACCCCAGATGGCCGTCCGCACTGCGGGTGCCATCGCCTCGGCTGGACCTGCGGTCTTAATCACCAGATCCGCGCCAAACGCCGACTTGGGCGTCATCGGCAGGTATCCTTCCGGCCGAACCTCGGATTCCGGCCCTCCCAAACGCACGCTGTTGACGACGCCGACGACCGTGCGGTCGCCGTTGATCTCAATCGTTGCGCCGATGGGATCACGATCCGGCAGATACCGGCGTACGGCCTCTTCGCTGAGCACCACGACGGGAGCCCCGGTCGCATCGGCATCGGTCAGCGCGCGCCCGCGCAACACCCGAATCCCAACCACGCCGAAATAGTCCCCGGCAATGTCCCGGATATCCACCGAATCCTCATCGTCGTACTCGGCCACGCGACCGGCGATCTTGACGCTGGTGCGGCTCCAGTTGCCCGACAGCGGCAGGCCGTTGGCAATGCCGCCCACCTTCAGCACGCCCGGCAGTTGCCGGACACGTTCGATCGTCTGCGGTACCAGCACTGACGCGCGCGCCATGCCGGCTTCGCGCTGGGCGGTGTCGCTGTACACGAACGGCGGATAGACCGGCACCGTCAGCACATTACGATGGTCAAGGCCGATATCCACACTGGTGAGCCGCACGAAGCTGGAGAGAAACAGTCCGGAGCCCACGAGCAGCACCACGGCCAGCGCCACTTCGGCCACAACCAGCGCGCTCCGCACGCGTTGTCGTGCGAGACCCGCCGTATTTGCGCGACCGTTGTCGCGGAGCACGCTGTTGAGGTCGGGACGCGACAACTGAATGGCCGGCGCCAGGCCGAACGCAATCCCGGTGGCACATGCTGCGGCGGCGGCCGCCAGCAGCACGCGCACATCAATCCCAATATCGGTCGCCCGTGGCAGCGACGCGGGCAAAGCGGCCTTGAGAATCTCAACACCCCAGTACGCCACGAGCACTCCCAGGGCTGTCCCCGCCACCGACAAGACGAGGCTCTCGATCAAAACACCACGAATCAACTGCCAGCGTGATGCACCGAGCGCGGCGCGAATGCCGACCTCGCGGCTTCGAGTCGTGGCGCGGGCCAACATCAGGTTGGCGACGTTGACGCAGGCGATGAGCATGACAAATGCCACAGACGCCAGCAGCATGAGCATCCACGGCCGCACCTTGCCCACCAGGGACTCGTGGAGTGTCCGGACCTGCACCAGGCGACCCTGGGACCATTTCGGATGCGCAGCCTTAATGGCGGCACTGATGGCGTCCATGTGCTGTTGGGCCTGAGCAATCGACGCGCCCTCACGCAGGCGGCCCACGACTTGAAGTCCGAAGTTCCGGCTGTTGCCGCGTGTCTTCTGACTTTCGGGAATGACGTACGGCACCCACATCTCACTGGGCTTCGCCACACCCACCGGATACTCGAACCCCTCGGGCATGACGCCAATGACTTCCCACACCCCGCTATCAAACGTCATCGTCTTTCCCAACACGTCGGCCGAGCCAGCGAAGCGGCGCTTCCAGAGCGTGTCGCTGATGATGGCAACCTTGTGGTTCCCTTCCACCTCGTTTTGGGCCGTGTAGGTACGACCCAGTCGAGGCGATACGCGCAGCAGACCAAAAAGGTTTGCGGTCGTGCGCGAGACACGGAGCGCTTCAGGGTGCCCGCCTTCGCGAAGCGTGAAGCCTCCGCCCCCAGTGACGGCCGCCAGTCCCTCGAAGACCCCCTGAGCTCCTGTCGCGCCGAGCCAGTCCAAATAGTCCTGTGCCGTCGTGGAGCCGCCCTGGAAACCGTCCGGGCGCGTGTCGATATCGGCCACTGACACCAGCCGGTTGGGTTCGGCGAACGGGACGTTCCTGAGGACCGTTGCGTCCACCACCGAAAAGATCGCGGTGGTGGCCCCTATCCCGAGCGTGAGGACGGTCAACGCGACGGTAGTAAAGGCAGGCGCGGCACGCAGGGCGCGCAACGCATTGATCAGGTCTTGGCGCATGGCCATTGGACGCCTGGAGAACTGGGGAAGTTGGGAAGTTAGGAACTGGGGAACTGGGGAACTGGGGAACTGGGGAACTGCGGAAAGGAAAGCGCAGCACCGACCGCTCCCTCAACAACGTTCACGGTGTCGGGAGTTGTGCGCCAGCAACAAGGCGCGCAGGGCGCGAGATGATTACCGGCTCGGATGGCGCCTTCAGATTCACCGGTGTCCCCAATGCCCCGGTACAGGTCCGTGCGGCCGCCGCCGGGTTCAGTTCCGTCACAACCGATGTCTCTCCTGAGCGGCCAACTGCGGACTTCCTCCTGGGACCCGTCGTCGTGCCGGTGTTGTGTCAGACGCGGCTTCAGTCCGCCTCGGCTACGTTTGATGCGGTGGGTGGCACTGGATCGGCGTTCGTGGCGGCGGCGCCAGGCTGTGGCTGGTCGGTCGTGCCTGAAAGCGTCCCGCCGTGGATGGTGCTGCAGGATTCGGGACCACGCACGGGACCTGATGGTCAGCGCTCAGCCGGCCACCTGCCAGTGGACAGCGACTTCGTCAGTCCCCTGGATCAGGTTTTCGGTCGGATCCTGCGGCGTTACAACGTACGGGGCACCGACGTCATGCCAAGGCACCGGCAATCAGCCGCTCAGAGTCATAGTCGAGTGGAACCGCACTCCCCAACCGCGATCGAGCGTCGTGTCAATCGCGGGGCTCTCGGGGGTTAATCCGAGCGCACTGCTGGATGTCACCCAGGCGGCCCGCCGCTGAGTGGGCTGGTGCAGTCGCCGTAGGTCAAAGCGTGACCTGGCTGTGCAATGGGGTACAGCCGCCGAACGGCCCGGCACGTACATTCGAACGCATGTCAGAGAAAAAAATTGCCGTCTTCGGTATCTATTCGACACGCATCGATGTGGAGCGTGCCACTGAGGCCCTCAATACGGCTGGATTTCCAGCGTCTGACATTTCGGTCCTGATGCCCAGCAGCCTGAACGGCGCTGTCGACATGGGCGTTGAAGCCAACACCAAAGCGCCAGAAGGTGCCGTGGCCGGAGTGACGACAGGCGGGGCCATCGGCGGCGCTCTCGGAGTGCTGGCGGGTCTCGGTCTGCTCGCGGTTCCCGGCGTGGGTCCCTTACTTGCAATGGGCCCCATCGTCACGGGCCTGGCGGGCTTGGGCGTGGGCGGCGCGGTCGGTGGCGTCGCCGGTGCGCTCATCGGCATGGGTCTGCCTGAGTACGAAGCCAAACGTTTTGCGGAGCACGTGCAGGACGGCGCCATCCTGCTGTCGGTGCACTGCGACACACCTGGCGAGGTCCTTCGCGCAAAGGAAGTGGTCGCCAGCTCAGGTGCTGAGCACGTCAAATCCTCAGGCGAGTCGATGGTGGAAACGATGTCGATGCCCGTGGGCCAGGGCCAGGCCTACAAGTAAGGCGCCACGAGTGCTTCGAGGCGAGCCGTCAGTGCCGGGGACACGGGCACGGTGACCAGGCGCGTCACGCTTCGAACAGCCTCAGCGGACCATTTGCGCCATGCGGCGAGCGCGTCGGCGTGGTCCGCCATCTTCGATCCGTCGCGAAGCTCAACGGCCACACGTGCGCGGCCTGCGGCCGCCACAAGCTCGGCCACCTGCATCGACATGGCTTCATCAGCGGACGCCAGTATCCAGGCCGACGAAGCCATGGCCACGCCGACATTGCGCATTTCCTGAGCGCTGGTCTTGTCGGGGGTATCCAGGCTCGAATGGTAATAGCGATCGGTGAAGTGCCAGTTCAAGAGTGATGGCACACCCGCCGAGCCAAACACCGTGTGGTCGCTGCCGCCTTCGTACGGATTTGTTTTCACAACCCAGGATGATTTTTTCGCGACCAGCTCACACACCGCGAGGTGCAGATCGTTGATCAGATCGCCCTTGAGCGTGTTGGCTCTCACGTTACCGGCGCCCCACTCGGAGTGTGGGTCCCAGGGCCGCGTCCAGACGGCACCGGGATCAGGCCAGCGCTCCACAAGGAAACTGCCGCCGGTCTTGGCGACGTCTTCACCCGTCATGTCCATAGAGAACATGTAGCGCACGCCGGGCATCAGGTCGGGGTGTCTGGCGATCCAGGCGCGACTTCCGCTGATTTCGTTGAGCCAGAGGAACGTGATGGTGCGGGCGGGAGGCGGAATGCGACCCGACGCCACACCGGCGCCGAGCGAGCGCGCCAGTTCCATTAGTGTCGCCACGCCGCTCGCATTGTCGTTGGCACCCGGTTCCTGCAGGTGCGCCGCCAGCACCACGCGTTCGTTGGGGAGTGTCCGACCGGGAATTTCATACACGAGTGTGCGCTCGGGTTTATTGGCGAACGTGCTGGCCACTTCCACGCGCACTCGCTGAGGGCCGGCCTTC
Source organism: Vicinamibacterales bacterium (assembly GCA_046594875.1). Taxonomy (GTDB): domain Bacteria; phylum Acidobacteriota; class Vicinamibacteria; order Vicinamibacterales; family SCN-69-37; genus SYFT01. The sequence goes on from JBKJQX010000010.1 coordinate 9,338, forward strand.
AACGCTTCTCGAAGCGTGGTGGCGGCACGGCGGGATGACTTGAAGCCGAAAGCCTTGCGCGTGGCGTCGAACGGGATGCTGCCCCATTGCAGGACGTCCGGGTCGTCGGCGATGTACTTCGCGATTGCCGTGGAAATGGCGCCGAGCGCGCCGCGCTGGGTCACTGCCTGCCGGAAGAGGCCGCCAAGGTCGGCATCACCGATGACCACGGCGCCTTTCACGTCCTTGCCTTCAAAATCCGCGGCCTGCCCCCGGCCCACGTCGATCAACGGCGCATCAATCTTCCCATCGGTGGAGATCGAGTTGATCGCCAGGGCCACGCGTTCCTTCTCTTTCGAGAGCACCACGAGGTCTGGCTGATTGGGCCGAATCAGCGCCAACGTGCCGACGGTGTAGTCCCAGCCGGGGCTGGGTGTGGTGGCGGTTTCGACGCCGACATCCTTGAGGCCCGCCGCCAGCAGGCGATCCCGTACACGATCGAGCGTCGCGTCGTAGCCTTCGTTGCCAGCGAGACGCCAATACTTCGACGCGAACTCCACCTGCGCCATCGCCGCAGCCGGATCAAACCCGGCCCACGCCTGGTCGATCACCGGCTGCACGCGCGCGGCCATGGCCGCAGGCATCTGCCGGGCGGCGGCCAGTTCGGCACGGACGCGTGCTTCAGGATCCTGGATCCCTACGACGAGCAATGCGAATACGAGCAGTGCCTTCATGTCGCACTCCATCCCAGCATTTGTGTTTCGAGGCTCAGCGGATACGAGATCGCGACGTCGACAATCTCGCCGGCAGCATCACGCACCGGCGCCAGTTCGGGCTGCACGAAGCCGGTATACGACGGCAGCTTCAGGCGGTCCACGCGAGCCACCACTTCATCGCGCAGGCTCGGGTCGAAGTGAATGCCGTGTGTTTCAAAAAGCGCTTTCGCGGCCGCGTAGTCGCCGGTGGACTTGATGCGCTGCACCTCGGCCAGCATGCGGCCAACCCCGGCGTGGAACGCCTTGGCGTCCACCATCACGTAGTAGGTCTTGCCATCGCGCTTGCGCACTTCAATCGCCGAGGTGTGCGCCATCAGCCAATGCACAATCGCCTGGCGATTGCGCATGTGATCTTCCTCGATCTGCGTGCCCTCACGGACCCGTCGCAATTGGACCAGGGCATTCCGCGCGTACCCTTCGTATTCGGCCAGAACGATTTCGGCCTGATGCTCGGCGGGCAGCATGCCCAGTTCAGCGACTCTGGGCTCACCGACGAAGTACAGCGCCACAAGGTCCGCACGCGATTCTTCGAGTGCAGCGTATTGCTCCTTGATTGCCAGTTCGGGCCGTCCTTCGAGATGGGCCTCCACCACGCCGCTGCCGTGTCCGAGCACTTCGTGAATGCCGGTTGTGACTTCACTCGCGATCGACCCCCATCTTTCCGCCCGCGCCACTTCCTCGGGCGACCAGCAGAACTCCTCGCGATAGGCCTTGGGCTGTGATTTATCGTAGGCCTCAGACACGTTGGCGATGGTCACGGACTTGCTCCCGTGTTGCTCGCGGATCAACTGGTCGTTCGGCAGGTTGATCCCGATGGGCGTGACCGGACCGGAGTCGCCGGTCTCCATCACCACATCAATCGCCCGTGCCGTCACTCCCTTGACGTTGGTCCGTCGCCACTTCGCGTCCCACGGCATCCGGTCCTCAAACCACTGGGCCGATTCGGCCAGTCGCTTGATGCCTGCGGTCTTGCCCGGATTGACGTAGAACACCAGGGCTTCCCATGCACCCTTCACCCCACGGGCATCCATGTAGTTTTCGATGAAGCCGTTGATGGTGTCGACCGGCGAGTCTTTGTCTTCCACCCACGCAATGTCGTAGGCCACGCGGTCGGCATCCTCGCCCGAGTGGTAGAACGCGATGAGTGCCTCAAGCGCCTTGCGCATCGCCGGCGTCGCGTGGGGCAACGCCGCCGTCAGATGCCGGCAGATGGCCTCGATGTGCGCGCCATATTTTCCGCCGACGCGATAAATTTCCTCTTCCAGGCGTCCGTCGCCGGCCTTCACCACTCGGGAGTTCAAGCCGTAGCGTTCGTCAAGCTCGGCCATGTCGGCCATGGTGACGCCCTGGTATAGATTGTTCGCGCTGTCCTCCAGGATGTCGCGGCCATCACCCGGCGTTTTGTTCGTCACGAGCGACTCGTACGACGCGTCGAAGAACGCCGGACGGAGCCGGGCCAACGCCTCGGTCAACCCATCGGCCGTCAGCGCAAGCGTTCCCACATCTCTCGCGCGTAGCGCCGCCGCCGAAAGTGCGTCGAACGAACACGTCAGCACGAACTTGCGCGCGGTCAGATTGTTGTACGGACCGCAGTTGATCCAGAACAGCTTCGTGTACCGGCGAATCTCGTCGAGCACCTCACGTGGGGCCGTCGCATCGGCATCACGATTGGCCGCGCGGATAATGCCCTCGAGGATAGCCCGCATCTCAAGACCATGGCGATACCGCTGGTCGTAGTAGATGTCGCGGCCGGCGAGTGCTGCCTGGGACAGATGCCAGATCAGGATCTTCTGGTCGGTCGGGAGTGCCTCGAAGCCATCGGCATACAACTGCACCACGGCGGCTTCGTCGATTTGTTCAAGCAGATAGGGTCGGTCCATCAGATGTCTATTTTCTCGCGGTGGGCGGGGGTCTTGACGTTCCACTTCAACTCGCGTTCCACGCGCGTCTTCAGCGTGTCCATGGGTCCGGGTTCGCCGTGGACCAGGCACAAGGTTGACGGCGCACGCTTGAAGCTCTTGAGCCAGCGCATCACTTCGTTGCTGTCGGCATGCGCGGACACCGAGTCGAGCGACTCGATCTGCGCCTGTACGGCAATCTCTTCACCATGGATGCGCGTGGTCTGGGCGCCGTCCTTGAGTTGCCGGCCGCGCGTACCCTCGGCCTGATACCCGGCAAACAACACGGTGTTGCGTGCATCGGGCAGCACTCGCTTCAGGTGGTGCAGGACGCGGCCGCCCGTAGCCATACCACTCGACGAAATCACAATACTGGGATGCAGGTCGTCCTGAACCTTGCGCGATTCCGGAATCGACGCGATTACATGGAGCCGGGCCGTCAGGAAATTCCTGAGCCCCGCATCAAGTTCGTGCATACGATCGCGATACTCAGCCAGCACTTCGACAGCCATCGGGCTGTCCACGTACACCGGCAACTCGGGGATGGCCTTGCGCTCCTCAAGATGCCGCACCCAGTAGAGCAATTCCTCGACCCGCCCGAGTGCAAACGCCGGAATCACGATCTTCCCGCGGCGCTTCACGGTTTCATTCACAATCCTCGCCAAATGCGCCCCATCGTCATCCGCTTCGTGCACCTTGTTGCCGTAGGTGGACTCAACAAGGACGACATCGGCCTCAGGCGGCGTCGCGGGATCCGGCAAGACGGGACGGCCGTAGCGGCCAAGGTCGCCGCCAAATAGGATGGTCTTGCCTTCAGAGGCAACCGTGATGCGGGCATAAGCGGAACCGAGCAGGTGTCCGGCGTTCAGGAACTCCAACTCGATGCCCGGGGCGATGGGCATGGGCCTGTCGTAACCGACGGGCTGCAACTGCAGAATCGCCCGCGCAGCGTCGTTTTCCGTAAACAGCGCGAGCGCTGGTTTGTGTTTGGTGTAGCCCTTGCGGTTGGCCCGCTCTGCGTCTTCTTCCTGCAGGTGGGCAGCGTCCGACATCACGATCTTCGCGAGCTCGGCGGTGCCACTCGTGCAGAACACCCGGCCGGTGAACCCCTGCGCCACCAGTCGCGGCAGAAGTCCGCAGTGGTCGAGATGCGCGTGGGTCAACACCACCACGTTGATGGACGATGGCGGCACGGGAAACGGCTCCCAGTTGCGCTCGCGTAGGACCTTGAGGCCCTGAAACATTCCGCAATCCACCAGCACTCGTGTGCCGCCCACCTCCAGCAGGTGTTTGGATCCTGTGACCGTCCGCGCTGCGCCAAGAAATGTCAGTGTCATGCAAATAGCCCCACCTGGCCACCCGTGTGCCAGAACAATACGGTTTCGCCGGCCGAGAAGCTGTCTGTTCGGATACGTTCGATCAGGCCGGCCATGGCCTTGGCCGTGTACACGGGATCGAGGACGATGCCCTCGTGCCTGGCCACCAGGGTGAGCGCTTCGCGCGACTCTTGCGTCGGGATGCCGTACCCCTCGCCGACAAACCGATCGTCTACCACCACGTCGCGATCCGCGCCAAGCGCCGCCGGCGATCCGCCAAGCCGGCCGGCCATGCCTTCAACAATGTCGCGAACCACCACTGACAGAGCGGCAGACGACTCATCGGCGCTGATGCCGATGATGCGCGCTTTGAGGCCGAAGAGCGCGCATCCGGCGATGAGCCCCGCCTGTGTCCCGCCAGAGGATGTGGAGTGAACGATGACATCCGGCCGAAGGCCGGCAACAAGCACTTCCTGAATGCCGAGCGCAAACCCTGCTGCGCCAATTGGCGTGGACGCACCGAGCGGAATGACAAACGGACGCCGACCCGCCGCTTTCTCTTCTTCGGCAACACGTTCCATTATTGAGGCCCGTTCGTCCCGAGACGAGGCGTAGCGGACGTCGGCGCCGAAGAGTTGATCGAGCAGTGCATTGCCGGTGGGGCGCTCTTGCTGAACACCGTTAACGACCAGGATCACCCGCAGACCCAACGCTGCGCCGGCGGCCGCCGTGGCGCGGCAGTGATTGGACTGCAGGCCGCCGCAGGTAATGAGCGTGTCTGCGCCGGAGGATGCGGCTGCAGCGAGCACCGTCTGGAGCTTGCGAACCTTGTTGCCGCCCATGCCAAACGAGATCAGATCGTCGCGCTTCATGTAGAGCGACGGGCACGCGGGTCCGAGCGCCGCGCGGAGTCTGGTGAGCGAGTCGATCGGCGTGGAATGGGGCGCCAGGATGACGCGGGGCAATGACGTCAGCGACGCGAGTGCGGTGGCCACCACTGCAAGTCTATACTTACTGGTCGTGACCAATCCGTTAGTCGAAGCACTGGAGAACACGTCGAATGTGCTCTCGGTCGAACTCCGTCCGCCCCGGGCTGAGCTGGATTCAGCGGCCGGCATGGATGCATGGATTGACACCTACCACGCCGTCCGCGGCCTTGTGCGCGACGGGATGTTCGTATTCCTGACCGACAGTGCCGTGGGCGCGAAGGAAGAGAACAACCTTCGGCATCTGGTCATCAATCTGGGCACCGACGTGCCGCGCAGCCACGTCATTCCGTTCCTGACCACCAAACACACCCGCAAGTATTGCCTGTCGTACGCCGAAAGCGCGCTGCATCAGGGGTTCTCGACGATGGTGGTGTTGGGTGGCGATAAGTCGGTGGGACCGCCCAGATGTGTGGAGCATGCCTGGCAGTTGCGTGAGGATATTCGGCGTCACGTGCCCGACCTGGCGCTGGGCGGATGGGCCAACCCTCACCAGAGCCCGGAGTCGCAGGTGGGCTACCTCCGCGATGCCCGATTCTCGGCGGAGTTCTTCTTGACGCAAGTGGTCTCGCACCATGACCTGTCCAAGGTGGAAGGCTTCCTGACCGCACGGCAGAAGGCGAGCGTCACGACGCCCGGAATTTTCGGGGTGTTCTATTACCGCAGCGCGAATCCGAAGACGCTGGCGACGCTCAAGCAGTTCCTGACCGTGCCGGCCGAGGCGCTGACGGCTGAATTCGGCGCGGGCGAGAGTCCCGAAAGCATTTGCGCCCGGTCGATTCGAGAACTCCGGCGCGCCGGCGTCCGCCACCTGTATCTGTCGAACCTGCCGACGCAAGGTACGCGGCAGACGCTGGAGCGCATCCTGTCGCTGGTCTAGTTCTCACACGAGGCGTGAAGGCATGAAGGAACTTCTTGGGTTTGAAAGCTCTTCAGAAGACGGAAGCTCCTCCAGCCCTTCATCTCGTGTGAAAAACTTTCAGAACGGCTTCCCCCAGGCACCATCAAACACGAAGTCGGCGGCGCGGCGGCGGCGGCGTGGGGTGATCTCGGCGGCGCGGTGCTTTTCACTCGCCAACGTCTCTGGAGATCCGGGGTAGCCCACTGCCATCACCACGGCGGGTTCGAAGCCGTCGGGCACCTGGCACACCTCCCGTGCGATGGCGTGACTAAAGCCTTCCATCTGGCGGATGGCCAACCCTTGTGACTGGGCCTGTAGCGTGAGGAATCCAACGGCCTGGCCGGTGTCGTAGTACGCGTGGCGGTTGGCTTCGCCGGTTAACTCCACGGTGAGCTGGACCGCGGCCAGAATCAGCACCGGAGCCGTGCCGGCCCACGCCTGATTGCTGGCGCCCAGTGCGGCGAAAAGTGCCTGGTACGCCGCGGGCGACTGCTGCCGGTGCGCCACGACAAAACGCCATGGCTGTTCGTTGCGCGAGGAGGGCGCCCAACGCGCTGCCTCGAACAGCCGCCACAGATCGTCCATCGTCACCTCACGAGCGGCATCAAACGCCCGCGGACTCCACCGTTCGCGGATGAGGTCGAGCACTGTGTGGTCTGCGTCGGCGTGCTTGGGATGTGTCATTGATGTGTTTGAGGGCGCGCTTTCAGTATCATCTCAGGAATGGCTCAGTTCCTCGACTCCGTGCCCTTCTCTGGAATTATCCGCATTCGCGACATGATGTATTCGGTCGATCGGCCGTTCCGGCTCGACCAGGGCGACGTGAGCTTCGACGCGCCCGAGTCCGTCAAAGAGGCGCTTCGCAAGGGTATCGCCGAGAACCGCACGCACTACGTGCAGACCACGGGTATTCCGCCGCTCCTCGACCTGCTGGTGGAGAAGATGCGCACGCAGAACGGCATTCCCATCGGCGGCGCAGACGAGGTGATGGTCACCAACGGCGGCATTCATGGCCAGTACATCGCGTGCCTGGCGTTGCTTGAGCCGGGCGACGAGGTGCTGGTGCCCGATCCGTGCTGGCCACCCACCGTGAGTAACATCCTGGCCGCGCAGGCTGTGCCCGTGCCGTTCCCGGTTTACGAATCGCTCGGCTGGCGACCCGACATGGACGAACTGGCGCGGCTCATCACGCCGAAGACCAAGGCGATCCTCATCAACACGCCGAGCAACCCGACCGGTGGCGTGATGACGCGCGAGGACGTGGACCAACTCGCCGCGCTCGTCATGGAGCGCGACCTCTGGGTGTTTGCAGACGAGGCGTATGAGGACTTTGTGTTCGACGGTCACGAACATTTCAGCATTGCGTCGTGGCCCGGTCTCTACGAGCGCACCATTCCGCTCTTCACGCTCAGCAAAACGTATGCAATGACCGGCCTTCGTCTGGGTTACCTTGCGATCAAGGACAAGAAGATTAACGAGCGCGCCCGCAAAATCGTGTCGTTGACCACGTCGAATGTGTCGTCGCTGATTCAGTATGGCGCGGTGGGTGCGTTGCAGGGTCCGCGGCAGGTGGTAGACGATTTCAAGATCGAACTGGGCGCGCGGCGCGACCTGTTCTACGAGAAGTTGCCCAAGGCGTCCAAGGGCATCCTCAGCGGCGCTCCGCCGGTGGGTGCGTTCTACGCATTCGTGAAGATCGATCCGTCGTGGAAGTCGCCGCTGCCAAACGCGCCCGAGTCTTTGTCGTGGGCAATGACCGAGTTCCTGATCAAGAAGGCGCGGATCGGGTGCGTGCCCGGCGTCGACTTCGGCTCACGGGGCGAAGGCCACATCCGGCTGTGCTTCGCGCGCGACCGCAAGGAACTGGACGGCGCGCTCGAGTCGATGGAAGCGCACCTGTAAGGGTGCGCCACCCTCACTTTGCGACGAGCACCGCTTTGACGAAGCCTTCGCCCATCGACCCCAGAACCTTCAGGTAGCCGCCAGCGGCGGAGCCCATCACGACGAGTTCGTCGGTTTTCTTCAGTGCGGCGACCACCTTGGACGAGTCGCTCGCCGTGGCCATCAGTTTCACGCCGTCGATCTTCGAGTGGACGACGTCGCCTTCGTTGAAGCCCGAACCGGCCGCCGGTGCTTCACCACCGCCGAGCGCCGCCACCCTGGCGGCGTCCATGGGCTTGAGCGAGGAGTTCGCCTGCACTTTGCCGACGACGGCGTTGAAGTTGTCGAGCAGGCTGGCGGCAATGACCTTGCCCTCGGCCGTGCTCGAATAGGCGCCGGCGCCGCCAAGCAGTCCGCCCGCGATTCCCAGACCGCCCAGGCTGAAATCGCGCTGCCGCGCCTTGCCTTCAGCCGACGCCACCTGTACACCCGTGCGCGTGGAAGACAACGTGATGCTCGACTGCGCCTCCTTGAACTTCAGGCTGCCGCCAACACCGATGCCCACCCGGCGGCTGATGCCACCCACCGCACCGCCCACGCCACCGGCGTTGTTGTCCGCGAACTGGACGTAGGGCGTCAACACAAAGTCGGCCGCCACCATCTGGCCCTTGCCCATGTTTGAGCCCGACTGCAGTTCACCCGACGCACCCAGCGCGCGCTCCTGCTGGAGGTTCTGCATCCCCTTGCCACGCTCAACCACCACAAAGCAGTTGGACTCCTGGGCGTAGATCCGGATGAGTGCCGAGGGCGACTCGAGCGAATACCTGCGCAGCCACGACAACACTTCGTCGGTGGGTTCATTCACCGCGAGCGTGCCGTACGGCGTGGGGCACTTCTCAATCTTGTCCTTGTCCTGAGCGGACACGGTCGCGGCCACGGCCAGAGCGGCCAGACAGCCCAGGGCGGATACAACAAAGCGAGGGTGATGTTTCATGGGTTGCAAAGCTTCCGTTGGGTGGAATGTTAGCGCAGGTGCCGGCCGCCATCGACCCGAATCGTCTCGCCCGTCGTGAAGTCTGAATCGATGAGCGCGAGCACGGCTTTCGCCACTTCGTCGGCGCCTCCCCACCGCCCCAGCGGTGTGGCCGCTTCAACGCCGGCGCGCTCGTGTGCGGAAAAATCCTCGGGCGGCAGGACAGGCCCGGGCGCGATGGCGTTGACCAGGATCTGGTCCGCTGCCAGTTCCAACGCGAACGCTTCCGTCAACGCCTTCACACCGGCCTTGGCCACGTAGTAGCCCGTGTAACCCCGATAGCGGGGCCGTCCGCTGGCCGCAGTCCAATCGGTGAAATTAATGATGCGCCCGCCGCCGGCGCGTCGCATGTACGGAATGGCGGCGCGCATACACACGAAGGTGCCGCGCATATCGACGCCGAGCGTTCGCTCGATTTCCCAGGTATCGAGTTCGTCGAAGTGGGCCTCCACATACCGCGACGCCATCATCACCAGCACATCGAGGCGGCCCATCTCGTCCACTACCTGCTGGAACGTGGCTTCAACGATGGGTGTTTCGTCGATGACATCGCAGCGCACCACCATCGCCTTGCGCCCGAGCGCACGGACAGCGTCAGCCGCCGCGTCGGCCGCATCAGGGGAGCTGCGATACGTGAGGGCGACGTCGGCCCCGCGGGACGCGAGCGCCGTGGCCAGGGCCACACCCATGCGCCGGGCTCCGACCAGCAAGGCAACCTTGTTCGTAAGAAGCATCCGTGTCAGTTCATTTCACACGAGACATGAAGGTCTGAAAGTTCGTTCAAAGGGAAGTTCCTTCAGTCCTTCACGCCTCGTGTAAAACCTAGAGTTTTCCGCGGAGCCGGGCACGGCCGGCCTGGCGCGAGGCGCGGGAGGCTTCGCGCTGGCCATCCAGGGACCACTCGCCGCCGCCGGTGAAGGTCAAACAGAGCAAGGCGCCAAGCAGGATGAGGCTGAACTCAAATCCCTGGCCGCGATCGGTCGCGCCCGTCCAGTTGAGGAACAACCCGTTGGCCCACTGGCCCTTCCACATGGCCACCGCGGTCACCACGGCCATCGCCGGGGCGGCAAACCGGGTAAACCACCCGATCACCAGCAGAAGGCCGCCCAGGGTTTCGACGACACCCACCATCACTGCGAGGGGAAACGAGGGATTGAGGCCGAGGCCCGCGAACACGTGGGCGGTCATATCGAGACCGCCGACACCAATGGCCGGGCCGGCCCACAAGCCAAACAGCTTATGTGCGCCGTGTGCGACGAATACGACGGCCAGTGCGAGCCGCAGCACCACCAGTCCAAGTCCGTTCACGCCTTGCCCCCCTGCTGTCCGCGGCTATTGTGCCACCATCCGCGCTATGATTCGCAGGAAATCCGACGCAGCAACCAGAGGAGGATCAGCGATGTGGACCCGACGGCAATTCCTGAACCGCACGAGCGCCGCCGCCGGCGTGGCCATGGCCTCCTACAACCCGAACGGACTCACGCGCCTGCTCGAGGCGGGCGCGGCGCAGAATGGACGGTCGCTTGCCGACGTCGCGCGCGATGAAGACTTCTGGCGCGAAGTGCAATCGGGCTTCACCCTCGACCGCACCATCGTCAATCTCAATAACGGCGGCGTGTGTCCCAGCCCTCGCGTCGTGCACGAGGCGTTCAAGCGTTACCTCGATATCTCGAACCAGTTGCCCGCGTATCACATGTGGCGGATCCTCGAGCCCAATATCGAGAGCGTCCGACGTGACCTGGCGCATGACATTGGCGCGGACCCAGAGACGATCGCGATTACGCGAAATGCCAGTGAGTCGCTCCAGATTGCCCAGCTCGGCATCGACCTCAAACCCGGCGACGAGATCCTGACCACCAATCAGGATTACGGCCGCATGATGAACACGTGGGAGCAGCGCGTCATTCGCAACGAAGTCAAGCTCACGAAGATTCAGTTTCCTGTGCCGCCCACGCAAGCCGATTTGGTGCAGCGCTTCGAGCGCGCGATCACTCCCGCGACGAAGGTGATTCACTTCATGCACATCTCGAACCTGACGGGGCACATCTTTCCCGTGAAGGAAATCTGCGAGCTTGCACGCAAGCGCGGCATCCTCACCGTCGTTGACGGCGCCCACGCGTACGGGCACTTCCCGTTCAAGATCACTGACTTCGACTGCGACTATTACGGGTCAAGTCTGCACAAGTGGCTGCTCGCGCCAATCGGAACGGGATTGCTCTACGTGCGGCCCGATCGGATCGAAAAGACCTGGGCCCTGCAGCCGGCGGCCCCGTCGCAGTCGAAGAACATCCGGAAGTTCGAGGAAATCGGGACTCACCCGGCGGCGAACCATAACGCGATTGCCGAGGCGCTCATGTTCCACCGTGGTATCGGGAGCGAACGGAAAGCCGCGCGCTTGCGCTATCTCAAAGCCCGATGGGTCAATGAACTCGCCAAGTTCGACCGCATCCAGTTGCACACAGGAATGGATCCTGCCCACTCGTGCGCCATCGGCACTGTGGGTATCAAGGGCGTGCCGCCGAACGACATCGCCTCGAAGCTTTGGGATAACCAGAAAATCATCGTGACAGGCATCTCGGTGGGTGAACCACAGGCCCTGGAATACCAGGGCATCCGCGTGACGCCCAACGTCTACACCACGCTCGACGAGGTGGACGTGTTCATCGAGGCGATGACCAAGCTGGCCAAAAGCTGATCACGACGGCTCTGCCTTTTCTCACACGAGGCATGAAGGGTCTGAAGGAACTCCCCTTAGGCTAGGCAGGAACCTTCAGGCCTTCATGCCTCGTGTGCCTAGATCGGGCGGCGATCCGTCGTGCTTCGGGTTAGGATCATTCGCATGCCAACGCAGGCGCCGGTGCACGTCGCCACTCGTATTTCAGGCTTCACGTATGCCATTCGCAACGTGGTGGCCGAAGCCCGGAAGGTGGAGGCCGCAGGCCGCACCGTCCGGTATCTGAATATCGGGGACCCGATTCCGTTCGGGTTCCACACACCGCCTCACCTCATCGAGGCCGTCGATCGCGCGATGCGCGACGGCCACAACGGCTATACGGCATCTGTGGGCATTCTCTCGGCACGCGAGGCCGTCGCCCGCGAGTACGAATCGCGCGGCATGCCGGTGGGTGTTGATCGCGTCATTCTGACGGCCGGCACTTCCGAAGGGATCGAACTCGCGTTGGGCGCCATGGCCGACGCCGGCGACGAGGTGTTGGTGCCCACGCCCACCTATCCGCTCTACACGGCCGTGCTCGCGAAACTGGGCGCGAAGGCGGTGTTTTATCGCACCGACCCGGAGCATCACTGGCTGCCCGATGTGGCCGATATCGCGGCCAAGATCACGCCGGCGACCCGAGCGATCGTGGTCATCGATCCGAATAACCCGACAGGTGCGGTCTACCCAGAGGCCACTCGCCGAGCGCTCATCGCCCTGGCCCACTCGTCGGGCGTGCCGATTCTGGCTGACGAGGTGTATGGCGACCTTGGGTTTGACGGTCCGTCGCCCCTGCTCGGCAGCCTCGACCCGGATGCCCCGATTCTGTCGTTCTCGTCGTTGTCGAAGGCGTATGTGGCGCCGGGGTGGCGCGCGGGGTGGCTGTCGGTGGGCCGTTCGCCGCGCTTGAACGACGTGCTGGCCGCGATCAAAAAACTGGCCGACGGCCGGCTGTGCAGCACGGGGCCGATGCAGTACGCCATTGAAGCGGCGCTGAACGGCGACCGCAGTCATCAGCGCGAGTTCGTGCGCCAACTCGCGCTCCGGGCCGACTTGACCGTGGCGCGGTTGAACGCCATCCCCGGCATCACGTGCGTCGCCCCACGCGCAGCGTTTTACGCGATGCCGAAAGTGGCGTTGCCGCCTGGCAAGACCGACGAAGACTTCGTGCTCGCGCTGCTCCGCCAGACTGGCATTCTCTGCGTCTACGGCTCTGGCTTCGGGTTGCCGGCAGCCGACGGATTCTTCCGTGTGGTGTTTCTCGCGCCACCGGATGTGCTGAGCGCGATTTTCGACGACATCGCCACATTCACCGCGGAGTGGACGCGCTCGTGAAACTGTCGATCATCATGCCCGCTTTCAACGAAAAGCGGACGGTTCGTGAAATCGTCGCCCGCGTTCTGGCCGTGGACCTTCCGGGCATCGAAAAAGAACTCGTGATTGTTGACGATGGGTCGAGCGATGGGACGAAAGACATCCTGGCCGAGCTCGACGGCAACAATGGCATTCGGGTGTTTTACCAGACGTCGAATCAGGGCAAAGGCGCTGCGGTGGCGCGCGGGATTCGAGAATCCACGGGCGACATCCTGCTCGTGCAGGACGCCGACCTTGAGTACAACCCGGACGAGTATCCCATGCTGCTCCGGCCGATCCTGCGTGGCGACGCCGACGTCGTGTATGGATCGCGCTTCCTCGGGTCGCCGCATGGACATCGCGTCCTGTATTTCTGGCACTCGGTGGGCAACAAGATGCTGACGCTGCTCTCGAATGCTGTGAGTGGGCTGAACCTTACCGACATGGAGACGTGTTACAAGGCGCTGACCCGCGACGTGGCCAATCGTCTTGATTTGCGCTCGAAACGCTTCGGAGTGGAACCGGAAATTACGTGCAAGGTCGCGCGACTCCGCGCGCGCGTGTACGAAGTACCGATTTCCTACAACGGCCGGACGTATGCCGAGGGCAAGAAGATCGGGTTCAAGGACGCGATTCAGGCCGCGTGGACCATCGTGCGTTTCTCGCGGTGGGAGGCCCCCGAAAGCGACGTCGGCGCCATGACGCTGCGGCGCATGTCGCGGCTGGGCGTCTACAACAAGTGGCTGCACGATCAGTTCGACTCGTTCCTTGGCCGCCGTGTGCTCGAAGTCGGGTCGGGCGTCGGCAACCAGACGCGGTACTTCGTCGAGCGCGAGCGCGTGATTGCGTCGGATATTGAACCGCACTACGTCAAGGAACTGCAGTCCACGGTGGGACAGCGATCCAACGTGCGCGTCGCGTCGTTCGAGTTTCCGCTCACGCGGGCTGCGCACGAAGATCTGGCCGGCGAACAGATCGATTCCATCGTCTGCATGAACGTGCTGGAACACATCGAGCACGATCGCGAAACACTGCTCGATTTCGCCAGAGTGCTACCCGCCGGCGGGCATCTCGTGTTGCTGGTGCCGGCCATGCCTTCCATTTACGGCACACTCGACAAACACCTGAACCACTTCCGGCGATACGACCGTGAGCCCCTCCGCGCGCTGCTCACTGAAACCGGCTTCGAGGTTGAGGCCCTGCGCTACCTGAACCAGCCCGGTGTCTTTGGTTGGTGGCTGAATTCGCGTGTGCTGAAGCGCCGAGTCATTCCCCGCGGGCAGGCGGGCGCCGTCAAGTGGATCATGCCGTGGCTCCGCGCTGAGGATCGCCGGTCGCCCAGTTTCGGCATGTCGCTGCTGGCGCTTGCCCGACGAAAGTGAAGCGGGCCGCCCTCCTCTACCTCGTCATCACGTGCGCCCTGACCTGGCCGCTGGCCACGGTCATGCATAAAGAAATTGCCGGCGACATGGGCGATCCGGTGTTTGTGTCGTGGGTCCTGCTCTGGACCAGCGGGCAAGTGCTCGCCTTCCTTTCGGGAGACTTCAGCGCGCTGTCTCGCTATTGGCACGGCAATATTTTTTATCCCGAGCCACTCACGCTGGCGTATTCGGAGCACCTCACCGCGCAGATGCTGCAGGTGCTGCCGGTGCTCGCCGCCACCGACAACGTCGTGCTGTCGTACAACCTGCTCTTCCTCTCGACGTTTGTGTTATCGGGACTTGGCATGTTCCTGCTGGTGCGCGATATCACGGGCCGGCCGATTGCGGCATTTGTCGCGGGCCTTGCGTTTGCGTTTGCGCCGTACCGCATCGATCAGTGGTCACACCTGCAGGTGCTCTCGTCGCAGTGGATGCCGTTTGTCCTGTACGCGTTCCGCCGATACTTTGAAACCGGCCGCCTGCGGGCGCTTGTGGGCGGATCGGCAGCGCTGATTACGCAAAACCTGTCGTGCGGCTATTACGTGATGTTCTTCTCGCCGTTTGTGGCGGCCTACGCGATGTACGAACTGGCGGCACGCCGGCGACTAGGCGACTGGGCAGCCTGGCGCGCGTTGGGTATGGCGGCAATTGTGGTAGCGCTCGTCACGCTGCCGTTCCTGACACCCTACCTTGAGGTTCGGAACAGCGGAGTGGGCGTCAGGTCACTTGGTGAGATCACAGCGTTTTCGGCCGACGTACACGGGTTTGCCACGGCATCAGAGCGACTGAAGTGGTGGGGCACACGTCTTGTTGCGTTTCCCAAGCCTGAAGGCCAGGGGTTCCCTGGTTTCGCCATCCTCGCATTGGCAATCGTTGGCATCGCCGGCGGCGTCGCGCGCCGCAGGCAGCAGAACCTCACTGCAGCCAGGCAGACCACTTCGCCACTGCGGCAGGTGCTGGTCGGCGCGTTGTTCGTCCTGTTGGCCGTGCACTTGCTCTCCACAGCGCGAGTGCTCGTGACCGGGAGTTTCATCATTCCTATCGATGGGGCATGGGTCGAGTCACACAGTGCCGGCGGCCTGCTGTCGCGGACCTCGATACTCTTGGTGGCGTGGATCCTGATCCGGAGACACGCGGGTCGGGCGGCCGATGATGCTGCACGATCGCCGTGGGTGTTTTATGCCGTGGCCGCACTGGCTGCGGCGGCGTTCGCGCTCGGGCCCGAGATTGCGGTCAACGGGCTGGTCATCAGTCCCGGACCGTACGCGTGGCTCATGGAATACGTGCCGGGATTCGACGGGCTGCGCGTGCCTGCACGCTACCTCATGTTGATGGCGTTGTTCCTGTCTGTCCTTGTGGGACTTGGTGCTTCAGCCATCATCGGCCGCTCACGCAAGTTCGGCACAGTCTGTGTGCTGGTCGCCGGTGGGATGATGCTGGCCGAGGCGTGGCCGGCGGAGTTTCCCACCAATGTCCGACTCGCGGCCGGGCGTCTGGACATCACGCCACGACACCTGGGCACGGGCCGGGACATTCCGCCTGTCTACCGCATGATTCGCGATTCGGAATTGCCGATGGTCCTGGTCGAGTTGCCATTTGGCACCGCTGCCTGGGACATCCACGCGGTGTATTACGCCGGGTATCATCGGCAGCGCCTGGTCAATGGTTACTCCGGGTTTTTCCCCGAAAGCCACCTGCTCCTGGTGCGCATGTTCAACGCACGCGGTACGGATCCAGACGCCGCCTGGCGTGCATTGCTCGCGCCACGAACCACGCATGTGCTGGTGCATGAGGCGGCCTTCCCAGAAAGAGAAAGACACGAGATCTCTGACTGGCTGAAGGCCTCGGGCGCCCGCGAGATTTTTGCCGACGGAACCGACCGGTTGTTCATCGTCCGCTGAAGGCCGGAATGAGTTCTATACTGGGCCCGTGCGCGCCAACAATTACCTGGGTCTGACCACCCACCCGAGATTGATCGAAGCCGCGATCTGAACCCTCCGGGCCTGTTCCCGCGTATGTAAGGGGTGTCATGACTGCGCCGCGGGGACCCTCCCGGAACTTCTTCGACGAATACACCCGCGGATTCGATCGGACGGAGTTTCAGCGGCTGTTCACGCGCGACACCGCCGACGCGTATCACTATTTTTCCCGCGGGTTGGACCTGCGGGCGCTGGCACAAGCGCCGTGGTACAAGCGCTGGCCCACTCATCTCCGGCTGTTTTTTGTGGCTTTTGCCATGCGGCTGTCGCCAGGGCGCCGCGTGTTGTACGCCTTTGCTGTGGCGGCGGCGGTGTTTGGCCTGCTTGATTTGTTCGACGGGTTCGGCACGGTCACCGTGTTCCTGTTCCCGATCAGCCTGGATCTCTACCTGCCGCAGTGGGTGGAGGGCACGTCGTGGATGGTGCTGGCCTTCCTCGCCATTCACCTGCTGGTGTTGATGGAGGTGGCCGACCGGCTCTCGCTCAAGAGCGACCTGGAGATTGCGCGAGACATCCAGATTGCGATGTTGCCGCGGGGATCAAAAGAAGCCGGGGATGCGAGGGTGTTCGGTTTCACCCGGCCGGCCAACACGGTGGGTGGAGACTTCTACGACATCCTGCCGCTGGCGGACGGCCGTTTGATGGTGGCCGTGGGAGATGTGGCAGGCAAAGGCAGTCCGGCAGCCCTGTTGATGGCCCTGTTGCTGGCGATGCTGCGCACTCTGGTGGACGAGGGACTTCAGTCGGTTCGGCTCATCTCGCGACTCAATGTCCAGATCTGCCGGCACAGCCCGGGATCTCGGTTCATTACGTTCTTTTTTGGGGTCTATAACCCCGCCGATGGCTCCCTGGAGTACGTCAATGCCGGCCATCTGCCGCCCATGGTGAAACGCGCGTCTGGCGCCATCGAGCGGCTCGATCGCGGTGGTATGGCGCTGGGCATGTTTGAACACGCGACGTACGACGCGGGACATGTCACTATCGGCCCTGGGGAAATGCTGGTCCTGTACACCGACGGCATTACCGAGGCCGAAGATCGGTCTGGGCAGGCCTTTGAGGACTCGGGCCTCGAGGCGGTCCTGGCGCGCGCCACGGCGCAGAACGACCCCGAAGCCCTGGCCGGCGCGATCATCGCCGCCGTTGAAGCCCACGCCGGCGATGTGCGCCTCGCTGACGATCTGACAGTCGCAATTCTTGGAAGATAGGGGGACGGGTGTGTTTTCCACAGAAATGGCGAAAACGGGGACAGGCCTCCTGCGATGGGTGATGGAGGCCTGTCCCCGTTTTCGCCATTTCTGTGGAAAACACACCCGTCCCCTTATCTTCTGGATGCTCGCGGTGACCGCGGTGTCCGGACAGATCCGCCCGATGCAGGCGGACGGCGTGGTGCGGTTGCTGACCGATCTTGAGGTAGCGCTCGGGAGCAACAGCATCGATGAATTCGCGCGGCTGACCGCGAGCACGTTGCCCCCGGACGAAGGGGCGGCGTTTGTCAGTTCGTCGTTCCGCGAGGGGCAGGGGTTTGCCGCGGTGCGCGAACGCGACCGGCGGCCCGAAGGACCCGGCTTCAAGGTGTTGGTCGAAATGCTCCTGGGCCGGGGCGGGGCGGGCCGCATCGCGACATGGCAGTTGCTGGTCAGACCCAAGGCCGACGACCCCGATCGCTTCGAGGTAGCCGGCGCCACACCGGTGGCCTCGGTGGACGGCCTCGTGAGGCTTGAGCTCGACACGACGCGCCAGTACGCCGCGCGCGACCTGGTGTTTTCATCGCAGGGACTCACCTTGCACCTGTCGTCGGGCGCGGTATTTCTGGCGCAGGTGGAGGGCGGAAGCACCGCGCTGGTCTTTCGGGGCAAAGGCACCATGCGATTCGCTCCCGAGGATCCCGCCGAGCAGGTGCAGGTGCGGGCCTTCAGCGGTCGGCCTGCGCTTGAAACCCCGGTCGAGTCGTTGCTGATTCGCATCAGCCCGCAGGACTTCGACGATCACTTCGGTGCGTCGAAGCTGGTGCCGGTGGCCGTCAATCCGGGCGACCTGGCGCGGGCGCGGTCGCTGTTCGACGAGCTCAGCACAAAAAGCTACATGCTCAGCCTGGGTGACCTGACCACCGAGCGGTGGTCGCTGCTGCCGCCGCAAGGTGACGTCCTGGCTGAACTGCGCACAAAAAAATTCGGCACGCTCACGTACGTCCTGGCCCGCGGTGATGCTGAAGATGTATCGCTTTTCGATCGGGCGCGGGGCCGCAATATTTCCGTGTACGCATCGCCCGATCGGCTGGCCTCGCGCGGCCGATACTACAGCGAAGACGAAACAGCCGCCTACGACGTGCAGCACTATGACGTGGACGTCCGTTTTGATCCCGAACGCGAGTGGATCAGCGGCAAGGGTTCGGTGCGCCTCAAGACCCGGCGTGATGGCCTTGCGACACTCTCGCTCAAGCTGGCAGAGCCACTGGCAATCTCATCGATCTCGTCACCGGTGTTTGGCAGAGTGCTTGGCTTGCGCGTCTCGGGACAGAGCAATGTGCTGATCAGCCTCCCGCAGGCCGTACCAAGAGACACCGAAGTCGTCCTTGAGATTACCTACAGCGGCAGACTCCCCGCGCAGTCCATCGACCGGGAAGCGCTGGACGTGGCGGCCGATCCCCAACAGGTCACAGACCCTCTGGGCCCGCTGTCGCAGGACCGGCCCATTCTGCCGGAGCCCCGCTATCTCTACAGCAATCGCCTCTACTGGTATCCGCAGGCCTCGGTCACCGACTTCGCCACAGCCTCGTTGCGACTCACCATGCCCGCGCAATATCAGGCGGTGGCGTCGGGCAGCCTCATCAGTTCAGCGATGGGGCCGATGGCTGACCCTACGGGACGAAGCGGCGACGTGCGGTCGGAGCGCACGGTCCGATTCATGGCCGATCGCCCCGTGCGGTATCTCTCATGCCTCATTTCCCGATTTGTGTCGGTCGGACGCACCCAGGCCCCCGTGCCGGCACTGGCACCGTCGATGGTCGCCGCCACGCCAGGGGCCCCGCCGGCGACAACGACCAGCGTCAATGTAGACGTGGTGTCCACGCCGCGCCTGCTCAGAGCCAACCGCGCGCTGCCGGAGCGGACGGCGCAGATGGTGGAGTTTTTCGGATCGATCATCGGCGAGGCGCCGTACCCCGACTTCTCGCTGGCGGCCCTCGACGCTGAATTGCCCAGCGGACACAGCCCGGCGTATTTTGCCGTGTGGAATCAGCCGACGCTTCCCACCGCTCTGTCGTGGCGTGGGGACCCGGTCTCACTCAACGGCTACCCTTTGTTCTTCCTCGCCCACGAGGTGGCCCACCAGTGGTGGGGCCAGGCCATCGGCTGGAACAATTATCACGAGCAATGGCTCAGCGAAGGGCTGACGCAATACTTCGCCGCCGTCTATGCCGGCCACGACCGCGGCCCCGACACCGAGCGGACGCTGTTCATGCAGATGCGCGAGTCGGCGATGAGTCTGTCGCGCCACGGCCCCGTGCACATGGGCTACCGGCTCGGGCACGTTCAGGGCGACAGCCGCATTTTTCGCGGGTTGGTCTACAACAAGTCCGCCGTTGTGATGCTCATGCTCCGGGGTCTCATCGGCCCCGAAGCCTTCAACCGCGGCATTCAACGCTTCTACCGCACCCATCGGTTTCAAAAGGCCGGGACCGACGATGTGCGGAATGCGTTTGAAGCAGAAACGAGCCGTCCCCTCGGCCGCTTTTTTGACCAGTGGATCCACGGGTTCCTGCTTCCCGAGGTACGACTCAACTGGCGGATGGCCGACAGCACCCATCTGGCCGTCAAGGTGGAACAGCTGGGTGAGACGTTCGACTTCCCTTTGACCCTCACCATTCAGCATGCCGACGGGCGCATCGAACTGGTCCCGGTGGTCGTGACCGAGCCGGTTGTGGAGGTCGTGGTACCCGTCCCCGCCCCCGTCCGCCGGGTGGACACCCGTAACGACACGAGCCTGGTGGTCGTGAAGTAGAATTTACAGGTTATGGAAACGGTCACGCTGACGATTGACGGGTCTCCGGTTACGGTGGAAAAGGGCAAGACGGTGCTGCAGGCCGTGATGCAGAGTGGCGGTCACGTGCCGTACT
Organism: Vicinamibacterales bacterium; assembly: GCA_046594875.1. GTDB lineage: Bacteria > Acidobacteriota > Vicinamibacteria > Vicinamibacterales > SCN-69-37 > SYFT01. The sequence continues at coordinate 29,688 of JBKJQX010000010.1, forward strand.
ACTGCTACCACCCCGGGCTTGGCGTCGATGGTTCCTGCCGCGTCTGTATCGTCAAGATCGAGAAGATGCCGAAGCTGCAGACCTCGTGTTCGATGGTGTGCACGGACGGCATGGTCGTGAGCACCAATACCCCGGACGTGGAAGCCGCGCGCGCCAGCGTGTTTGAGTTCCTGCTGGTCAATCACCCGCTCGACTGCCCGGTCTGTGACAAAGGCGGCGAATGCCCGCTGCAGGATTATTCCTATTCGTACGGCCCCGAGCGGAGCCGCATGGACTTTCCGCGTCGCGTGTTTGACGGCGAAGGCGTGAAGGCCGACGTGGACTTCGGTCCCACGCTCATGCTGAACCGCAACAGGTGCATCATGTGCACGCGGTGTCAGCGCTTCATGGCCGAGGTTGACGGCGATGCGCAGATCGGCGTGTTCCAGCGCGGCATGCACAGCGAGATTGCGACGTTTGAAGAACAAGGCGTGGTGTCGCTGCTCTCGGGCAACCTCATGGATGTGTGCCCGGTTGGCGCCATCACCACACGCGACTACCGTTTTAAGTCGCGGCCGTGGGATAACCCGTCGGCGGTCGACACCATCTGCACGGGTTGCGCAAAAGGGTGCAACACCACTGCATGGATCAAGGCGAAACCCGAGTGGGCGAAAGGCGCGCAGTTGGTGCGTATGACGCCGAGGGACAACGCCGAGATCAACAGCTACTGGATGTGTGACATTGGCCGCTTCGACTATCACTGGGTGGAAAGCGATCGGCGGCTGCTGCAGCCGCACGTGCGCACCAGTCGCGGTTTTGATGCCACGCCGTGGGCCGATGCACTGATTGCGGTCAAGGCCGCTGTTGACGACGCCGGCGGCGGCGCCCAGGCGCGCGTGCTGGTATCGGGTCACGCGTCGCTTGAAGAACTCTACGCGCTCAAGCAGTTTGAGTCGCTCACTGGCGGCGTGACGTTCGGCTGGCGCTATCGCGAGAAGCCGCAGCCGGCCAACACGAAGTTCAGGATTCCTGCGGTGGATGCGCCCAACCTGCGCGGAGCCCAGGACCTCGGTTTCAAAATGGCCGCCATTGACGGCCAGGCAGACGTCAGCGAACTGCGCGCGGCGGTTGATGCCGGGCGCGTGAAGGTGCTGTATGTCATGGACACCGGCCACGAAGGCTCGCTTGGCGAGACGGACTGGATCGTGGCCGCCCGTGCGGCGGGGAAGATTTCAACTCTGATCGTGCATGGCGTGCTGAAAACGGCCCTGTCGGAAAGCGCCGACATCGTGTTGCCGGGCTGCGCGTTTGTCGAGAAGGACGCCACATTCACGAACATGACCGGGCACGTGCAGACAGCCTCGCGTGTGATTACGCCGCCGGGAGACGCGGCCGAAGACTGGCAGATTCTGTCGAAAGTGGCGGTAGCCTTCGGTGCCGACATGACCGCGACGTCGGCCGGCGCCGTGCGTCAGGCCATCGCCTCGGCGCTGTCCGCCGTGCCGGGCTACGCCAAGCTGTCGGAGGTCGCGTTCGCGCGGCCCGTCTCCGCGCGGCAATACCTGCAGGCGTCAAACCCGTCTGAACGTGGCAAATGGGACTCGATGTTCCAGGATCTGCCCCCGGTGAAGTTTGGCGAAGACTTCGGTCCGCTCCCGCGCGCCGACGTTATTCCGCTGCGCCTGGTCGAGTAAGTGGAGTAGGGCCCGTCCGGACGCGAAGCGCTCCGGGGCGCACGCCAATCTCCAGCGCTCCGGACGTTTCGAAGACTTCTCCGTCCACGTGGCATACGAGGGCGGAGCCGTGCACCGTGGCCCTGGTGGCGCGTGACCGCTCGAGGCCGCGTGCAGGGCTGCCACTCCGCCAGAAAAGCCGTCTGCCCCGCCAGAACTGCTGCAGCGGTGTTCCAGCATCCACCAACACCACATCGAGCACGCCATCCTGCAGGCTGGCGGCGGGCGCCAACACCGCCCCATTGCCGTAGGTGGACGCATTGGCAAACGCCACCAGGAACTTGCGGCCCGCGCGCTCTTCTGCGGCATCGCCGGTGTGCCACTTCACTTCGTATTGGGCCGACGCGTACGTCCACGCGAGGGACACTCCACTCTTCACGTATCCCACGGCCCCGCGCGTCGATCGGCCCGCGAAGACGCGCGCCACGGCCGCGTCGAATCCGATGCCGGCAATATTGAGGAAGATTCGGTCGCCGGCCGTTCCGACGTCGATGGCGGTGAACGATGACGACAGGGCGATGTCCATCGCGCCCTCCCGACTCGTGGGCAGCTGCAGTCCACGCGCAAGCCCGTCCCCCGACCCACACGGCACGATTCCCAGCGACGTCGGCGTTCCCACCAACGCCTGCGCGACTTCATTGACCGTGCCGTCCCCGCCCATGGCAATCACCGTGTCGCAGCCCTGGTCTACGAACGTCTGCGACAGCATGCTGGCGTGACCGGGGCCTTCTGTCATGACGATGGTGGCGCTGATGCCGGCTGCTGCCACGCGTCTTTCCGTGAATGCGCGGCGGCGCGCGAGTTCACCTGGCCGGCTTCCGCGCCGGCCGGAAATCGGATTGATCACGATGCCAACACGCATGGGGGCAGTGTTATAGTAGCGCCCAATGCCAAACAGGGTGCCCAACAAAGGCCGTATCCTTGTGCTGCTGGTACTCGCCCTGGTCGTCGCTGTCGGCACCGGCATCCAAACCTTTCGATTCGATCAGCAAGTGGTCGCCGGCCGCATTCTGGAAGACTCGATCACGCAGCAATTGAACGCCACAGACCTCGCCCTGGGCGAGTTGCGCCATGCCCAGTCCGCATACGTGGCAGCCGGTCAGGGTTCACCATTCTGGATTAATCAGTTCGACAACGTGGCGGCGCGCGTGGAAGGCACACTGCGCGATCGTCAGCAGACCACGCGGTCCGCTGGAGCCCTCGCGCACTACGACGCGGCCATCGAACAACTCGGCACGTTGCGCACGTCGAACGCGCGCGCCAGGAACTACGTGGACGGCCAGCAGTTCATCCTGGCCTCGGACGTCATCTTTGTGGAGAGCCTGGAGATCATCGGCCGCATCTCGGCCAATGTCTCGGCCGCACGCGACACCGAGATGTATTCGGCCCGTCAGGCGCTGACCACCACCACGCAATATCGCCAGGGCCTCCTCGCGGGAGGCCTTCTGTTCACCCTGCTCGTGGGCCTGATCGCGTACCGTCAAATCGGCAAGGCTCCGCTGGTGGAAACCGCCCTTCCGGTGGCCGTGGTAGCCACTGCCCCGCTACCCGAACTCCAGCCGGTGGTGAGGCCAGCTCCCCAGGTGTTCAACGCCCCCTACATGGCCGATGCGGCCGATGTCTGCGTGGACCTGGCGCGATTGCTCGACGGCCGCGACCTCCCCGCCCTGCTAAGCCGCGCGTCGGCCGCCATTGGCGCCGACGGCCTGGTGCTCTGGGTCCTCGACGAATCCGGGCAGACGCTGCGCGCCTCGCTCGGCCACGGCTACTCCGACCGGATGTTGAAGCGGCTTGGCCAACTGCCGGTCTCGGCCGACAACGTAACGTCGCTCGCCTGCCGCACCCTGCAGCCCCAGGTGGTGCCCAGTACGTCGGCCGGCGTCCCGGGCGCTCTCGCGGTGCCGCTCATCAGCTCCACCGGCTGCGTGGGCGTGCTGTCGGCCGAAGTCTCAGAGACGATGACCGACGGCCATCAGTTGCCGGTGGCACGGCTCATCGCCGCACAACTCTCCGCCGTCATTCGCCCCGACGCCGCATCCGCCACCGCCGCGGCGCATTAGAAGAGCCGCAGCATCGGGGCCCATAGGGGGACGGGTGTCGATCTGTGGAAATCTCGCCTGCGGAAATGACGTCGGGTGTCTTTTTCTGGATCATTGGCGCTGAAAAAGACACCCGACGTCTTTTCCCTGGGCTGATTTCCGCAGACGAGATTTCCACAGATCGACACCCGTCCCCCTCATGTCACAGATCCCCAAGCAACCGTCATCGGTTGCGTACAGTGAAATCCGGAGAGTTGCGCGGTTTTCCGAGGGTTTCCGTACGGCACACGTCTTGATTATCGAAGCGTATTGAAGCCGCTCGACGTCACGCGGGGTGTGTCTTTCTCACGACAGGCAGGCGCTGGCATCGCAGCATCCCGTGGCACGTTATCTGACGGCCGAGCGGCCTCATTTGAAGGAAAACGACCTCTGAGGTCAGACCTCAGAGGTCTTACAACGTGATCTTTAATGCCACCACAGTCGTGTCGTCATTGGGGGGGAACCCGGCGCGGTGCGCTTCGACGGCCTCGACGATTGAATAGACGATTTCCTTGGCGGTGAGGTGTCTGGTCTTCGAGACCACATCGATCAGGCGTCCGCTTCCGAACTCCTCGCTCTTCCGGTTCATCGCCTCTGACACGCCGTCCGAGCAAAACACGAACACATCACCCGAGGTGAGCGGCAGCGTCACTTCGTCGTACGTCATGCCGGGGAATGAACCGAGCGGCACGCCCGGCGCTTCAATCAAGCCGCAGGTCTCGCCCGACGCCCGCACGGGGTACGGCACACCGGAGTTGGCCAGGGTCACGCTCTTCCGTTTGAGATCGAAGATGGCGTAACACAGGGTGCAGTAGTACTCCTCAAGATGGCGCTCGTGGAGGATGGTGTTGATCGACATCAGCACCGCAGCAGGTGACGATCGTTCTGGCACATACCGGCGGCGGAACGTGCGACCGCGCACCAGTTCGCCGGCAAACACACTGTAGAGGGCCGCCGGCACCCCTTTGCCTGAGACATCGCCCAACGCCATGATGAGCGTCTGCGATTCGGGCACAAGATAGTCGTAGAAGTCGCCGCCCAGCTCCAGCGCGGCCGAAAATGACGCGTCAACGTCCACGCCTTTCATCTTTTTTGGCAGCTTGGTGGGCAGCAACGCCGCCTGGACGCGACGGGCAAACCGCAGTTCCTTTTCCAGCCGTGCCTCGGTCTGCGACGCTTCTTCGTAGAGCCGCGCATTTTCGATCGCAACCGCCGCCTGGCTCGCCAGCAGCGTCAGGATCTCCACGTCGCGCTTGGTAAAGGCGTCGAGCTCCGGGCTCTCGAGGTCAAACACGCCGATGCAGCGATCCTTGAGCAACATCGGCACCACAAGCTCCGACCGCACGTCGTCAACCACCTTGATATAGCGCGGGTCCTTCGACACGTCGGGCACCATCACCGGCTCACGATGCAAGGCCGAATAGCCGACCAGTCCCTCGCCCAGGGGCACCTTGGGCAGCGCCACCCGATCGCCGAACTGCACGGCCACCTTCATCTCAAGTTCCTTGGTGGTCTCGTGGAGCAGCAGGATGCCGAACGTGCGGTAGTCCACCACGCGCCTGGCCAATTGCGCGATCCTCGAGAGCAGCTCGTCGAGGTCCATGAGCGCGGCCACGTCGCGGCCAATCTCCGCCAGCGTCTCAAACGCTTCGGCGTCGAGCCGCTGCTGCTCGAACAATCGCGCGTTGACCAGTGCCAGGGCCACGTGTGCCGCAAACTGCCGCAGGATGGCAGCATCGCGCTCTGAATACATATCGCGCGATCGACTCAACACGTTAAGCGCGCCAATGGGCTTGTTTTTGTGCACGAGCGGCACGGCCAATGTCGACGCCATGCCTGGCACCACTTCCACGTAGCTCGGCTCAAGTGCAATGTCGCCCACCACCATGGTTTCCTGGGTGCTCACCACGTGCCCCACGATGCCGTCGGTGATGCGGGGACGATAGTGCGTGGTATCGGGATAACCCACGCCGTAGCCAATCCGGAGTTCGCCGTGTTTTTCGTCCAGCAGGTAGACCGCAAACGCGTCAAACGGAATCAGGCGGCCAATGAGCTCGGGAATTTTCTGCAGGAGCTCGTCCAGTTCCACGACCGACGCCACCTGCCGGCCGAGATCAAACAGGGTCAGCAGGACATCGCGTTCATGGCTGCCCGGAGACAGGTGTGATGGCAGACGGTTGGAGGAAGGCGGATTCATGGCACGCAAACGACGCGGAAGGAACTGGTTGCAATTATACTTGGTTCGTCCGGCGCCCTCATCCCATGACCGACCTGCAGCTTCCCCTCGACTATTCGGCGATCGAACGCATCCTGCCCCACCGGTATCCGTTCCTTCTGGTGGACTGCATCATCGAGTTCGAGCCCGACCACCGGATCGTGGGGATCAAGAACATTTCGGACAACGAAAAATCGTTGTCGCGGTCGCCCGGACAGCGGCCGGCGCTGCCGCCCACCCTGTTGACCGAAGCGGTCGCGCAGGTCGGCGCCATCCTGATCCTCTCGAAGGCCGAGAATCAGAACAAGCTGATCTTCTTCATGGGCATCGATCGCGTGCGCTACCGCTGTCCCGTGCATCCGGGCGATGTGGTGCGCATCGAGGCCGTGGTCAAGCGCCTGCGGAGCCGAATGGGTGTGCTCCAAGGCAAGGCCACCGTCAACGGTCGGGTCGTCCTCGACGGCACCATGACATTTGCCCTGGGGCCTCGGGCCTGATCAGATCACCCGCAGCATCAACAGACCGTCGATCGCCCTGAGGCGCTCGAGCGTGGCGGCGGGCACTGGTGCCGTCACATCGGCCACCACGTAGGTCACACCCCTGGTGGCGCCGGCCCAGCCCACCACCGTCACGCCGGCTTGCGCAAAGGCGTTGGTGACATTGGCCGCCGCCTCCTCGGACGCCACGCAAGCGCACACGCAACGATGCGCGGTCTGCCTGGGGGCCTGCAGGTCCGGAAAGTTCACGGCATTGCGCACGTGACCGTGTTCCAGAAAATCACGCACCTGGTCGGCCACCATGATCGCGCAGTTGTCTTCGGCTTCGGCCGTGGACGCGCCCAGGTGGGGTGTGGTCACGCACTTCGGGTGTTTCACGGTCAGCGCTGTGGGAAAGTCGCTGATGTACGCGAGCGTGTGCCCGGCGTCGAGGCTGGCCAGCAGGGCCGGCTCGTCCACAATTCCTTCGCGTGCGAAATTCAGCACCGCGCTTCTGGGCTTCATCGCCTTCAGCCGATCGGCGTCAATCAGGTGACGGGTGGCCGGACCCAACGGCACATGCAGCGTGACAAAGTCGGCCGTCCGCAACGCTTCATCCAGCGAACGCGCGCGCACCACGGCGGGTGACAGTTGCCAGGCGGCGTCCAACGTCAAGCCGGGGTCGTATCCGACCACCTGCATACCCAGCGCCACAGCCGTGTTGGCCACGCGGCCGCCAATGGCCCCAAGGCCGATCACCGCAAGCGTGCGTCCCGGCAGCTCGGTGCCGGCGAACGCCTTTTTCCCCGCTTCCACCGCCTTGTGCAGTTCGGCATCTGAACTGGCGGCGTCACCGGCGCGGCGCGCAAACTCCACAGCCGGCACAATGTGTCGGCTCGCCAGGATCAACCCGGCGATCACCAGTTCCTTGACGGCATTGGCATTCGCGCCCGGCGCGTTGAACACGGGGATGCCGCGCTCGCTCATTGCTGCCACCGGAATGTTGTTCACCCCGGCCCCAGCCCGGCCAATGGCCTTTAGCGACGGCCCGAACGTGGCGTTGTGCAGGTCCGCCGATCGCAGGAGAATGGCATCCGGGTCCACCAGGTCGGCGCCGGTCGTGAAGCGCTCCCGTGGCAACCGCTCGAGGCCGGCAGCAGAAATGTTGTTCAGCGTCTGGACGGTATACATGTGACGGTCGATCCTGCCGCGACTAGGATATCAGGCTCGTGACCGCCGCCTCACCGGGCGCACCACCAGCATGCCGACGACGATGACGAGGGCGGCGGCGATCATCGACAACCGAAAAGGCTCACCCAGAAGAAGCGTGCCCAGTGCCACCGCAATCACCGGGTTCACATACGTATAGAGCGACACGGTGGCAATGGGCAGATGGCGCAGCGCGTACGAATAGGCGGCAAACGCGACGACCGAGCCGGCCAGCGTCAGGTAGACGAGCGAGGCCAGCGTGCGCGAGGAGAACGACAGATGCGTCCACTCCCCCATCGCGGTGCCCGCCAGCGTCATGAACAGGCCGCCGAAGAACATCTGCACCGCCGCCACGCCAAGCACGTTGCGCGACATGGAGTGCCGACGCGTATACGCCGACGCAATCGCCCAGCCGATACACGCCACTTGCACCGACAACACGCCCAGCACCACGCCTCGGCCCGTCACTCCGCCAAGCGAGATGTCGGGCCACACCAGCATCACGATGCCGAGGAACCCGATGCACAAGCCGCCCCACTGTCGCGCCGAGAGCCGGTCGGCGCCTGGAAGCCAGGCATCGATCGCCACCATCCAGAAGGGCGAGGTGGCAATCACGACGGCCGTGAGGCCGCTGGCCAGATACTGCTCGGCCCACACCACGCCGCCGTTACCGAGCGCAATCATCAAAAAGCCGAGCATGGCCAGACGGCCCCACTCGCGTACCGGTGGTATGGTCTGCCCCCGCGCGAGCAGCCACAAGGCGAGGAGTATTCCGGCAATGAGGTACCGCATCCCGCCCATGAGGAATGGCGGGATGGTTTCGAGCGCGACCTTGATGGCGAGATACGTGGTGCCCCAGATCAGGCACACGGCGGCAAAGGCTATCCACGCATTCCGCCGAACCGCTGGAGTCATATTCAGGATGGCTTGTACAGCACGCGCTCCAGCCGCCGGTGATAGGCCGTGAACGGGCCGTCGCTGTCATCGGCCTCAATGTGCTTTCTCACCTGGTGAATCCGGGCATCGAGGTCATCAACCGCGGCCAGGATAAACGCTTCCACCGTCATGGGCTCCACGGGCGATCCGAGCGCCTTTTGGCCGTGGTGCGACAGGATCAAGTGCTCGATCTGCACCGACAGGTCGTGCGGGAAATCGGGAATCTCACGCGTCATCTCGCGCACCATACCGGCGCCAATCGTGATGTGGCCGAGTAGATTCCCTTCAACCGAATAATCCGTCGTGACGCCGTAGGACAGTTCTTCGAGCTTGCCGATGTCGTGAAGGATGGCGCCGGCCACCAGCAGGTCCCGGTTGGCACCGTAGGCGTCGGCCAGGAACACCACCGAATCGATGATCTTCAGCACATGCTCCAGCAGGCCGCCGCGATACGCATGATGCACGGTTTGGGCCGCGGGCCAGATGCGCAGGCGGTCGCCCTGCTTCTGCGCCACCCGGGTCAGCAACTCACGGACCGGCGGCGATGACACACGCGCAATGTGGGCCTCGAGCTCGCGCCACATGTCGTCGATCGGGCGCGGCGCGCACGGTATGCAGTCTTCCTCGCGAAAGCCGTCGAGAGCGTCGCGCTGCGCATCGATGCGGCGGATTTTGTCGATCACCAGCTCGAGCCGCTGGTTGAAGAGGTTGCCGCGGGCCTGAATCTTGACGAACTCCCCGGCGTCGAATTCCTCTTTCAGGCCTTCCACATCCTGAAAGACCTTGCCCTTGATTTCTCCCGAGATGTCCTGCAGTACCAGCGCCAGATAGTTGCCGCTCTTGCCGCTGCGCAACTCTTTCTTCGAGCACAGAAAATAACCCCATCCACTGGCGGCGCCTGTCAGCTGAGCAATCCTGGGTAATTGAGTCATGGTCAATGCGAGTGTACTTCGAGATGCTAAGATTCAGCAGCCATGCCGCCTCCCACCTCCATGGCCGGCGTTCCTCAACCGACGCTTGGCAACGACGCGTTCCTGCATCTGTTCGAAGGTCTCCGCGAAGGCGTCTTCATCGGCCTGGTGTCGTCCGACGCCACGGCGACGCTGGCAGCCAACCCGTATCTGCGCCTGATGATGGGCTGGGCCGAAGACGTGAGCGTCACCGACGTTCGCCCGTTTGATCTCGATCGCTTCGTCGATCCGCTGGCACGCGAAGGGTTCCTCGCACACCTCACACGCGACGGTGCCGTACACGATCACCTGCTGCGCCTGCGCCGCCTTGACGGTACCGCCATCTGGATTGAAGTGACCGCCCGCGCCGAGCCCCTGGCGCACGCGCTCAGGGTCGAGGCCCTCATGCGCGACGTCACGGAGCGAAAAAAGCTTGAGGACAAGGCACGGGATGTCTTCCGCCAGTTGTCACAGGCCGAAAAACTGGCGGCGCTTGGACAAACAATGTCCGGTGTGGCTCACGAGTTGAACAACCCGCTCGCCACCATCCTTGCGTGCGCCGAACGCCTGACCAACCGCCGACTCGACGACCACACCAGGCGTGATCTGGATGCCGTCCACAACGCCGCCGAGCGTGCCGCCCGGATCGTCCGCAGCCTCCAGACCTTTGCGCGCAAGCGCCACACGACCCGAACCATGGTCGACCTCAATCACGTCGTGCGCGATACGCTCGCCTTGCGCGCCTACGAACAACACGTGGCCAATGTCGTGATCATCGAAGCGCTGGCCGCGGGCCTTCCGCTCGTCTTCGCGGACCACCATCAACTCCAGCAGGTCCTGCTGAACCTCGTGATCAATGCCGAGCACGCCATGCTCGACGCCCACGGCCGGGGCCTGCTGGTGTTGCGCTCGTGGCACGACGCCGAACGCGACTCTGTCATGCTCGAAGTGAATGACGACGGACCCGGTATTCCAGCGGACGCGCAGGAAAAAATTTTTGACCCGTTCTTTACGACGAAGGCCGTTGGCAAGGGCACTGGCCTCGGGCTGACTGTGGCGTACGCCATCGCGCAGGAACACGGCGGACGCCTGACCGTGTCGTCGGTGCCTGGGCGTGGCGCGTCGTTTGTGTTGGAACTGCCGGTGGGAGGCGCCCACGTGCGCGCGCCTGAAGTGGCGCCCGCACCGGCACCGCCTGAAGTGCCCGTCGGCACCCGCGCCCTTGTCGTTGAAGACGAACACGCGCTGGGCGAGGCCGTGGCCGACGCCTTGCGCGACGCCGGGTTTGAAGTGGATCGCGCGGCGGATGGCGAAGAGGCAATCGCGCGCACACAGCGACGCGCATACGACGTCATTGTCTGCGACTTGAAAATGCCTCGCGTGGATGGCGTGGCGTTTTATGAGCACCTGGCCGCGACGGCACCAGCGCTGACGCGGCGGGTGATTTTTGTCACTGGTGATGTGGCCGGCACCGAGGCGGAAAGCTTCCTTGAACGCAGCGGATGCCGCTGGCTTGCGAAGCCGTTCCGCCTCCGCGACGTCGTGCGAACAGCCCGCGAAGTTATCGGCTAATCACGCCACCGCATATTTCGAGCACGCCGACTGTCCGGCGGCCGGCGCAAGTGTCTTGCGCAATCGGCTCATCGCCCTCGCATGTAACTGCGAGACGCGCGACTCGTTGACGCCAATCTCCTTGCCAATCTGCTTCATCGTGGCTTCCTTGAAGTAGTAGAGGCTGACGATGCGGCGCTCGCGCGGGGGGAGGGCGGCAAGAGCGGCACGCACATGGTCGCGAACTTCCTTGTGCTCAAACTGCTGATCTGGCGCCTTGGGCGAGCTTGGCACCATCACGGCGGGCAGCGAGCCTGTGTCTACGTTGTCGTGGTTCGCGAGCGGCGACGTCGATTCAATGGTGCTGATCCTGAGGATGGTGCGCTCGAGTCGCGACTCGTCGGCGCCGACGCGCTTGGCGAGATCAGCCATGGATGGCTCGGCGCCCAGTTCGCGGCGCAGGGATTCGCGGGCGGCTTCAAGCTCGCGGCGCACTCGGCGCACGCCGCGCGGCCAGGCATCGCGACGAAGCGCATCGATCATGGCGCCGCGCACGCGCCGCTCGGCGAACGTCTCGAACTTGATTCCGCGGCTCTCATCAAAGCGATGCGCCGCGTCCATCAATCCCAACACGCCGTCCTGCACCAGATCGCTGACAGCCACGGAATTTGGCATGGTGGACGCCAACCGTCGGGCCATCGATTCCACAAAAGGCAGGGTGGCGACAACACGGTCATTCTGGTGATCGGCGAGGGGCGCGCGCTGCATGAGAAACCTCCAAAATTGAGCCGGCGGTGGTTGCCGGCAGGAAGGTGTAGGGCAACAGCGGTGCCAATCTATTAGACGAACAAACAGCAAATCTCAGGAGCGGGAGATTATGCCTATAAGTTGTTTATTTACAATGAGTTATATTGAAGATGCCGGGGTGTGCAATTCTGTGCAGCCCCGTGCCGAACCATGCCTTGATGGTCAAATTAATGACGATTGAGGCGTCAGGTGTCAATATTTTATCGCGATTCTGGCGTGACGGCTGCGCTCCGGATGCGTTGGGTAGTTCGAATGGCGTCCAGCGTGCTGGCCACGACCTGGCCGGCGCGGGCCCGGTGCGTGTCTTCCCCCAGTCGATGTTCAAGCAACTCGGCGTTGGCCAGGATGATTCCGAGTTGGTTGTTCAGGGTGTGGAACAGTTCATTCAGGTCGTGGGCCGAGGGCACGGCCTGCGGCGTGAGGCCAGCCATAGGCTCAGGCCGACCGGCGTATGTGGCCGTTGTCGCTCAATTGCGGTAGCGGTGAGGCCATCGATTCGGCTCGGTCGGGAGCGGCGCCATCCCGCCAGAGGGTGTCGGTGAAGATGCGTACGGAACCGCCGGCGGTTCTCACGTATTGCACCTTTCCACTGGTCATCCAGTTGTAGATAGTGCGACGGCTGACGCCGACGACATCACAGGCGCGGGGAATTGAGACGGTGGTTCGTTCAAGCATACGTCCGGAACTATCGGCAGGCCCTTCCGGGAACTGTAGGCTCTCGCCGGAGGATTGACGCTGCGCGGTCCGGATGTCAATATGTCGTCATCGCTTCAATGTCTTCTGACACCAATCCTCGGCTTCACCTCTTGTTGGTTGATGACGAGGAGGCTTTCAGAGATGTAATCGCCGAGCGGCTTTCCGATCACGGGTACCGGGTTGAGCAGGCGGGCACCGGAGAACAGGCGGTCGCGCGTCTCAGTGAGTTTGCGTTCGACATCCTGCTGACCGATTTGCGGCTGCCGGGTGTTGATGGCCGACAGGTGCTTGACGAGGCGTTTGCGCGGTATCCCGACATCATTGCGGTGGTGATCACCGGATTCGGCACGGTGCGCGAGGCTGTGGAGGTCACGCGCCTGGGGGCCGAGGGGTTCATCACGAAGCCGTTCCAGTTCGAGGAGCTGCTGCACGCGTTGTCCACGGCCGTTGAGAAGCGTCGCCTCCGTTCAGAGAACGCGTACCTCCGCGAACAATTGCGCGGCCGATTTCATCTGGGCGGCATCATGGGCCAGGCGCCGCCCGTGGTGCGCATGCTGGAGCTCATCCAGACCGTGGCAGGCACGTCGAGCACCGTGCTGATCACCGGCGAGACCGGCACAGGAAAAGAGTTGGCCGCGCGGGCCATTCACGACGCGAGCCCACGGCGGCAGCAGCGATTCATGGCGATCAACTGCAGCGCCATTCCCGAGACGCTGCTGGAGGCGGAACTGTTCGGTCATGTCCGCGGCGCGTTCACCGGCGCGGTGGCCAATCGGCAGGGCCGGCTTGAGCAGGCCAATCGAGGCACGCTCTTCCTTGATGAAGTGGGCACCATGAGCCTGCCGCTGCAGGTGAAGTTGCTGCGAACGATTCAATCGCGCGAGTTTGAACGGGTGGGCGAATCGCAGACGGTCAAAGTGGATGTGCGCATCATTGCTGCGACCAACTCGGACCTGAAACAGATGGTGGTGGACGGGACGTTTCGAGAGGATCTGTACTACCGGCTCAATGTGATTCCTGTGCATGTGCCGGCGCTGCGCGACCGCCGGTCGGACGTGCCGTTGCTGGCGCAGCACTTTCTCGATCGACTGAGCCAGGAGTCGCCGGCGCGCGGACGGGTCTGCATTGCGCAGGACGCGCAGCAGGCGCTGATGGCGTATCACTGGCCGGGCAATGTGCGGCAGCTCGAGAATGTGATGGAGCGGGCGTTTGCGCTGTCGCCAGGACGCGCGCAGCTCGAGCTGGCCGACATGTCCGACGAAATTCTGGCCATGCCCGCCCAGGCCGCAGCCGAGCCAGAGGCGCTGCCAACTGACGGTGTTGACTTTGACGCGCTCGTGGCGCAGTTTGAACATGGCCTAATTCGTCGCGCGTTGGAACAGGGTGGCGGCAACAAACGAGTGGCCGCGGACCTGCTGAAGATTAAACGCACCACATTGATAGAGAAACTCAAACGCCTGGAGCGTGCCTGACATATGCCTCCGCCACATTCGTTCTGGGTCATTCTGATCGGCAAAACGCCCACGTCGTTTCGCGCGAAGGAGCGCGAAGATCTGGTGCCCACGCTGCGACAACTGCAACGCACTCAATCCGAGGTCACGCTCCGATGGTATGAGCGCGGAAAAGTGTGGGAGTCACCGGAAGCGGCGATTGGCGCATCCAAACTCGCCGAAACCGAGGCGCGAGAAAAGCGCACCAAGGAATGGAGGCCGGGCGGCGAGCATCGCGACCCCAGGGCTCGATTCGAGATGACGCGCGATCAGAAGCGCGCGAAGTTCAAGCGAGAGCAGTCGGACGGCAACGGCCCGAAGTCGGAGTCGCCGTTTGGCCCACGGCCACCGCGCGATGATCGGGCGCGGCCTGATCGACCGCGACCTGACCGCCCCACTTCCGATCGGTCGCGTTCCGATCGGCCCTGGTCCGACCGCAAGAAACCTGACGGACGCCCGCCTCGCCCGCCGTTTGATCGCGCCAAACCCGACCGGCCTCGATCAGACCGGCCGTGGTCAGACCGGCCAAAATCTGATCGGCCTGGCTCGGATCGGCCGCGGGGCCGCTCGGACAGACCGTGGTCGCCTGGCGGACCGCCGCGGCCGCGAGAGGATCGGCCGCCAGGCCGCAGCCCGTTTCCGGATCGAGGACCACGCCCACCGCGCCGCGACGACCGCGAGGGCGATCAAGGAAGGCCGCCGCGCCGAGACCGGCCACCGGGTCCGCCGATGGAAAACCCGTTTGGAGATCGACCCAAACGTGAGCGGCGCCCTGACCGTGGTCCTGACCACCGTCCCGATCGGCGCCCGGATACCGGCCGTCCTGGCCGTCCCCCGGCTGGTCGCGGGGGCGGCTTCAAGCCGCCCAAACGCCGCTCATGATCCTGCACGTCGTGTTCTACCAGCCCAAAGCCTCGGCCACCGCTGATGATTTGGGGGAATTGGTAGCCGCAATCGAGCAGGCGAGCCGCGAGATTCCCGCTGTTCGACAAGTGAGGGCGGGAAAAGCCAGGGACTTTGGGTTTAGTTATTCAACAAGGTCATTAGACATAAAAATGGATTATGTAGCCATTTTTGAGTTTAATGACCTGGATGGCCTCCAGTCCTACCTGCTGCACGACGAGCACGTAAAACTGGCGGAACTCTTCTGGGGTGCTTGCGAAGAGACGATGATTGTGGATGTTGAGGCTGTGGATCCGATGTTGCCAGGCTTAACTAAATTATTGGTCGAATAGGATATTAACTACCGATCAACACAGATTCACTGGAAACAAAGAACTTTGTGATAAGGTCGCGGAGTTCTGGAATCGACTTGGCGCTGTTGATTGAGACGCGTAACTGCGCCCCTCCGTCCAGGCCTTTGGTGTACCAGGAGCCCAGAGCTCGCAGTTTATTGATGACCCAGCGTTCGCGGCCCCGGGCCTCGGGAGGTGGGCCTTCGACCTGGCCCGGAGCGGTATGGCGGAACCCCGTGGCTTCGCTGACCCGCTCGTCGATCAGCAAATCCATGTAGTCCAGCAGGAATTGCCCGCGTGCTTCGATCGCTACCAGTCTGGGCACGCGGCCCATCGCCGCATCAGTCGCCTGTTGGAAGATCCACGGGTTCCGGAGTGCGCCGCGACCCACCAGCACGCCCGCGACGCTGGATTCGCGCAATCGCGCCACGATCTGGCCCGGTTCAACGCAGTCGCCGGATCCAAACACTGGGATGGACACACCGGCAGCCACTTGAGCGATCAGGCTCCAGTCGGATTCGCCTGAATACGATTGCGCAGCAGTGCGTCCGTGCACCGCGACAGCCGCCGCGCCGGCGTCCTGCGCCATGCGCGCCAGCAACGGCGCATTGATGTCGTGTTCGTTCCACCCGGCGCGCATCTTCACCGTCACCGGAATCTTCACGGCCTTCGCCATCGCGCTGATGATGCTCGCTGCGTGCGACGGCTCGCGCATCAGGCTGCATCCGGCATGGTGTTTGGCGATTTTCGGCACCGGGCATCCCATGTTGATGTCCACGATGTCGGCGCCCATGCCTTCAACGATCTGCGCTGCGTCTGCCATCTTTGATGGATCGCCGCCGAAGATCTGAATGGAGACTGGCCGTTCTTCTTCTGTGTATTCCGCGTACTCGAGTGTGCGGTCGATGCCTCGCACGAGGCCTTCGGAGCTGACCATCTCGGTGACGACGAGGCCGCAGCCACCCTGACGTTTCACCAACCGCCTGAAGGCGGTGTCGGTCATGCCCGCCATCGGGGCCATGACCACCGGCGAATGCAGGCTGACGCTGCCGATTCTCGGCACGTCAGTCCACTTTCTTCTGCGACGCTCGATGTTGGTCGTAGAGCTTCTTCAGCTCTTCGTCTTTCCACTCGATGATGGCCTGCCCGCGCAGACTCTCAACGAACTTGAGCATCTCCACCTGGCCGCGCTCACCCTGCACCTTGTCGCCAACCTGGTTACGAACCGACTCAAACGGCTCAACCGTAGACTCGTTTTTTAACTCAACCTTCAGCAGTTGATATCCAGTCGGTGTACGGAGGGGCTCGGCGATCTCGCCGGTCTTCATCGGCCCCAGAAGCTTGCGTAACCCTTCAGCCAGCTCATTCAGGTTGAGCGGCCCAATCAGCCCTCCGTTGGCCTTCGAGCCCGACTGCGAAACTTCCGTGACGAGCGCCGCGAAGTCTTCGCCCTTGAGTGCGCGCTCGCGAGCGGCCTTGATTTTTTCGAGCGCGGCTTCGTCCAGCGCGACATTCACGACCTGCTCGCCTGCACGAGCTTCGGTCGGCACGAGCACCGAAATCTCACGCACCGTGATCATCGTCGGCTTCATGAACTCTTCGGGGTGAGCGCGGTAGTACTGGCGCGCTTCTTCCTCGGTAATCGCAATGCGCGGCGCCACGTCTCGCGACATCACACCCTGACGCAGGTATTCCTTTTCAAGCCGCTTGCGAAGAACCTCCATGGTCATGCCCTGTTGCGACATGGCCAGTTGGAACGTCTTGTCGTCGAGCTGATTGTCTTTCTTGATGCCCTCGATGTAGTCCTTGAATTGGGCGTCACTCAGCCGAAGGCCCAGCTCGCGGCCCCGCTGAATCACGATCAGATAGTCCACAGCGTTGGCGATGATCTCGGGCGTGATCTTGATCAGTTGCTCGCGAAGCGCCGCATCGTTCTGCAGATCCATCGGCGTCAACTCACGCTGCGCCTGCTCGCGCAGCGCCTCGATTTGCAGTTCTTCGAGCTCGGTCTTGGTGAAGATGGCCCCGTTGACCTTCACCAGCACCTTCTGCAACACCACCGGCCTGGACTGCACGGGCGGCGCCGCCGCCTGCGCGGCCAGTACACCCGCCGACGCCACTGTCAGCGCGACCGCGCAAATCACCATTCGCTGCTTCATTTCCAAGAATCTGCTCCCCGGCGCCCCTGAAGGGACGCCCTACGAATCTTGATCTTACCCCGTGAGGCCGCGGCCCAACTCCTCGAGCACCTGCCGTACCCGTTCAAAGATACCGCCTGGCGCGCGCGGGTCCGTCGGCGCCTCAGCCAGAATTTCTTCCCTGGTGAACCCCGTCGATACCTCGCCAGTCGTGGCTCTGGTCGTCCACCACGACTCGCGGCCCGGCGCCGGATCCGGCGCCTTCACCCTCCCCGTCGTCTTTGGATTCAGACGCCCGGGCGGCTGAACAGTCGGCTTGACTGGCGCCGTCGCCGGCCGGATCACCGGCTTGGTCATGTCAAGTTTGAGGATGGCAGGGGGCAAAAGTGTTAGATCGCCCCTGGTTTGGACCATTTTCAGCAGCCAGACTGGGTCCAATTTGGCTGACTGTCTGAACCTGAACACTACAGCCTGACCTTCACGTTCCAGAGTCTCCAGGCCCAGCCTATCGGCCATCGTTCTGATCTTGGCGTATTCGGCCATGTTAGTCACTGTTTCTGGCAATAGACCATAACGGTCGCCAAGTTCGGCTATTAGCTCATCAACTTCGGACACTGTCCGGGTGTTCGCCAAACGCCTGTAGGCCGCCAACCGCTGGTTCATGTCGGGGATGAACTGCTCGTCAATCCTGAGATTAAGCTTCAGATTGACGGCAGTCCGACGGTCGTCTTCGATCTCTTCACCCTTCAGCTCCCGAATGGTCTCTTCGAGCAGCTTCGTGTACATGTCGAAGCCGACGGCTTCGATGTGGCCGCTCTGCTGGCCGCCCAGAAGATTTCCGGCGCCCCGGATTTCAAGATCCAGGGCCGCAATCCTGAATCCCGACCCCAGGTCGCTGAATTCGCGGATGGCCGCCAGGCGCTTGCGGGCGATCGGCGACAGTGACTGTTCCGGCGGAATCAGCAAATACGCATAAGCCCGACGGTCCGAACGGCCTACTCGCCCGCGCAGTTGATACAGCTGCGACAAGCCATACCGGTCGGCCCGGTTGATCACGATGGTGTTCGCGTTCCCGATATCGAGGCCGTTTTCGACGATGGTGGTGGAGACGAGGACGTCGTACTTGTGGGCGACGAAGTCCACCATCACCTTTTCGAGCTCGCCGTCGCCCATTTGACCGTGGCCAATCCCAATCCTGATTTCAGGCACCAGACGCTGAATCAGCCCCGCGATGGAGAAGATCGACTCCACACGATTGTGGACGAAGAACACCTGGCCGCCGCGCTCGATCTCCGTCCTGATCGCGCGCGTGATCACATCCTGGTCGAATTTCACCACGTGCGTCTGAATCGAGAGCCGGTCGCGCGGCGGCGTCTCGATCACCGACATGTCGCGGATGCCCACCAGCGACATGTTCAACGTTCGAGGAATCGGCGTCGCGGTCATCGTCAACACGTCAACCTTTTTGCGAATCTGCTTCAGCCGTTCCTTGTGCACCACGCCGAACCGCTGCTCTTCATCCACCACAAGAAGGCCAAGGTCGCGAAAGGCCACGTCCTTCGAGAGCAGGCGGTGTGTCCCGACGATGATGTCGAGTTGGCCTGACGCGAGTTTTTCGAGCGAGGCCTGCTGCTCAGACTTGCTGCGAAACCGGCTGACCATGTCAATGCGGACCGGGAAGCCGGCGAATCGGTCTTTCAGCGTGCGTTCGTGCTGAAACGCGAGCACGGTAGTGGGCGCAAGGAACGCCACTTGTTTTCCGTCCATGACGGCTTTGAACGCGGCACGCATGGCTACTTCTGTCTTGCCATAGCCAACGTCGCCACAGAGCAGGCGGTCCATCGGCATCGTGGATTCCATGTCTTTCGAAATATCCGCGATCGCCGTCTGTTGATCCGGCGTCAGCACATGCTCAAACGCGTCGTCGAACTCGTGTTGCCAGTGGGAGTCTGGCGTAAAGGCGTGGCCCACCACGGCCTTGCGGGCGGCG
>JBKJQX010000235.1:0-5175 GCA_046594875.1 Vicinamibacterales bacterium
TCGATCGCCTCATCGCGGGGCAACACGCCGGAGATGGCAAAGAAACACACCTGCATGATCGTGTTGATGCGGTTGCCCATGCCGGCCTCGCGTGCCACGGTGTAGCCGTCGATGGCATACAGGCGCAGGCCCTTGCTGATCACTGCCTGCTGCACCTCTGCGGACAGATGGTCCCAGACGTCGTTCTGGTCATACGGGGCGTTGAGCAGAAGTACCGCGCCGGGTTCGGCGTAACCCACGACATCGTATTTGTCGAGGAAGTCGAACTGGTGGCACGCCACGAAGCTGGCCTGCCGAATGAGGTACGGCGCCCGAATGGGGTTCGGCCCGAAGCGGAGGTGCGAAATGGTCACGGCGCCGGACTTCTTCGAGTCGTAGACAAAAAAGCCCTGCGCGAAGTTCGGCGTGTCTTCGCCGATGATCTTGATCGAGTTCTTGTTGGCCCCGACCGTGCCGTCGGCGCCGAGTCCGAAGAACACTGCCTGCACGACGCCAGGCGCATCCACCGAGAACTCGGGGTCCACCTTCAGCGACAAATGCGTCACATCGTCGTTGATCCCAATCGTAAAGTGTGACTTCGGGCGGGGAGTGTTGAGCTCGTCGAAGATGGCCTTGGCCATCGCCGGCGTGAATTCCTTCGAGGCGAGTCCATACCTGCCGCCGATGACGCGGGGACGGAGTTGGCCATGTTCATTCAGCGCGGCGACGACGTCGAGGAACAGGGGATCGCCGATGGCGCCAGGCTCCTTCGTGCGATCCATGACGGCAATAGACGTGACCGTTGGCGGCAGCGCCGCCATGAACGCGTCCACCGAGAACGGGCGGTAGAGCCGCACCTTGAGGACACCGACCCGCTCGCCGGAGGCCATCAGGGCGGACGTCACCGTTTCCACGGTTTCGGCGCCCGATCCCATGATCACGATCACGCGTTCAGCGTCTGGATGGCCGACGTAATCGAAGAGCGTGTAATGCCGGCCGGTCAGCGCGGCGAACCGATCCATCGCGTCCTGCACGAACGCCGGGCAGTCGGTGTGAAAGCTGTTGGCGGCCTCGCGCGCCTGGAAGAAGACATCGGGGTTTTGCGCCGTGCCCCGCAGCACCGGATGGTCGGGCGACAACGCGCGCCGGCGGTGGGCCTCGATGAGCGCGTCGGGCAACATCACGCGCAGGTCGTCGTCGGTGAGCTCCTCGATGCGCGCCACCTCATGTGACGTGCGGAAGCCGTCGAAGAAGTGCATGAACGGGATCCGCGAAGACAGCGTGGCCGCCTGCGCGATACACGCGAAGTCATGGGCTTCCTGCACCGTGTTCGAGGCAAGCATGGCCATGCCTGTTTGCCGGCAGGCCATCACATCCGAGTGGTCTCCGAAAATCGAGAGTGCGTGAGTGGCAATCGTGCGTGCCGTCACGTGCATCGCGAATGGGGTGAGTTCCCCGACAATCTTGTACAGATTGGGGATCATCAGCAGCAGGCCCTGGCTGGCGGTGAACGTGGTCGCCAGCGCCCCGGCTTGCAGCGCGCCGTGCACCGCGCCTGCCGCGCCCCCTTCCGACTGCATCTCCATCACGCTGGGCACCTGGCCCCAGATGTTGACGCGGCCCTTGGAGGACCATTCGTCCGCCAGCTCACCCATCGTGGACGAAGGAGTGATGGGATAAATCGCGATTACTTCATTTGAACGATGCGCGACTGAGGCGGCGGCTTCGTTGCCGTCGACTGTGATCCAACGGCGAGCCATTCCCACTCCATCCGGAGGGCCGACGGGGTGCCTGATCGCGGGTGAATTTGAAGTGACACCCGCGTGGCCGCTCTTGAGTCAGACGCAGCCGTACAGCCACGTCAGCGATCCCTTCCAGTGTAACCCAGGAAGAAAGTGGAATAATCGCTGGAATGCTCCCTGATGGCTTCCATCGCCTCGATCCCCGCGTGGTGCACGTACAGCAGATTGCCGGGTTGATCACAACCGGAATCCTCTCGGCGGTCGCCGTGCTGGCCCTCGGGTCGCTGGGAGTGGCGGTCGGCGCGTCGTGGATGATGGCGGGACTTGGCGCAGGCGCGTGGCTCGCGGGTTCGGGCCTGCTGGCCTGGTGGCTCTGGGTGTGGCCGCGCCGGGCGTATGCCCACGCGTCGTACCGCCTGGACGGCGAGGGCCTGGAGATTCGGCGCGGCGTGATCTGGCGGCGCATTATCAACGTGCCGCACACTCGTGTGCAGCACACCGACGTGTCGCAAGGGCCCATCGAACGCAGTCATGGTCTGAGCACGCTCATCGTCCATACCGCGGGCACCGAACATGCTCAGGTGGCGCTGGCGGGACTGAGCCGGGAGGATGCGTTGGCGCTGCGCGACCAGTTGCTGCCGCGCGATGGACGCGATGCCGTCTAGCAGTTCCAACCAGCGGTTTCACCCGCTCACGGTGCTGTTCGCCCTTGGCGGTGAGCTGCGCAATTTCCTGCTGCCCGCCGTCTTCGCCACGATGACCGCCAGCCGCGGCAACAGCGTCGAGCGCTTTCTGCTCGTGTTTCTGGTGCCCGGCGCCATTGCGGCCGTGGCCCGATACCTGTCGTCCACGTATCGCTACGACGACACCGAACTCGTCGTGCGCACCGGCATCATTTTCAGGAACGAACGGCATATCCCGTACGCGCGCATCCAGAGTGTGGACGCGGTACAGAACGTGCTGCACCGATGGTTCAGCGTGGTTGACGTCAAGGTGCAGACCGGCACGGGGGGCGAAGCGGAGGCGACGCTGAGCGTGCTTCCGTTTGCCGCGCTCGATGAAATGCGGCAACGCGTGTTCGAGGGCCGGCCATCCGACCCTGGGGCCGCGGCCGTCGAACCGGGCGCCGAAGGACCCGAGGCCGCACCGATGCCGCAGGCGCGCGAGGCACGGACACTGGTGCAACTGCCACCGCGAGAACTGGCGCTGGCCGGTCTGCTCGATAACCGCGGGTGGGTGGTGATCGGTGCCGCGTGGGGCCTCCTCTTCGAGTCGGGTGTGTGGGACCGCTTCGAGGGCTGGGACTCCACAGCGTGGCCGTTGTATGCGTCGGTGCTGGTCGGCTTGTTCGTCATTGCACCCATCCTTTCCATGGTGTGGGCCATGGTGCGCCTCCACGGGTTTTCGCTGACCCGGCACAGTGGCGACCTGCGCATCGCATACGGTGCCCTGACGCGAGTGACGGCCACGATCCCCCTGCGTCGAGTTCAGGCGATCAAGATTTTCAGGGGGCCCGGCCACCTGTGGGCCGGCCGCGCATCGGTCAGGGTGGAGACGGCCGGCGGAAGTCCCACCGGCCGATCGGCCACCGAACGCGAGTGGATCGCCCCGATCATCAGGATGACCGACCTGCCGGCTCTAGTGGCCGAGGTGTTGCCCGAGGCCGACCTGTCGGCGCTCGACTGGCAGCCGGTGGACCGGCGCGGATTTCGCCGGCGCCGCACCGTCGCGCTGCTGTGGGCTGCTGTATTGGGTGGCGCGACCGCGCCCTGGCTGGGTGGCCTCTGGGGGGCGGGCGTTGGCCTTCTGCTGGCGACGTGGGGGGTGGTGTCGGCGCGGCTCTACGTCAGGAGCCTTGGCTGGGCGCGCACCGATCGCGTGATGGCATTCAGGAGCGGCTGGATTCGCCGCGCCGTGACGGTGGTGCCACTCGACAAGATCCAGGTGGTTGATCTTGAAGAGTCGCCGTTCGACCGGCGCTGGTCCATGGCATGCCTTCGCGTCGACACCGCCGGTGCCGGTGCGCATCGCATCGACATTCCGTATCTCTCTCGCCCCATCGCTGAAGTCGCGCGCGTGGCGCTGGCGCGTGAGGCCGCCGGTACCACTTTCAGGTGGTAAGGCCTCTGAGGTCGTACCTCGAAGGTCGTTTTTGGTCGCCTTGACTGGTAGGATGCCCCATGATCGTCCGCCTGCTCCTCGTCCTCGCCATGACTGCCGCGCTGCCGCAATCTGGAACACTCACCACTGACGAACGCGCCCTGGCGGCGTTCGTCGACGCCGACAACGATCGGGCGCTTGCGCTGCTCGAGCGGGTCGTGAACATCAACAGCGGCACGATGAACTTCGTGGGCGTGCGCGCGGTTGGCGCCGCGTTCCGTTCGGAGTTCGACGCGCTCGGCTTCAGGACCGAATGGGTGGATGGCACACCGTTCGGCCGCGCGGGTCACCTCGTGGCAGACCACCCAGGGCCGGGGCCTCGTATCCTGCTGATCGGACATCTCGACACGGTGTTCGAGGCGGACAGCCCCTTTCAGAAGTTTGAACGCGTCAGTGCCATGGCCGCCAAAGGGCCAGGCATCACCGACATGAAAGGCGGCAACGTCGTCATGCTCCAGGCGTTGAAGGCGCTGCAGTCGGTGGGCCTGCTGACGTCCATGAACATCGTGGTGGTGATGACCGGTGATGAAGAGTCTGCGGGCCGGCCGCTCGCCACGTCGCGCGCGGCGCTGGTCAAGGCGGCGCAGGGCGCAGCCGTGGCGATCGGGTTCGAGGATGGTGACGGGAATCCGGCGACGGCCGTCATCGCGCGGCGGGGGACGACGAATTGGGAGTTGCGGGTGAAGGGGAAGCCCGCGCATTCGTCGCAGATCTTCAATGCGGAGAATGGCTACGGTGCCGTGTTTGAAGCCGCGCGAATCCTCAATGCGTTTCGGGAGAAACTGGCCGGTCAGCCCCATCTGACGTTCAACCCCGGCGTGATGCTCGGGGGCACGTCGGTGGACTTCGATGCGCCGACCTCGAAGGGGACTGGCTTCGGTAAAAGTAACGTCATTGCCGAACACACGGTGGTGGTGGGCGACCTGCGTGCGCTGTCGCAGGAGCAGTTCGCCGCAGCGAAAAAGGCGATGCAGGACATCGTCTCGACGTCGCTGCCTCAGACCAGCGCGACGCTGATTTTTGATGATGGGTACCCGCCGTTGGCGCCCACGCCGGGCAACGAACGGCTGCTGACTCTGTATAACCGCGCGAGTCTCGACGTTGGCGCGGGCACAGTGGTGGCGGTTGATCCCGACAAGGCGGGTGCGGCCGACGTGTCGTTTATCGCCGGACAGGCCCGGATGATCCTTGATGGTGTCGGGTTGATGGGCACCGGAGGCCATACCGTGAACGAAACAGCGGACTTGCGCACACTGCCGTCGATGGCCAAACGCATGGCGGTGCTGATCGCGCG
>JBKJQX010000027.1:0-5311 GCA_046594875.1 Vicinamibacterales bacterium
TACCCCACGCCGAGCCCCGACAGGAACCCGGCCACGATGATGCCGATGCTCACGGTCGAGAGCCCGACGGTGAAGACGAGCCACCGCTGCCACACGATCTGGTAGATGAGCGCGGCCACACCCGAGAGCGCGTAGATCCACAGCAGGAGTGCGGTCATGCGTCAGTGCGTCATCGCGTAGAGCAGGATGTCGATGCCGACCGCCTTCGCGTCGGCGATGCCGCGGGCTTCGGGCGGCGCCGCCACGTCATGATCGACGCCATCTGCGGCAGCCGGGTCACCGGGAACATGGTATTCCACATCGGGTGATCGGGCGGATTCAGATCGACGTTTTGATGCTCGCCCGCCGGGACCTCTTGAGGAGAGCAACGTGCTCGCCTTCAGACTGTCCACAAAATCCTGGGAACTCCATCGTGCGTTAAGCTGTGGCCATGAGTTCAGAGTTGCGGCGCATCGCGTCCCGGGTGGTCTGGTGGGAGCCGCCAGACCAGGTGCTCTCGCGCGAGGATGCCTTTCTCTGCCGGGTCATGGCGTTGGGCGATCTGGCCGACGTCAACTACGTTCAGGCGACGTTTGGCACTGCCCGTCTTGCGCACGCGCTGAGGGCTGCGGCGCCAGGGGTGCTCGACCCGCGATCGTGGCACTACTGGCATCACAGGCTGGGCCCCGGAGCCGCCGGGCCGCTGCCATCCAGGCAACTGCCGTGAATACGTTCACGCCGCGACTGGACGTCCTTCCGCCGGCGCAGCGGCGCTTGTGGGACGAATGTGGCAGAGGCGTTCCCCCATCGTTCGTGTTGTACGGCGGCACCGCGCTCGCCTTGCGAACCGGGAGCCGGAAGTCTGAGGACTTCGACTTCTTTTCCAACGAACCGCTGGACGCGCACTCCCTTCGCACGGCCCTTCCATTTCTTGCCGACGCGGAACTGATTCAGGCAGCGCCATCAACCGCCACCTATCTGGTCGATCGATCGGGTCGAGTAAAGGTGTCGTTCTTCGGAGGTCTGTCACTCGGGCGAGTCGGCGAGCTTTCTGTCTGTGACGATACCGGGGTGCATGTCGCATCGCTGCTCGACCTGGCCGCGCAGAAGGTCCGGGTGGTTCAGGTGCGAGCCGAGCGCAAGGACTATCTCGATCTGGCGACTCTTCTGGCGCACGGCATCTCACTCCCGACTGCGCTCGGAGCGGCGCAAGCGCTGTATTCCGACTTCGCACCACTCATCACGCTCAAGGCGCTCTCGTACTTCGACGATGGAGACCTTGGTGCGCTACCGGACGAGATCAAGCAGACGCTGTCGGATGCTGCGGCTGCTGTTGATACGGCGACGCCCGTGGCGCGGCTCAGTGATCGGCTGGACGCGCGATGATGCCGCACTGGCGGACAGCGCCGTCAATTTCCGAGATGACGGCTGGCGTTCGACGGCAGCGCCTATTTGACCGAGTCGATCGTAGACCCAGCCCATGCCACGACGGCGTCCGCGAGGCGGACCGCTTCGACATGATCGGCGATGCTGACCGCCTCGGCTGGCCCCGAGTACCTGGCCGACACTGCATAGTCGGTCAGCACGGCGGCTTCGGTCACATCGGCGGGGACGTGAAGGTGTCCCCTCCGCGCCCGTCGATTGGGCGGCTCAGGAACGGAACTCAGGGGCTCTGAGGTCGTGGGTCAGTAGCTCCATGGGCGATTGGAGCTACCACGCGCATGGCACCGAGTTTCGTCGCGGCGCTGCGGCTCAGGCGCACTTTGCCCGACGGGTCGATGTTGATGACCTTGACCTCGATCGTCCTGAACGATGTCCGACACGGCCTTACGAAACTCCCAGCAATTCCACGTCAAAGACCAGCGTCGCGTTCGGCGGGATCACCCGTCCCGCGCCGCGTGCGCCATACGCGAATTCGGGCGGCAGCACCAGGCGTCGTTGCCCGCCGACCTTCATGCCCTGGACGCCCTGGTCCCAGCCCCGAATCACTTGCCCTGAACCGAGCTTGAACGAGAACGGCCCCCGGCCCACCGAGCTATCGAACTGGGTGCCCTTGTTGTCGGGCTCGGTCTCCGAATATAGCCAACCGGTGTAGTTGACGGTCGCGGTCTGGCCGGTCATCGCCATGGCCCCCGTACCGTCCTGGAGATCCGTCTGCGCATACGTCATGGAGAAACGATACCGCATCCGCCGAACGGCGGCCCACACGGCCTTCTGGCAGCCAGGCGCACCGCCGCGATGAGCGCGACGACGCCCTGCGCGATCCGGACATTCACAGACGTCCAGGCACACAGACAAAACGGGCGCGGAAGGTGTCCCCTCCGCGCCCGTCGATTACCCGATTCGATGCCTCGGCCTTGAAGTTCAGGCCGAGCTACGTACGTCCCTACTCCCCTTCGTCGCGGAACATGTAGTCCGCGTCGGTGAGGTCGTCCATCTCACGCTGCAGTTCCAGTTCTTCCGGAGACGGCGGTGGCGGTGGCGGCGGTTCGTCCGGAGCGACGCGGACTCGACGATACACGTCGAAGCCGGTGCCGGCCGGAATGAGACGGCCCATCGTGACGTTTTCCTTCAGGCCGCGCAGGTAGTCCACCTTGCCTGAAATCGACGCTTCCGTAAGCACGCGCGTGGTTTCCTGGAACGATGCGGCCGAGATGAACGAATCCGTCGAGAGCGACGCCTTCGTGATCCCCAGCAGCAGCGGACGGCCCTTGGCCGGCTGCAGTCCGAGCGTCAATATACGCTCGTTCTCTTCCTGGAACCGCACCTTCTCCACCTGCTCGTCGATCAGGAACTCGGTCTCGCCCACATCCTCGACCTTCACCCATCGCATCATCTGCCGGACGATGACCTCGATGTGTTTGTCGTTGATGCCGACGCCCTGCAGACGATAGACCTCCTGGATCTCGTTGACCAGGTACGACTGCAGTTCCTTTTCACCGAGCACGGCGAGGATGTCGTGCGGGTTGCGCGGTCCGTCCATGAGCGGCTCGCCCGCCTGCACACGATCGCCTTCCTGCACGTTCACATGCACGCCGCGCGGCAGTGAGTATTCCCTGGCCTCGCCACCATCGTCGGGCACGACCAGGATCTTGCGCATGCCCTTGACGATGCCGCCCTGGCGGACGACGCCGTCAATTTCCGAGATGACGGCCGTTTCACGCGGCTTGCGCGCTTCCACCAGTTCGACCACGCGCGGCAGACCGCCCGTGATGTCCTTGGTCTTGGTCGTTTCACGCGGGATCTTCGCGATGACGTCACCCGGCATGACCATGTCGTTGTTGCCCACCATGAGGTGGGCGTTCGACGGCATGTGGTACCGGTTCAGCACCTTGGCGTGCGCATTCGAGTCGCCGGCTTCGGCGGCCACGATTTCGATCGCCGGCTGCTTCTTCTCATCCGGCGAGTCGACAATGATCAGACGCGACATGCCCGTGATTTCGTCCACTTCCTCATGGACGGTCACCTTGTCGATGATGTCCTTGAACCGCACCTGGCCCGAGGCTTCGGTGAGAATCGAGAACGTGTAGGGATCCCACTCGACCAGGACCTGGCCCTTTTCGACGTGCTGACCGTCGCGCACCTTGAGGCGCGCGCCGTAGACCACCGAGTAACGCTCGCGCACCACGTTCTTGTCGTCCACGATGTTGATCGAGCCGTTGCGGTTCATGACAATGAGTGTCTGTCCCGCCGCCGTGACTTCGCGGCCCGCCACCGTCTGCAGACCGTCGAAGCGGACCGTGCCCTTGTGCCGGGTCTCGACCGTGGACTGGTCGGAGACGCGCGACGCCGTGCCGCCGATGTGGAACGTCCGCATCGTCAGCTGTGTGCCGGGCTCGCCGATGGACTGCGCGGCAATGACGCCGGCCGCCAGGCCCATTTCGGCCATCTTGCCGGTGGAAAGGTCGCGACCGTAGCACTTGGCGCAGACGCCGCGCCGGGCCGCGCACGTCAGCACCGACCGGATCTTGACGCGCTCGATGCCGGCGTCTTCGATCTTGTCTGCCAACGCCTCGTCGATTTCGACCGCCGCGTCCACGATGACTTCGCCCGACGACGGGTCCGCAATCGCCTCAAGGGCCACACGGCCGATGATGCGGTCGCCAAGGCGTTCGACGATCTCACCGCCGGAGTCGATGATGGCCCGGGCTTCCAGCCCGTCGAGCGTGCCGCAATCCACTTCCGAGATGATCACGTCCTGCGCCACGTCCACCAGACGACGGGTCAGGTAACCCGAGTCGGCGGTCTTGAGCGCCGTGTCGGCCAGCCCCTTACGGGCGCCGTGCGTGGAGATGAAGTACTCCATCACGGTGAGGCCTTCACGGAAGTTCGCCGTGATGGGCGACTCGATGATTTCGCCCGACGGCTTCGCCATCAGGCCGCGCATGCCGGCGAGCTGTCGAATCTGCTGCTTGCTGCCTCTGGCGCCCGAGTCGGCCATGACGTACACCGGGTTGAAGCTGCGCCCCGACTTGTCGAGCGCCTCCATCTCCCCGAACATCGCGTCGGCGATCGTCTCGGTCACTTCAGACCAGATGGCGATGACCTTGTTGTAGCGTTCGCCGTTGGTGATGGCGCCATCCTGATACTGGCCTTCAACCTTGATCACCTCGGCGCGGGCCTCTTCGACGAGCGCACCCTTCTTCTCCGGGATGATGAGGTCGTCGATGCCGATCGAGATGCCCGACTTCATGGCGTACAGGAAGCCCGTGCTCTTGAGGCTGTCGAGCATCCGCACGGTCGGTTCCAGGCCGTACCGCAGGTGGCAATAACGCACCGTCTGCTGCAGGCCCTTCTTCTTGAGCAGGCCGTTGATGAACGGCATCTCGGGCGGCAGTGCCGAGTTGAAGATGACGCGTCCCACGGTGGTCGTGATGATGCTGTTCTTCACCACGGTTTCGGCGGCGTCGAGCACGTCCTGCGAATCGCGCGCTACGGTCAGGTCGATCAGACGACCCGTGTACCGCAGGCGGATGGGCGAGAGCGTTTCCACTTCACCGGCGTCGAGCGCCAGCAACACGTCATCGGCTGTGGCGAACGCACGGCCTTCGCCCTTGGCGCCCACCTTGGCCTTGGTCAGGTAGTAGCAGCCCAACACGATGTCCTGCGAGGGCACCGCGATCGGCTGGCCCGAGGCCGGCGACAGGATGTTGTTCGACGACATCATCAGCACCGAGGCTTCAATCTGCGCCTCGGGTGAGAGCGGCACGTGCACGGCCATCTGGTCGCCGTCGAAGTCGGCGTTGAAGGCGGTGCAGACGAGCGGATGAATCCGGATCGCCTTGCCCTCGACGAGGACGGGCTCGAACGCCTGAATACCCAGGCGGTGGAG
>JBKJQX010000040.1:0-4427 GCA_046594875.1 Vicinamibacterales bacterium
CCTGGAAGGGGCCCGCAGTTCGACAGGTAACGACCAGCACGTGATTATGGAAGGGCAACCCAGTTGGCTGCCCGACGAAGAAGGCCGAACATTCGCTCATTGAGGCCTTGTGAAACAGTTGAGCCTTCGGTCCCAAGGGCGCCCCCTTGTTCCAGCTCGACACGTCCGTCTTGCGGCGCCATTCAAACACAAGCACGACCGACGCTGGATCTGTACGGTACCTGAACAGCAGGTGCGGCTTCCCGCGCCGCGCTTCCCGTCGCAGTTGAAAGCCGTCGGTCGGCCGATTTGCACTGACTTCAAGTAACCTTCCGATAGGACCGTCCAAGGGGAACCTGGCGTTGCGGAAGACTTGGGGTCTGACC
Source organism: Vicinamibacterales bacterium (assembly GCA_046594875.1). Lineage (GTDB taxonomy): Bacteria > Acidobacteriota > Vicinamibacteria > Vicinamibacterales > SCN-69-37 > SYFT01. Next base: position 366 of record JBKJQX010000040.1, read on the forward strand.
TTTTTGGTCTGCGAGAAATGAACGCGTCCGTCAGGGTGGTGAGAGAACTTCACAAGATGGGAGGTCACCTTCCCGTGATCTAAGAACTGCACAGTGTTCGACGTTTGGCCCTGATCATCCAGTCGTGCCACCGAGAGGATTCCATCAGTGATTCGAAAATCTGGCCAGTCGACATAGATGGAGCCATCCGAGCCGAACAGAACGTGGCAAAGCCGAATCCACCCTGAGGGCAGGGCGAGGCCAATAATCGTCCTCTTCGACGCCCAGTACTTGAGATGGCCAGTTCGTTCGATTGGCATTATCGGTCCGCGTCATCTGCTCGACGTGGCAACGTCCACCGCTACTCTGAGCGGCGCCTAAAGCCGACTGCCACCCAAGCGATGCCCCAAGCCAAGCCCACGGGGACAAGGCCAAAAAGAGAGAAACCCACCCAACTGAAAACCGGGTCGGCCATGTACATGAGCAGCCACGCCACCACCCACAGTACAGATACAACGACTGCGAGGCGTCGAAGGCCTGACATGGATCCCACCTTTCCTGCCGCCATATTTCGGTCCGTCTAACGGTAGCCGTCAGCCGCCGCGGCGCTCATCATCGCATGCGCCGCGGTCGGCTGCACGGCGTGTTAGACGGCGTGCGAGACGGTTGAAACCCAAGCCTCGACATCAGCCGGGAGTGGGGCGTGCCGGACCACGGCCGGCCACACGACCAACGGTGGCGCTGCCACCAACTCGGGCGCCAGTCGAACGGCGCCGATGTCGTCATGTAAATGTGGGCGCTGCCCACAATGCAGCGCGTCGCACGACGCCCGTTTGCCCGGCCGGCACTCACGCCAGCTACACACCCGCCCAAGATAGCGACCGTGGGGATCGGCGAGAAACACATCCGCTGTACGGTTGTATCCCTGAAGTCGCCCCTTCAAGCGGCGCGAATGAAGTGCCAAGACGACCAAGTCGCAGTCCTCCGCCACCGTGACCAAGAAATCGATGTCTTTCGGCGCCACTTTCGCACTGGTAATTGAGCCGAGTAGGGCGATGCGGAGGACACCAGGAGTCTGTTGAGCCTCACGAACGAATCGCACAGACTCGCCAAGCAGAACATCGCGAACGTTCATGCCCACTTTCTCTTTGTCCGGTCGTCCTGCCTCGGTGGTTGGTCAGCCGTCTAACGAGAGCCGTCAGCCGCGGCGGCGCACACCATTACACGCGCCGACGTCGGCTGCACGGCAAGTTAGACAGCCCTGCGTATTGCCGTCATCAACCGGGCATCAGCGGCCATTAGTCGAACGACGGAGCCGACGTCGCCGAACCTGGACGACCACGAAAGTCAATAACAGAGCGCCGCTCGCAACCGTCCCGCCATGGCGAATTACATCCGATTCAGGCCATAGTGCGCGCGGCAGGACACCGAGCAGCAGCGCCACCGAAACCAACACGAGCGTTGGCGCGACCATCGCGTCGCCAGAACCGCCTGGCGCTCGATACCACATCCACAGAGAAGCAATGAACTGGAGTGTGATGAAGACGGCGAAGACTTTATCGACCTGGGCCATCACCGACACACTCTCGGACGCCCGAAAGCCGGCCCACATTCCGAGGGCCACTGCAACGACCACCACTCCAATGACCAGCTTCATGATTGTCCTGTCCGGTGTCCCGCTGATGTTTGCCTGGCTAACTACTATTGGACCTGCAAGTCGCCAGGGTCGTACCTGCGAATCTTGTCACTCATAAAGATACGGCATGGCCGACGATCTGGGGACCCAAACCCCTGAACGGCGGGAGCTTAGCATGCTTCGGGACGACCCCTTCCAATGGGACTTGGGTCGCGATATTCGCCAAGCCTGCGATTATGGCGCTCGTCTGCGTAAGGGTGGCACTCAGATTGCGCAGGGCCCGCGCGATACCCGGTCGCGCTGCTGGCGGGCAGTCGATACCCACGCCGACAATCATCGATCGGGGGTACCCGCACAAATCACTCGCTGCAGCGAACTCTGGCCAATGGCACAATTCTTTCAATGAGCGTGGCGTGCCCGCCGAGGCCCCACGCCCTGCCAAGCTCCTCGATCAGTTGCGCGATGCCCTCCGCCTCGGGCACTACAGCCCCCGCACTGCCGATGCCTACACCACATGGGTCCGCCGCTACATCCTGTTTCACGACAAGCGCCATCCGCGCGACATGAGCGAGAGCGACATCAAGGCCTTCCTGACATACCTGGCCGTCGATCAATCCGTCGCCGCCTCGACACAGAATCAAGCCCTCGCCGCCCTCCTCTTTCTCTACAAACACGTCATCAAGCGGGACCTCGCGGCCTTGGGCGACCTTCCGCGCGGACGAATGCCCACCACCCTGCCAGTGGTGATGTCTCGTCCGGAAGTCAGAACGGTCCTCAGTCAACTGTCCGGAGTCGCCTGGCTGGTCGCGGCACTGCTCTACGGCGCGGGCCTCAGATTGAACGAAGCACTGCAACTGCGCATCAAGGACCTTGACTTCGATCGACAGCAGATCCTTGTTCGCCGCGGTAAAGGACAAAAAGACCGGGCCGTTCCTCTTCCAGCCCTTGTGAAGGGCAAACTCCTTGACCACCTGGAGGTCGTGCGACGCCTGCACACTGCGGACCTGAGCCGGGGACTCGGCGCAGTCGCCTTGCCGGACGCGCTCGACCGGAAATACCCGGGCGCGGCGAAGAGCTGGCCGTGGCAATTCCTGTTTCCAGCCGGCAGGATCTGCCGCGACGCCCGCTGGGGCCCGCCCTCGCGCTTCCATCTGCACGACACCGCCATCCAGAGGGAAGTCAGCCGGGCCGCCCGCGCCGCCGGTCTCGGAAAACGCGTACGCACCTGCTGGAAGACGGCTACGATATCCGCACGGTTCAGGAGCTGCTCGGCCACGCCGACGTCAGCACCACGATGATCTACACACACGTATTGCAGCGTGGAGCACTCGGCGTCCAGAGCCCCGCCGACCGGCTGTGATTCTGGCTATCGTCGAGGAGGCGATCCTCAACTTCGCCATGTCTCCGACCACGTCAGGCCGTGGTCGTCGCTGACAAGGGCCACGGCGCCGTGCTGAGGCATGGGCGCGCTTGAGGGAGACAACAGGCGCAAGAGCGCCGGCAGGGAGGGCCAATGGCCCACAAGTGCCAGGTCCCTGGACTCCTGCTGAATCGCTGTGTGGATGATGCCGGGGGCATCATCAGGACTGAGTCCGCGCACCATCTTGAACTGGGCAAACGGCGCACAGTTACGAAGGAACGCTTCTCCGGTCTGTCGTGCGCGCAACTTGCCGCTGTGCCAGATCACTGCCGGCGCCGCGCCGTATTGTTGTGCGGTCAGCGCCAACCGTAAGGCGTGTTCGTAGCCCGGCGTGGAAAGGGGTCGCTGCGGATCAACCTCGGGCCCCACCGCCTCAGCGTGATGTATGAGCAGCAGCGTCATCGGTCACGAGCAACTTCACCACGTCTTTGCGGATCTGCGCTGGCGTATCCACCGATCCGTACCGCTTCACGACAGTGCCGCCGGCATCCACCAGGAACTTGGTGAAGTTCCACTTGATGGCGCCGATGCCGAGGATGCCCGCCTTCTGCGAGGCCAGCCACTTGAACAACGGATGGCCGTTCGCGCCCTTGATGCCGATCTTCGCGAACATCGGGAAGGTGACATCGAACGTCGCCATGCAGAAATCCAGAATCTGCTCGTTGCCGCTGGGTTCCTGCCCGCCGAATTCGTCACAGGGAAACCCGAGCACCACCAGGCCCCGGTCCTTGAACTCGCGATACAGAGCCTCCAGGCCCTCGTATTGCGGCGTATAGCCGCACTCGCTCGCCACGTTGACCACGAGCAGGGCCTTGCCCCGGTACTCCGACATCGACGCGGTCGTGCCGTCGATTCGGGTCACCTCAATGTCATATAGACCAGGCACTACTTCGCCCCGTCGCGATGCAACCGCGCGATCAGCACCGCCATGCGTTTGGCCATCGACGGCAGTGTGCGCAAGTCCGCTGTTTCGTTCACGGTATGGCCTCCGGTGCCCATCAACCCGACACCATCAAGGATCATCCGG
>JBKJQX010000006.1:0-5814 GCA_046594875.1 Vicinamibacterales bacterium
CTTCAAAGCCGCTGGCAAGAGCTACCGGTTCGTGAACGTGGACGCGGAAGTCACCGTCACCGGCCCGACCGCGCGGGTGACGTCGATGGGCGAGACGACGGATGTGGCGCTCCCGGCTGCGTGGTTTCCGGCCAGAAGCTGGGCGCCCGTCTCGGCCCGCGCATGGCTCATCGACTATTGGGAGCGTCACAAGCGGCCCGCCAGCATCGCGTTGCTGCCCGGTGATGCCGACAGCCGCATCGTGGTCACCTTCCGAGGCGCGGAGGACGTGCAGGCAGGCGGCCGCACCGTGGCGCTGCGTCGCTACAGCGTGGATGGCGTCGTGTGGGGTCGCGAGACGGTGTGGGTGGACGCGCAAGGCGCGTTTGCCGCGCTGGTGTCGCGCATCCACATTCTTCCGTTTGAAGCCGTACGCGAGGATTTGGTGGCGGCACTGCCGGCGCTCCAGGCGAGCTCCGTGCGTGATCGCATGGCCGATCTCGCAGGCTTCGCGAGCACGACGACCCCGACGGCGTCTGGTGTATACGCGCTTTCAGGCGCCCGCATCATCACGGGCGACGACGTGCCGGTGATCGAGGATGGCGTGGTGTGGGTGCGGAATGGACGCATCGCCGGCGTCGGGCCGCGGGCGAGCGTGAGGTTGCCGTCGGACATTCGCGTGATCGATGTGAGCGGCGCGACGATCATTCCTGGATTGATCGACATGCACGCGCATGCCTCGCAGATCGAATGGGCGCCGGCGTACCTGGCGGCGGGCGTCACGACCATTCGAGATATGGGTGGGGAAGCGGGGTTCCTGAGCGCGTTCCGAAACGAGATTGCCTCTGGCCGCGGCCTCGGGCCCCGGGTCGAACTCGCAGGACTTGTGGATGGTCCGGGTGAGGGCGGATTCGGGACGGTGGTGGCGTCCACTCCTGCCGAGGGCCGCGCGATTGTCGATCGCTACAAGGCCCTGGGCTTCAGCCAGATGAAGCTCTACAGCCTGGTGCAGCCTGACGTGGTGGCCGCGATCACGGCGCGTGCGCACGAGTTGAAGATGCCGGTGACGGGCCACGTGCCCACGTCGCTCGGCCTCGAGAAGGCGGTGCTTGCGGGGATGGATCAGGTGGCGCATCAACCGGTGCGCGGCCAGCCAGGCACCACCGAGACCGACCGCATCATCGCGCTGTTGGCCGAGCGCCACACCGTGATCGATCCGACGCAGGCCTGGGGCGAATTGCTCGGTCGTCCGCGTGACGTGGGCGCCGAGACCATCGAGCCTGGCATCGCCAACGCGCCGTATGCACTAGCGGCGAACTATCGCAGTGTTCTCAACAATCCGCGACCGGCGCAAGCGGCGCCTGCGGTACCGGCAAGAGATTCTATACCGCGCGGGCCATCGATACTGAAGGCTCTCCACGACAAGGGCGTGCCAATCGTGACCGGTACCGATGGCGCGCTGCCTGGCTACAGTCTGCTGCGTGAAGTGGAACTCTACGTGCAGGCGGGATTGACGCCGCTGCAGGCGATTCAGGCGGCGACAAGTGTCTCAGCGCGCGCGCTTGATCTGGGTGCGGAACTCGGCACGGTCGCACTGGGCAAACGCGCAGATCTGGTTGTGCTCGAGGCCGATCCGCTTGTGAACATCTCGGCGATCAGGCGCACACGCTTCGTTGTCACCAACGGCAGGATGTACGACCCCGCACTGTTATGGCGCCTTGCCGGTTTTCAACCTTTGACTTCGACGCCACCAGGGCGCATGCTCCACGCCAGGTGATGGTCTGACCGCAACGTTCGGGCTCGTGGTGCTGGTTGCCTTCGCCCAGATGGCCCCAGCCTCGCTCGTGCGGCCGGTGTGGGTCGTGGCCGGCGTGCCCGACGCCGTGTGGATGGCCGTCGAGCGTGCCATCGCCGAAACGGACAAAGACCGCACCAAAGAACTGCTCAAAGGCGCTGAAGTCCAGGCGCGCAATGCCGTGGCCGGGCATGAAGGCGAGGTTGGCCGCCGGTTCGCGTTAGCGGTGGTGCTCGGGCTGCGGGCGGAACGCGAAGGCGGCCGAACGAAGGTCGCGATTGCTTCTGACCTGAAAAAGGAGCTGGATGCGACGCTGGGGCTCGATCCCGAGCACGGCCGCGCTCGTCACATGCGGGGCCGGCTCACTGCCGGAGTGCTCCGCATGAGCCGACTCACACGTTGGTTCGCGACCAGTCTCCTTGGCGGCGGAGAGCTCAAGAAGGCGAACTGGGTGGATGCCGAACGCGACCTGATATTTGCGGAGCGTCAGGTGCCCGAGGTGAGCGACCATCACTTGCAGCTCGCGCGCCTGTATCGCGACACGAAGCGGCCTCAGCTTGCGCTGGTCGAGCTTGAGCACGTACTGACCATGCCGTTTCAGTCCGCGATGGAGTTGGTGGTGCATGCCGAGGCGCTGAGCCTCAGCAAGTCGCTCCGATAGAGACAGGTGAAGCTCACGGTATCATCCGCTATGCGTGTACTCCCATCGGTTCTGGTGCTTTTAGCCGTAGTGCCCGTGTTCGGTCAGCAACGCGGTGTTGAGTTGGCCAATCTGACGTGGGTTGAAGCTGAGAAGGCACTGGCCGGCGACCAGATCGTGGTCATTCCACTTGGGGCCGGGTCGAAGGAACATGGCCCGCATCTTCGTCTCGACAACGACTACCAACTCGCCGAGTACTTCAAACGCAGGGTCCTGGCCGCCAGCAACGTCGTGGTGGCGCCCACGATTACCTATCACTACTATCCGGCGTTCCTGGAGTACCCAGGGTCCACGCACCTGCGTCAGGAGACCGCCCGTGACGTGGTCGTGGACATCGTGAACAGTCTGGCGCCGTATGGGCCGAAACGGTTTTACGTACTGAACACCGGCGTGTCCACACTGGTGCCACTCAAGGAGAGCGCGGCGGCGCTGGCGGCCGCCGGTGTGCTGATGCGATACACCGATGTGCTGACGATTGCGACAACCGCTGAGGCGACAGTGAAACAGCAACCGGAAGGCACACACGCGGATGAGATCGAGACGTCGATGATGCTTTACATCGCACCCGAGCGCGTGGACATGAGCAAGGCCGCGAAAGACATCAGTCCGCGCGAGGGCGGCCGCGGCGGCCTTACACGGGTGCAGGGTCGTGGCGTTGGCCGATATTCACCGACGGGCATCTATGGCGATGCCACGCTGGCCACGCGCGAGAAAGGCCGCGTCGTGGTGGAAGCGATGGTGGCCGGCATGTTGCGCGAGATCGAAGCGCTCCGGAGCGCGCCGTTGCCGCCTCGCTAGTCCGTGACGTGGGGCCGGACACTGGCCACTACATCCCGGGCGCTGTCGCGCGCGAGGATGGCGTCCGCTTCCCGGTAGAACGTTGATGGCGTCAAGTCCTCTGCGCCATAAAACGCCAGTTCGCGATCCCGGCGCAACGCGCGCGAGACGGCCGCAAGTCGATCCACATGAGGCAGGAGATCGGCCGGCAGGCGAGCGCGCTCGGCCAGCAGGACGTCCGCCACATCGTGAATGCGCGGCGGTTCCACACCACTCGCGCGCAACAGCCCCTTGAGCGCGAGTTCCACTACTTCCTGCGATTCGCGCACGACGTCGGCCCAGCTCTGACTGTCGAACAAGACATCGAGCGCGCGCAGCCTTGCCCCGGCGCGGCGCAGATGATCGGCGGCCAGATCGCGATTGCGCATTATGCGGCTCCCTTCCAGTACGGCTGACCGTGCGAAGACGCGCGCACCACCCGGCCCGCTGCGATGGTTCGTCGTACGTCCGCCAGACGATTCGTGAGGGCGCCGTCCATGTCGTACCACACCACGCCGTCAACAGCCGCCTCACACCACAGCCCGGTGACCGGCGCCCCGGGCGCCGGCGCGTGCACAAAGTGGGCGTCGACCGTCCGGCCCTCGAACGCGAGCGGCACCTCATCCCAGGTGCGGTACAGATCGCGCGTGAGCTCGACGCCTGGGTCGATCACGATCAAGGCATCGATGTCGGAGTCTGCCGCCGCGTCTCCGCGCGCCCACGATCCCATCGCCACCACCCCGCGAAGGTGAGCGCCGAAGGCCGACCTCGCGCGGTCCACCACCAACGACCGTGCGCCCGAGCTGTCCTCTGGATGCGCGGGCGCCCGCAGGCGACGCACACACAACTCATTAAACGAGAGGCCACTGGACGCGGCCGCCCGCGTCAACGTTCGATGCAGATCGGCCGGCAAGCGCAGTAATACCCGCGCAATTGGGGTTGATCGACCAACGGTCCTGGCCACGTCAAAATGATATCACACAAGCGCCAGGTATGATATCACTTGACTTTGCGTGCCTTGAGCAGGGCAGTCACGCCGGGCTCAGTCATTAGCTTCTCGATGGCCGCAATTTCAAGCGGCACGAACGCCGACAGATTCTCGTAACCCGTCTCGGTCACAAGCAACGCGTCTTCCAACCGCATTGAGAGTCCCATGTCAGGCACGTGCATTGCCGGCTCGATGGTGAAGAGCTGCCCCGGAGAGAGCGTCACCAGGGTGCCCTCGGGCGGCCGCCCCCGGCCCACGTCATGCACTTCGAGGCCGATCGAGTGACCGAAGCTCGACCCCGTGCTTGAGGCGTACCGGTTCGCAAACGCCAGTGCCGCAGCTTGAATCGACGGGTTCGCGAACTTCGTCCCCGCCACAATCGCCTGCATCCTGCGCCCGGCCTCCTGCAGCAGGTCGCGCACAGGCACATTGGGCTTGATGACGCTCATCAGCGCCTGATACATCTTCAGGTAGACCGTGTAGAACTCGCGCTGTACTGGCGTGAATGTGCCGTTGGCCGGGAACACTCTCGTCACGTCCGACACGTAGTATTGAAAGTCAGGCGCGTAGTCGAACTGCACAAGGTCGCCAGCGGCCAGCTTCCTTGTCCCCTTGTGATAGTGCGAGTACACCGTGTTGGGACCCGTCGCCACCAGCGCAAAATACGCCGCGCCCTGCGCGCCGCCTTTCTTGAACACATACTCCGCCGCCGCCTGCAATTCGTACTCGTACAGGCCGGGCTCGGCCTCGCGCATCGCTTCCATGATGCCCACGCCGGCCTGCCGCGTGGCTTCGCGGATGATCGCGATCTCACGCGCGCTCTTGACCACCCGTAAACGGTCGATGATCGGATCGAGATTCTGCACCGCGAGGTCCGGCCAGTTCATGGCCGTCCGGAGGTTCGCCAGGAATGCTGTCTCTCGAGACTCACGACCATCCCACGGGTCGTTCTTGGTGGCCGTCGCGAAGCCGGCCACTCCACCACGCGACCCACCCCCGACGCTGTCGCCGGCCGCCGGCGTGAAAATCGTCCGACGATCGCGGCCGATGGCGGCCACAGCCTCGGCAAAGGCCTCTCGTGGAAGCACGGCAGAGAGTCCTGTGACTTTCGCCGCCTCGTCGCCCGGCACCAGCGACACCCCGAGCGCCCTGATGCGGAACCCCGCCGCCGGAATATAGACCGTCGATCGCTTCGTCCGACCATCCATCACCAGAATGGCGCGCGGCACCTCAACGCCGGTCAGGTAATAGAACTGCGTCCCCTGACGAAACGCCAACTCGGCCGACTTCTCGACCGCGCCCTGCAGGATGGCCACCCCATCTCCGATGGCGTCAAACACCCTATCGCGCCGGCCCGCAAACTCCTCGGGCGGAAAGCTTTCCGTAAAGACGCCCTGTGGAATCTGCGCCGATGGCTCGGCCAATGTGACGAACGCGGCGAAAACGATGACCAGAACAAAACGTGCGGACATGAGGACCTCCGTGGACGGCCCGAATTATGGCATTCTCCTTCCACACAATTCTCTCGAGGATTCC
>JBKJQX010000054.1:0-8129 GCA_046594875.1 Vicinamibacterales bacterium
GACACTTCGATGGCATTGATCAGGCACTCAGCCAATCCCGGCGGAGTCACGTTCTTCCAGCTTGCTCCGCCATCCCTTGTTACCTGCACCAGGCCATCGTCGCTCCCGGTCCAAAGCACGCCTTTTTCGTGCGGCGATTCAACGATGTAGGCGAGCGTCCCATAGTTTTCGGCGCCCACAGCCTCGTTGGTGAACGGTCCACCGCCTTTGCCCTGCTTCGCCTTGTCGTTGCGAGTCAGGTCAGGCGACACCTCTTTCCAGTTCTTGCCCATGTCCGCCGTCTTCAGCACGTACTGCGAACCGTGGTAGTACACGCCGGGTTCGTGTTTGCTCCAGATGATCGGCGCGTTCCAGTTGTAGCGGTACTTCATGTCCTTGGCGTCCATGCCAAGGTATTGAATGGGCGCGGCCATGATGTTGGTGCCGGCGCTGGCTTTGGTGTCGATGACTTCGATGGTGCCCTGATAGCTGCCGCCCAGAACGAACCGGGGATTGTCCGGATCCAAGGCCAGGAACGCACTTTCGCCGCCGGCGGATGCCTTCCAACTCGCTGTGGTGACGCCGCCGCCGCCGAGTTCGCGACTGGCAATAATCACGGACGAGTTGTCCTGCTGTCCGCCGTAGATGTTGTACGGAAACTGATTGTCCACGTTGATCCGATAGAACTGTGCCGTCGGTAGATTGCCCTGCGTGCTCCAGCTCTTGCCTTTGTCAAAGGTGATGGTGGCGCCCCCGTCATTCGACAGGATGAAGTTGTTGCTGTTGTCGGGATTGATCCACAGGTTGTGGTGATCGCCATGAGGGGCCGACATGGTGTCCCACGTCTTGCCGCCGTCATTCGAGCGCAAGGCGGGCGCACTGAGGACGTAGATCGTGTCCTCGTTCTTCGGATCGATGAACAGCTCGATGTAGTACCAGGCGCGCTGAACCAGTCGAGGCTCGCTCGTGACCTTGCTCCAGCTCTTGCCCGCGTTGCTCGAGGCATAGAGACCGCGGTCGTCCTTGTTCGAGTCGCTTTCGATTAATGCGTAGACTTTGTCCGGGTTCGATCGGCTGACGGCAATTGCCATCTTGCCCATCTCCTCGGGCAGGCCCTTGCTCATCTTTTCCCAGGTTTCGCCGCTGTCGGTGGACTTGTAGAGACCGCTGCCCGGGCCGCCGCTGATGACTTTCCAGGGCAGACGGCCGTACTCCCACATGGCCGCATACAGGATTCGCGGATTGGTCGCATCCATCGACAGCTCGGAGGAGCCCGTCCGTTCGTCCACGAACAGGACGTTCTTCCACGTCTGGCCGGCGTCGATCGATTTGAACACGCCCCGCTGCTTCGACGAACTGTAGAGCGCGCCCTGCGCCGCCACGTAAAGGATGTCCGGATTCTTGGGATGCACGATGATGCGCGAAATATGCTGCGTCTGCTCCAGCCCGATGTGCTTCCAGGTCTTGCCGGCATCGGTCGATCGATAGACGCCATCGCCGCTGTGCGTCATCACGCCGCGAACCGCGTGCTCGCCCATGCCGACATACACCACGTTCGGATCGCTCTCGGCCACAGCTACCGCACCAACGGTGCCGGTCTTGAAGTAGCCATCAGAGACGTTGCGCCAGCTGATGCCCATATCGTCCGTCTTCCACAGGCCGCCGCCCGTGGTGCCCATGTAGTAGGTCTTCGGATCGCCGATGACGCCGGTGCCGGCCACCGAGCGCCCGCCGCGAAACGGTCCAATCGACCGCCACTTCACGGGCTTGAAGAAGGTGTTGAGGTCGTCGGTCGTGGCAGGTCCTACCTGCGCGGACATATCGAGGGCGCCGGCACAGAGGACGAAAGCAAGAAGGAGTGTTTTGGACATGGAGCGAACAGGATAGCGGCGCCAGCAAGATTTAGGCAATCGGGTATTGACGGCATTTCGCTGAGCTAGAATTCGCCCATGTCTCCAACTCGCCGCGAATTCCTCTCACGCGCGGCCCTTGCGGCCGCGATGGCCGGGGTTGGTCCGGGCATGGCCTCGGCAATGGCTGCGTTCTCCCAGTCCGCCCGGCCCTATCTGGATTTGGCGACACGTTGTGCGTCATGGATCGATCAGAGTACGCAAAGGAATGCGGACGGGATGGCCTGGCCCGCCGATCCCTTGAAGCCAACGACGATCGGGCTCGATCTGTACAACGGAATGCCGGGCGTCGTCTCATTTTTCGCGAATCTGTATCACGCTGGTGGCGATGTGCGGTGGCGCGATCGGGCGCAGCAGGGCGGAGCGTTCCTGGTGGCTGAGACTGCCCGCCGGGGTAGCGCCGCTGTGGGCGGCGGTCTCTACACAGGACTCGCGGGTTTGGCCACGACGTACAGGACGCTCGAGGCAACGAAGATCGGGCCGCAGTGGTCTGAGGCAGCGCGGCAAGCGGCGAAGGAACTTGCGGCGATGGCGAAAAGTACCGGAGATGGTGCCGAGTGGTCGGACTCCAACGACATCATCAGCGGGACGGCCGGCATCGGACTGTTCCTCGTCGATGCTGCCGCAGCGTGGAAGGACAAGGAACTGGCTAATCTCGCCGTTCAGGCGGGCCGCAAGGTGCTCAAGAACGCGCAACCCGCTGAAGGCGGGTTGATGTGGTTCCCGTCGGCATCACTGCAGCGCAACTATCCAAATTTTTCGCACGGCACTTCAGGCGTCGCGTATTTCCTGGCGACGCTTTACCAGCAGACGAAGGACAAGGCCTTCCTCGATGGCGCACTGGCGGGAGCGAAGTATCTCGACGCCATCGCGACGAAACGTGATGGGGCACGCGCGATCTTCCACGTGACCGGAGGCGGCGAGGACCGGTTCTACCTGAGTTGGTGTCACGGTCCAGTCGGCACAGCGCGGTTGTTCCACCGGCTGCAACAGATTACCGGCGACAAAGCGACGGGCCAGGTCGTTGATGAACTCACGGCGTGGTTGACGACCAGCGGCGCGCCGGAGCAGCAGTCGGCCGGCTACTGGAACAACATCTCGCAATGCTGCGGCGCCGTCGGAATCGGCCAGTACTGCATCGATCTCGCACGTCACCACCGCACTCCTGCAGCCGACAAACTGCGCGATCGCGTCGTCGCCACCGCGCGCTCGAAAGCGACTGGCGATGAGGCCGGGTTGCGATGGTTCCAGGCGGAGAACCGCGCGCAGCCTGAAAATCTGGTGGCGCAGACCGGGTTCATGCAGGGCGCGGCCGGCGTCGGGACGTTCTTCCTGCAGCTCGACGCGTTCTCTCGCGGCCAGAAGTGGCCGACGCCGCTGCCCGACACGCCGTGGCTGTAGAACTGGCGGAACTGCCGGAACTGGGGAACTGGCGGAACTGGCGGAACTGAAGCCATGTTCAATGATCTTCGCTACGCATGGCGGCAACTTCGCCGCACGCCGGGCTTCGCGGCGATTGCTGTTCTGACGCTCGCGCTTGGGATTGCTGCGAACACCACGTTCTTTGCACTCATCGATGCTGCGGTGTGGCGGCCTCTGCGCGCGATCAATTTCAACGACATCTACCGCGTCTCCGTGTATCCGCCGCGGGTGCCGGGGCAGAAGATGACCATGGCCACGTGGCGCAGCTGGCGGTCGCGGGCGCTCACGTTACCGCAGCTCGAGTACCTGCAGTCGCGGCCCGAAATGGGCCTGCTCGCCACCGCCCGGGTGCGAGAGCAGGAAGTCACTGCGCAGTCGCCCTTCGACGCCGGTCGGCTCAGAATGCTCATCACCCAGGGAAACTACGCGGGTGTGAATCGCATGCGGGCACTAACCGGTCAGCTTGTGGGACTCGAGAACAACAGCGCCCAGGCCGGCGCACAAGTCGTTATCAGTGAGCGACTGTGGCGATCATGGTTTCGCGCAGACCGGGCCGCGGTCGGCCGCGACGTCGTTCGTCTCAATCGCCATCCGTTCATTGTCGCGGGCGTGGCTCCAGCAGCGCATTCCTATGAGGGCACGGACCTGTGGGTGGCGGAGGAGAGCTGGCAGCCCGTCGACACAGATCGTGACTCCGATCTGTTCGTCTCGTCGGAGATGCGGTTCCGCGCAGGTGCGGAACCAAAACGACTGGCCAAGATGATCGATCTGGCGCTGGCAAACGGTCCAACACCGCCGCTGGCGGAGTTCAACGCGTTTCTGTCCCCAACGGCGCCGCCGCTAAATGGGGCAGTGGCTGTGCGCATGACGTGGCTCGTCATGGGACTCTCCGGACTGGTCCTGCTTGCGGCGTGCGCCAACCTGGCGAACATGCTCTTCGCGAGAGCGGCAAGCCGCACAGGGGAAATCGCCGTTCGATTGTCACTCGGCGCCAGCGCAGCGCAGGTGTTCCGGCTGTTCCTGCTCGAAGCCGGAACCATTGCGGGACTCGCGGCCACGGCCGGAGCGGCGTTCTCCTGGCTGGGCTTGCGCTATGTGAAGGACGCCCTTCCAGGTGCCACCCTCGATCGCTACTCGCGCATGCCCATTGATATCTCGCCGGACTGGCGCATGTTCGCCTATGCTGCCGGGGCGGGCGCGGTTGCTGCCTTGATCGTGGGCGGGCTCACAGCGTGGCGGGGCAGTCGGACCCCACCCCTTCGCCTCTTCGGTTCATCGGGCATCGCGCAAAGCACCGGTGCTCGAGGCAAGTGGACGCGCACGGTGCTGGTGGCCGTTCAGGTGAGCGCGGCAGTTATTCTGCTGCTCGGGACCGGCCTGTATCTGGTTCGCGACTTTGAGAACGGCCAGGTCAGTCTGACGTTCGACACCGACCGGCTTGCCACCGCGCAGATTGAGTTGGACTCCGACCGTTTCAACGACACGCAGGTGCCGGATGTTGTGCAGCGGGTGCTGGCGTCAGTCGAAAAACTCGAGGGGATAGAAGCGGGCGCGATCACGGATGGCATGTTCGGGGCAGAGTATGCCAGGGCCAAGGTCATGGGGACTCTCACGGCTGAAGCCGACGTGGAACCCGGCAAGCTCAGCCGCACAAGGTTGCTGACAGGCCTGCAGGCTGCGGTCTCGCCTGGCTTCCTGGACGTGCTGGGCCTCAAGCTGCAGCGCGGGCGCAATCTGCGCCCGACCGACGTCGATGGCGCACCTGAGGTGGTGCTGCTCAGCTCAAGCGCTGCGCAAACACTCTGGCCCAATCTCGACCCGCTCGGGCGACGGGTGCGGTTTGTCAGCGACGTTCGATGGTTCACCGTGGTTGGGACGTTCGATGACCCCCTGCGTGAGCGTCAGCACGAGCCCCGGGTGTGCAGTGGATGCGTCGCGCTGACCTCGTGGGCGCAGATGAAGCGTCGGCGCTGGCTGGTCGTATTGCGGGCCGGTGCTCCCGGCGCCGCCATTCAGCAAGTGCGGCCGGCAGTGGACGCCATCAGTCCTGATGTGCCGGTGTTCAACGCGGCCTCTGCAAACCGCTCGATCTTCGCGGCCGCGAACGCGGCGGCGGTGCTCGGCAGCCTTGTAGGCACACTGGGCTTGTTGTCGCTCGTGATCGCCGCACTCGGTGTCTACGGTGTGATCTCGTACTCGGTCAGCCGGCGCACACGCGAGTTCGGCATCCGGCTCGCCCTCGGCGCCACGCCATCACGCATCGTCCGCTCCGTCGTAGACGATGCGGTGCATCTGGTGCTGGTCGGGTTGCTGCCTGGAGTTTTGCTCGCCAGCTGGGCCACGCGCGTGCTGGAGGCAAGCGTCGTCAGGCTGATGCCGAACGATATCCCCACGTGGGTGATGGTGCCGATCCTCATCCTGGTCATCGGCGTGTTCGCGGGATGGATTCCCGCACGCCGCGCGGCCCGTGTCGATCCAAACGTCGCGTTGCGGGAGCTGTAGGCCGTTCTTGCTCGGAGGCCGGGTCTTCAGACCCGGCGTGTTTGCCGGACCTGAAGGTCCGGCCTCCGAAGACTTATGCCTTCGGCAGCTTCTTGATCACCGCCTTCGCCTTGCTGAACCACGGCCGTTCACGGCGCTGGAGGTAACGCGGAATCGAATTCTTTCGATCGAGCATCTTCTGCGCAATCACACGGGCTTCGGGGTTGCGACCCTGCGCTGCAAGGAACGTCGCATAGTTCAACTCGGTTTCCGAGAGCGTGGACTTGTCGAGCGCGGCCTGAAAGGCTGAATCCGCCTTCTCGGGCTGTGCCGTGAGCGCGTACGCCTGAGCGAGCAAACCGATCGCGCGGTGGAAGTCGTACTTCGGGTCCTTCGATACCACGCGCTCGAAGTCGACCACGGCGGCTGAGGCGTCTTTCAATTCAAGCGCGGCAATACCACGGCGATAGAACGGATCGAGGTCGTCGGTTCGCGGCGTGATGACCTGGTTATACAGCTCGCGCGCTTTCGCGAATTGCCGTTCCTCCAGCAGCAAATCCGCCAGTTCCTCGATGTTGCCGACGGCCGAGTTCTCGCGCGCCACCGCTTCGAGCTCCTTGATTCGACGCCGGCGTCCCATGCGGTTCAGGACTCCGCGCAGCAAGTCGAGATCGGGGACCATCTCGACGATGAGGTAGACGGCCGCGCCAAGGCCGCCGAGAAAGATGATCACGAACAGCCAGAAGCCTTCGGGCCGGCGCCGCGCGAAGTGAATCAGCGCGATCGCCTGAAGGATGAGGCCGTAGCGAAAGAAACCGCCGAAATCCATACGGAAGCGCGGACTATATCAGCGAATCGACGGGTCTGAAGAGTCGCTGATTTGGCGCCTGATTTGGCGCCCCTAAAGGTAATGGCTTTCGGGAATTCGGCTCCTGCGGACGGTTCCTCTTGTACGCGTCGCTGAGATTCGGTACGACAGGAGCATGGACACCGCTCCCACGACGTCGCTCTGGAGTTTTCGGACCGCGTGGACC
Source organism: Vicinamibacterales bacterium (assembly GCA_046594875.1). Classification (GTDB taxonomy): domain Bacteria; phylum Acidobacteriota; class Vicinamibacteria; order Vicinamibacterales; family SCN-69-37; genus SYFT01. The sequence continues at coordinate 6,827 of JBKJQX010000054.1, forward strand.
GCGTTAGTCGGCCCGGCCGGGACGCCGACCCTGCCCGGGCGGCGGGGACGGAAACCGCGCGTGCCCGTGGCCCATCTGCTGGCCGCCTTCACCTGGCATATCCTGCAACCGGGGGGCACGTTGCGCGACCATCTGGCGCAGTTATTTGAGGAGACGCTGGCCAACAGCTCGTGGGCCGAGCGACGGCAACGGCTGCCTTGGACGGTGTTTGCCGATCTGATGGCGCATGCGTTGCGGCCCCGCGCCGACGCCGTGACTCACGCCGACGCGTTCTGGCAGGGGTGGCGGTTGGTGGCGATCGATGGCACGCAGTACAGTCTGCGCAATACCCGTGCGGTGGCGGCGGCGACGACGAAAGCGCGCACCCGGCGCGGGCCCGCGGCGTTTGCGAAATTGACCGTGGCCGTGTTGCTCGAGATCGGGCTGCACAATCCGGTGGCGGCGGCGATCGGACGCGCCCGCGAATCGGAATGGGTGCTGGGGCAGTCCCTGTTAGCGCACCTGCCGCCCGGCGCGTTGCTGCTCGGCGATCGGCTGTATGGCGTGACCGCGTTTGCGCAGGCCGCGCAGGTGGCGTGTGCCGCGGTGGGCAGTCATTTCCTCTTGCGGGCGTCGCGCGCGGTCAAACCCACGGTCGTGCGCGTGTTGGCCGACGGCAGTCGCCTCGTCCAGCTCGCGGTCCGCGATCTCCGTCGGCCGGCCCGCATCCTCACGACGATCGAATTGCGGGAGATTCGCGTCCAGCTGACCCGCGCCGGGCGCCGTCCGATCGAGTTGCGACTCTGGACGACCCTGCTCGATGTCGAGGCCGCGCCGGCGCTCGCGTTGGCGCACCTCTACGCGCGTCGGTGGGAGCACGAGTTGTATTTTCGCGCGATCAAACGCACGCTGCGGCGCACGGCGCTGTTGCAGAGTCAGACGGTCCCCACGGCCGCGCAGGAGGTGGCCGCGATCCTCCTGGCCAGCGCCGTGCTCGCCGTCGAACGCGCCGCCGCGGCAGACGCGCGGGTGCCCGTCTTACAGATCCCCTTCGGCACGGTGCTGACGGTCGTCAGCGGGCTCTGGCTGAGCTTCGCGGTCTTCGACGATTTGATTCCCGCCGCCCTCAAAGCGCAGATGATCGACCGCGCCTATGCCGTGATGCGCGAGACCCTCACGATCCCACGGCCCGGACGCGCGGCCCCCCGCGCGATCCGTCAACCCACCTCCCGCTGGCCCCGCTTGCTCACGCCACGCACCGACCGGATCCCTGTCGAACTCACCGTATGCTGAGCCGTACCGAATTCCCGAAAGCCATTACCCT
>JBKJQX010000120.1:0-21530 GCA_046594875.1 Vicinamibacterales bacterium
CCATCACGAAGCCTGACGAGCGGCCGCCCATCACGCCATCGTTGACCACGTTCCACGCCGCTTCGTCGGCTCGATCGAATGCGAAGAGGATCACTGGTGCAGGTCTCTCCTGGGCAGTCGGCATGGGTATGCGGTCGAAGCCGAGGAGCAGGAGGAACGCCGGCAGAAGCAGCAGTCGCGCTCCTGGCCGGGTGCGTGGCTCGGTCACTGGTGTACTCTCATCAGGATTCCTGATGATAGTCCATGGCACGGAGTACTGGGAGTGCGCTCCCGGTCCGGAGATCGTCGTGATCTGCTCCGATCTAATTTGCAACCCGCCTCATTTCACCGGCGCGCGCGCCTTGAGTTCCTCGAACCAGTTGAGCACGACGCGGATTTCGGGACGGGTCGAAGCGTCTGTGGCCAGGGCCTCCGGGCGACAGCAGGCCCAGGAATCTCTTGCCATCGCGCGCCACATCGTAGTTGCGTTCGACCGCCGGTGAGTTGTTCCGGAAGAACCGGGTGACGGGAGGCGCAGGGCCGAAGGCAAATCCCTGCGAGGCCATCACGGTCACTGCCGTCAACCGGTTGCCGCCCCCTGGCGTGTAGTAGAGCTCCTTGCCATCAGACGACCATACTTGATGGTGACCATCCTCGGTGTTCGGCGAGATCTGCACCTTCGCACCGGTGGCGGGAAACGGCTGCACGTACACGGCATTGCCGGACGTGCCGCGTTCCGAATATGCCACCCACCTGTCATCCGGCGAGAAGATCGCGCCGGTCGGCGTCGTCGTGACCACGCCGCCAAAGGGCGTAGCCGATTTGTCCTTGAACGAGAACGCCATCAGGGATGTCTTGGAGTCGGCGGTCTGGTCCATCAACAGCCAGCGGCCATCGCGTGATGACGACTGCGCCACATGGGCCACGCCCGTATCGGGTTTCGTCAGCCGCTCGGCCGCGCCCACGCCGTCCGCGCGTTGCCAGAAGAGGCCGGGGTCGCCCTCGCGATCCGACTGGAAGATGACGCGCTGGCTGTCGGACGACCACACCGGGAAACGATCGTGTCCGCCAAACGTCAACCTTCTGGCGGACCCACCGGTGCCAATGTCATACACCCAGATCGACGTATCGCGCGCGTCACTGAACCCGAAGGCCACACGCCGGCCGTCGGGAGACATGCGCGGTTGAGAATACGGGCCTGCCGGGATAGCAAGCGGTTCGGCCTTGCCGGCACGATCGGTCAAAACAATCGTGTAATTAACCTGCTCGCTTCCGCCAACGGGTCCAGGGAGGTATACCAACGAGCCCGTGGCCGACACGTCGTAGAATCCGCCCGACCTGCTCCCAACGCTCTGGACGCCTTCGACGAGTGAGACAGCGCCATCCAGCGCGCCTGTGGCCGGGTGGATGCGGGGCTACTGCCTCGCGCTCAATGGCCGCATCACTGAGGCACGGTCCGATGCGGACCTCATGCTGCGCACCGCTGCCGCCAATCCCTACAGTCCCCAACTGGCCTCGCTGGTGCTGGCGCTCAGTGGAGAGGCAGAGGCAGGCCGCGAGGTGTTGCGCCCGCGTCGTTAGGCTAGAATCCCCGCACCACCGATGTCGCTCACTCCGGGCTCACGCCTTGGCCCCATCGGGGCCGCCCACGACATCGGCGGTTCCTGGTCTCGCGACGCGAGTCGGAAGGCGATGCCGATCGGTCCTCGACTCCCATCGTCATTGTGCTGAATTGGCAGAACCGAATCGGGAAATAGGGAGGCCACTGTGTCCGTCGCAAGCGAAACCCGTCGTCGTTTCATTACGCACTTTGCCGGCGCAGGCCTGGGCGCCACCCTGGCGCCAGGCATCATCTGGGCAAGGATGCAGGAGCAGGGCGCGTCCCGCATCACGCTGGAGATGGTCACCGGGGCGCTGAAACTCGCCGGCATCGACAGCACCGAGGCCGAACGCCAGGGGATGGTGAACGCCGCCAACCAGAGCCTGACCCGATACGAAGCGAATCGGGCGATCGAGATTCCCAACGACGTCTCGCCGCCGTATCACTTCAGCTCACTCGTGCCCGGCATCGAGGTGGACAAGGTGGCCCGGCCGTTTCGTCTCAGCACGCCACCGACGTTGCGGCGGCCGGCGAACCTCGAGGAGGTCGCCTTCTGGCCGGTGCGCCATCTTGCCGAACTCGTCCGCACGAAGAAGGTCACCTCACTCGAGTTGACCGAGATGTATCTCGGTCGTCTGCACCGCTACAACGGCACGCTCAACAACGTCGTGACGTTCCTCGACGATCTGGCGCGAGTGCAGGCGAAGCAGGCCGACACCGAAATCGCCGCCGGCAAGTACAAGGGGCCGCTCCACGGTATTCCGTGGGGCGCCAAAGACATCATTTCGGTCAAGGGCTACAAGACCACGTGGGGCACGGCGCCACTCAAGGACCAGGTGCTTGACTACGACGCCAGCGTGGTGGAGATGCTGCGCGATGCAGGCGCAGTGCTCATCGCCAAACTCACCACCGGTGAACTGGCTTCCGGCGACAACTGGTTCGGCGGGCAGACAAAAAGCCCCTGGGACCCGGCGGTCGGCTCCAGCGGTTCGTCCGCCGGCCCATCGTCGGCCACCGCGGCCGGTTGCGTCGCGTTTGCGATTGGGTCGGAGACCAGCGGTTCCATCCTGAGCCCCGCTGCGAGATGTGGACTTGCGGGGTTGCGACCGACGTTCGGGCGTATCAGCCGCCACGGCGTCATGGCGTTGTCGTGGACCATGGATCGACTGGGACCGATTTGCCGTCATGCCGAAGACTGCGCCATCGTGATGCAGGCGATCGCGAAGCCGGACGGACGCGACATGAGCGTGTCGGACGCGCCGTTCAACTGGGACGCGCGGCTCGATATCAAGAAGCTGCGCGTGGGCTACATCAAGGAGTCGTTCGACACGTTGACGAACGCCAACGCCAAACAGAACGCGGAAGAAGTGCTCGACACTCTGCGGACCCTTGGTGTCACGACGTTTGTGCCCATGACCATTCCCATGGCCAATACGCAGGGGTCAACCATTGGGGTGGAGTCGGCCGCGTACTTCGACCACATGACGCGTGCCGGAAAGATGACCGGGGCGCGCGGAGGCGGCAGAGCCAACGCGTGGCTCACGCCGGCCGTGGAGTTCCTGCAGCAGCAGCGCATCCGCATGATGATGATGATGGAACTCGAACAGGCCACGCGCGGACTCGACGTGTATCTGGTGGCGTCAAACAACACGGGTGGCACACCAACACCGGCAGCCGCAGCGGCTGCGGCAGGTGCCGGGCGGGCCGGCGGTCGCGGTGGGGATCCTGCTGCGGGTGAAGGCCGCGGACGTGGTGCGGGTGGGGGAGGCGGCGCGGCAGGCCCGCAGAATCCCGCGGGCCGCCACTCGACTATGGCGAACCTGGCCTGTTACCCCGCGATCAACATCCCCAACGGCTTCGCCGAGAACGGTCAGCCAACGAACGTCACCTTCTTCGCTCGGCCGTTTGGGGAGAGCGGACTACTCGCCTTGGCCGCTGCCTACCAGGACGCGAGCGGATTCTACAAACAAAGACCCACGAAGTTGGAATAGTCCAGAGTCCAGAGTCCAGAGTTCGTCGTGCCTGCGCCGTTCGGCGCAGGGGCTTTGTTGTGGAATCAGGATGCGCGAAGCGCCACCGGGAACTCTGGACCCTGGACCCTGGACCCTGGACTACTTGAGCACCCCCACGCGCACTCCCGAAGCTTGTGCCGCGGTCCGGTAAACGCGGTGAGTGGCTTTCTGGAAATCCGTGGCCTTGGCCTTGTAAATGTCCACGAAGGTTTGTGGATTCCTGTCGATGACCGGAAACCATGTGCTCTGCACCTGCACCATGATGCGGTGGCCCTTGAGGAATCTGTGGAAGCGGTCGCGCAGATCGAACTCGTACTTCACGGGTTGATTGGGCACGAGCGCCTCGGGGCTCGAGAATGAATTCCTGAAGCGGCCGCGGAACACTTCGCCGGCCAGCAGCATCTGGAAGTCGCCCATTCTGATGCCGCGCGGGTTCGGCGTGTTGTCAGGTGCGTTGCCTGGATACACGTCAATGAGTTTGACCACCCAGTCGGCATCGGTGCCTGTCGTGGATGCGATGATCGAGGCCATGACGGGGCCTGCAATGACCACGTCCTCGGTGAGTGGCTCCGTGCGATAGACCAGCACGTCCGGACGCGCCGCGGCGAAGCGTTGATCCTCCACCATCCACAAGTGACCCTGTGTCGTGCGCGCTTCGGTGCTCCACGGCACGGGTTTCGACGGATCCGAGACGTATTCGTCGAATCCTCCACCCGAGGCGGCCGACGCAGTTGTCGGCGGTGAAAATGACAACCCGCCATCGGCCTGGAAATACAGCGTGCGAGACTCGGTTGTCGTGGGTGGCCACGAGTCAAACGTGCGCCACGTGTTGCCGCCAGTTTCAAACATGGTGGCTTCGGCCGCTGGCGCCGCGCCCTTGTCTTTCAGGTGATGGGTGAAAAACGGAAACTCGACCTCGCGGCGATAGTAGTCGCCGGTCTGCGAACCGAACCGGATGTCGCCCAGCGCATCCCCCGGCATCGACGCCCAGCCCCCATGCAGCCACGGGCCGATGACAATGCGGTTCTTGTTGGCAGGGGTGGCGCGTTCCACCTGCCGATACGTTTCAAGAGGGCCGTAGAAATCTTCGGCGTCGAACCAGCCGGCCACGTTCAGCACCGCGTGTGTGACATTGGTCGCGTACTTGAGCGGATTCTGGCGCTCCCAGTACGCGTCGTAGTTCGGATGATCCATGTACTCGTTCCACGTGGGAACGCTGTAGTTAAAGAACTTCTCGTTGATGTTGGCCACCGGACCCGCGTCGAGGAAGAAGCGGTAACCGTCGGGTGTGCCGTAGTCAAAACCTCCGCCACGCGTTTCGGTGGCCCCGGCGCGCGGACGCGCGTTGCCGGCAAGCCAGCTGAACGTGTACATCAGCCTGAACGCGCCGTTGTGGTGGAAGTCGTCGCCCAGAAACATGTCGATGGCCGGCGCTTGTGGAGATGAGGCCCTGAGTGCCGGGTGCGCGTCGATCATGCCCCACACGGTCTGTGATCCCGGATACGAGATACCCCACTGGCCCACGCGGCCATTGTTGTTGGGCACCTGCTTCACGAGCCAGTCGATCGTGTCGTAGGTATCGGTGCTTTCGTCGGTTGCCAGCGGCGCCTTCGGCCGGGGCTGCAGCGGGCGCATGACGACGAAGTCGCCTTCGGACCGGAACTTCCCGCGCACATCCTGATACACGAAGATGAACTTCTCGGTCACGAAGTCCGCCGACGGCCCAAGCGTTGCCCGGTAGGTGTCGGCCCCGTACGGCGGAGACCCATACGGCGTCCGGTGCAGCATGAACGGATACGGCGTTGACGAGTCCTTCGGTGTGTAGACGATGGTGAACAACTTCACGCCGTCGCGCATGGGGATCATGTGCTCGGACTTGGTGTACGCCGCCCTGATGTCGGCGGCAGTCTGGGCGCCGAGCTCACGCTCGGCGGAGCCCAGCGCGACGCCGACGACGCCGAAGACAGCGAGCGCGGCGAACAGTCCGTAGGTCCGCAGGTCCGTAGGTCCGTGGGTTCTCGGTGGCGCTTCGCGCATCATGTTTCCCCTCAACAAAAGCCCCGCGCCAAACGGCGCGGCTCCACGAACCAACGGACCCACGGACCAGCGGACCCACGGACCCTTTCTGGAAGATGATCGGCCCCGTCAGCGCCCGATCATCTTCCAGAACGTAATCCCACTTGCCTGCTGCCCGACGTTGACGGTGCCGACGATGGCGCGCGCGCGGAGGTCGATCACGTCCACTTTGCCTGGTGCCGAACCCACGCCCTCGCTGCTGACAAACGCGTAGCGCGAGTCGGGGCTGACCGTCACGCCATGCGCGATGTTGTTGGACGTCTTGATGCGCGCCAGGCTCGTGCCGCTGGCCAGGTCGAAGATCTCCACCATGTGGCCCTGCTTGAGCGTGGCCACCAGCAGCGTACCGTCGGCGGTGACCGCCAGGTTGTAGACGCCGCGCCCGGTCGGCATCCGGCGCGTGATCGACCAGCTGTCGCGGTCAACCTCAACGATTTCGTCGGCCTTGTTGCACGCGACAAAGATCTTGCGGCCGTCAAACGACGGCTGCGCCCACGTGGGTGAACACGTCGCCGGCGCCATGTCGTGTTTCATGCCGGCATACCCGACGTCGGCCGGGTCCACCACGGGCTTCGGCGCGCCGGTGGCAGGCATGACGTGGCCCGCGTGTTCGTCGGCCGTGGCCACCAGCGGCCCTTCCTTGCCCTTCGCGAGAGAGAAACGCCGCGAGAGCTCAAACTTGCGCGCATCAATCTCTACGAGCTGGTCGTCCATCATGCACGTGGAGTACTGTCGCGCGCCGCTCGGGTCCACGCGGCTGCCGTGCGGCATGGTGCAGGTCACGATGCGCGCGACTTCAGTATTGGTCGGCGTGAACACCACTGACACGGTGGACGGCACCATGTCGCCGTGCAGGTTGAAGTTGACCGACATGGAATACAGGCCGTCGGGCGTCAAATCGAGGGAAGCCGGGAAGTACCCGAGTGAAAGGCCCTCGCCCACGAGTGTGTCGGCCTTCTCGCCCAGCGCGTACTTCCAGAGCTTGCCGTCCGGCCGTCCGTGCCCCGTGGTCATATACAGGAACTTGCCGTCAGCCGACGTCTGCAGGCCGTGGGGCCCTTCCATCTCGTTCGGCAGCTCGCCAATGGTTGTGGTGCGCTCCACCACTGTGCCCTCGGGACCAAAACGAACCCGGTGGATGAGATCAGCGGATTCTGCGCCGACGTAGACCCAGTAGGTATCGGTGGGCGGTGTTGCAGGGTTTGTCTGCGGGACAGCGTGAAGCGTTGCCGAAAGACATGCCCCGGCCACAAAGATGAGCTTGGAAGCCAAGCCAAGAAAGCCGCGCGAAGCGCCCCCGCGAACTTCGGGACCCGCGGACCCACGGACCCGCGGACCTGTGTTGCCCGTCGTGCTGGTGTCTGGCATCATGACGCCCATGAACCTAACACGGACGTTCGGCCTCGTCATCTGCGTTGGTGCGGGCATTGTTGCCTCGATCCGCCCGACGGCCGCCGCGCCAACCCAGGCCGTCCAGGCCGCCCCGGTCGTCGCCGTCGCGAAACTGGTGGCTGAGCCGGCCACGGTGTCCATGCGCGCCGGCGAATCCGTGGCTGTCAAGATCACCGCCTTTGATGCCAGCGGCAAGGCGATTCTCGATGCGCAGGTGCGCGTCAATCTGCCGCGAACGGCCGGCACCTACGCCGATGGGAAAATCACGGCGTTCGCGGCCGGCAAGGTCGTGGCCACGGCCGTGGCTGCCGGCGCGATGGGCGCGCCGCCGGTGACCCTCGAGATTCCAGTCACCATCGCGTGGCCGGCACTGGCCACGCTCGCCATTTCAGCCGAACCCGGCCGCCTCTACACCGGCCTCACGCTCGCGCACTCAGCCGCCGGCGCTCACGCGGATGGCTCCAACCGCGCGGGACTCGTCGCAAACTGGCGGTCTTCGGACTCGTCAATTGCCACGGTCGATCGCTTCGGCAACGTGACCGGCGTCAAAGCCGGCGCGGTCACCATCACCGCTGAGTCTGAAGGCGTGAGCGCCACCAAGGGCCACACCGTGGCGGCGAACCCTGTCGCGACGCTGCAGCTCGGCATTGCCGAGTCCACCCTCCGCACGGGCGACGTCATCAAGCTCGTCGGCACTCCGAAGCGCGCGGATGGCACAACCGTCACCGACGCGCCCATCACGTGGAGCTTCACCTACACCGCGCCCGAAGGGAACACCGTGCAGGCGCCCGGCGGCCCCGGCATCATCGACGATGGGTTGTTTGTGGCGAATTATCCGGGCCGGTTCAACATCCTGGCATCGGCCGGCAGCGCGCACGCGCGCACGGCCATCGAAGTGACGCAGCGCGATGTGCGACAGAAGTTCACCGTGACCGGACGCGGCATCATCCGAGACACCCACACCTCCGACCTCTGGCCCTACACCGGCAAAAACGGCCGCGACTACTGCATCGTCGGCACCTGGGGCGGCGATGGGTACGCGCACGTGTTCGACATCACGGACCTCACGAACATCGTGCGCACCGACTCGGTCAAGATCGACGCGCGGACGATTAACGACGTCACGGTGTCACCCGACGCGCGGTATGCGGTGCTCTCGCGCGAGGGCGCGTCCAATCGCGTCAACGGTGTCGTGCTGCTTGATCTCGCGGATCCCGCGCACCCGAAGGTCGCCTCGTCTTTCGACACCGAGTTGACCGGCGGTGTGCACAACATGTTTGCGACCAACGATCACCTGTTTGCCGTGTCTGGTGGTTCGAAGTACGTGATCATCAACACCGAAGATCTCGCCAAGCCGACGTATGTGAGCGAGTACCGGCATCCGAACGCGCGCCTGCATGACCTGTGGGTGCGTGATGGCATTGCGTACTCCGCACAGGGCGGTGTGGGTACGGTGATTGTGGATGTGGGCAACGGCAAGTGGGGCGGCACGCTCAAGAACCCGAAGCTGGTCACGACGTTCCCGATCAACAGCGGCCACGAAATCTATCCCTACGCGCAGTCGTCCACGGGCAAGGTGTATCTGTTTATCGGTGATGAAGAAATGGGCCGGCGCGGGCGCGCATGGGAAGGCACGAACTACCAGTTGTCGTCGCCGGGCGGCGGACCGCCCAAGGGTGGCATTGCGCAGACGTCGGGCGGCTACACACACATTGTGGACTTCACCGATCCAATGAAGCCGCGCAAAGTGGGCCGGTATCACCTGGAGGATTACGGGTCGCACGACATCATCGTGGAGAACGACATTCTCTATCAGGCCTACTACGACGGCGGCGTGCGCATTGTCGATGTGTCGGGCATGTTGCTGGGCAACCTGTACGACCAGGGCCGCGAGATTGCCGTGTTCAAGCCGTACGACCCGGAAGGCTACACAGCAAATGCGCCGTTTGTGATGAATGCGATGCCCTGGAAGGGCCACATCCTGTTCACGGACTTCAACAGCGGTTTGTGGGCCGGCAAGCTGGAGCCCGTGCCGGCCGCCGGCGGCAGGTAGGGCGTTGCTTTAGCGGCGCCAATTGACGGGCGCGTCAACGAACCCTCCGTCGAGCGCGGCCGTAGACGCGATCCCGAGCAGCTTCATTGTGCGCACGATATCCGTGCGCAGGATCTCGATCGCGCGGGAGACTCCAGGTCCGCCTGCGGCGCCGAGACCATACGCGTACGCGCGACCAATCAGCACCGCGCGTGCGCCCAGGCACAAGGCCTTCACCACATCACCGCCGCGCCTGATACCGCCGTCGAGAAGCACTTCCACACGGCCGTCCACGGCTTCAACAACTTCGGGCAAAACCCGGATGGTGGCTGCCACACCATCGAGCTGGCGCCCGCCATGGTTGGATACCACCACGGCCGACGCGCCGCCATCGATCGCACGCCGGGCGTCATCGGCCGTGTGCACGCCTTTGACGACGATGGGGCCGCCCCACGCATCACGAATCCAGCGAAGGTCGTCCCAGCACGTCATCGACTGTTCGAGCGCGGCGCCCACATCTGCGTACGGCATCGGGCCGTCTGGCAAGACGATGTTGGGAAAGTTCATCAGGCCGCCGTCGCGAAGGTAGGCCGCGAGCCAGCGCGGCTTGATGAGGAACTGGCCGAGGTGCGGAAGCATCGCCAGGGGCTTTCCGGAGATGAGCGGCTTCATCCCGTTGCGCAAGTCGCGTTCGCGCATGCCCGCCACCGGCGTATCGATGGTGACCACCAGCGCCGAGCAACCAGCGGCCCGCGCGCGTTCGATGCCGCCCATCGCCACGTCGCGTCCGCCCACCAGATAGAGCTGAAACCACACGGGCCCGCGAGTGGCGCCCTTCACGTCTCGCACGTGGCACCCCGACAGTGTGGACAGGATGTAGGCGGTGCCGGCGTCGGCCGCAGCCCGGGCGGCGACCTCTTCACCGCGCGGATAAAACATGCGGCTGCTCCCAACAGGCGCCAGAAGAAACGGCAGGTCCAGTTGTGTGCCGAGGACGGTGGTGGAGAGATCGCAGTGGGCGGTGGCGACGGCCGAACGGGGCCGGAACGTCACGTCCTCAAATGCGCGGCTGTTTTCGCGCAGCGTGATCTCCGCATCCGCGGCGCCGTCGATGTAGTCAAACACCACACGGGGGAGCCGCTTCTTCGCGGCCAGGCGCAGGTCGGCGATATTGACGGCTGTGGACATGTGCGCGGATTCTACCCTGCCGGCTCAGCGGTTTGAATACTGCGCGATCAGGGCGTTCACCGTGCCGTCGGCCTTGTATTTGGCGATGGCCTTGTTGATCTGATCGAGATAGATCACAAACGGGGACTGCTTTGAAATAGTGATGTAGAACGGCTCTTCGGCGACGAACTTCGGCAGGCTCTCGAACTTCGACGCCTCACCTGTCTTCTTCAACTGATCGTTTCCCGCATACAGCGAGTAGATGAAGTAGTCGGCCTGGCCGGTCGCAACCAGGTTCAAGGCCTGCGCCGCCGTGGTGGCGCGAATCAGTTGCAGGCTGGCTGCGGCGAAATCGTCGAACTGCTGTCCATAACTGTCGCCGATCATGGCCACGCCTTTTTTGCCGATAAGCACATTCCAGTTGTCGAAGGGAAACGGCTTGCCCTTCGCCACGAACAGCGCCACGGGGTCCGTGGTGTAGGGATCGGAATAGAGCATGTAGGTGAGGCGCTCGGTCGTCTTGTATGCCGCCACGAGCACATCCACCTCGCCGGATCTGGCCTTGGCCTGTACTTCATCCCACGTGCCGGCAAACGGGAATGTGGTGCGGAGATCGAGGTCGGCGAAAATCCGTCCGGCCAGGGCCGCGCCGGCGCCATCAATCACCGCACCGCTGCGAAACATGATCGGCGGCCATTCAGGGTGCCCGGAGATCTTGACGGATTCGAGTGCCGCCGGCTGTACCGGCGTCGACGCGCTGCTGCAGCCGTTGACAGTGAGAATGAGGCCGACGGTCGACGCGACGAGGGTGACGAAGCTGCGTTTCATGTCCCCTTAACTTACCTTGTGTTCCTGTTCCGGTACCACCCGTCGAACGTGAGACAATCCCGGTCCATGCCCATCCCATCGCCGAGACTCCGCACGGTCGTCTGCCTTGCCATGACCGCTGGTATTGCCGCCGCACTGGTCGCGCAGGTTCCACCACCGGCAGCCCAGACGCCGCCAACGGCTCAGACGCCGCCTCCAACCGGTCGCCCACCTGCCCCGGCGTGGGCTGCGACGATGGCCGTTGAGGAAAAGGCGACGACCCGTTTCGATACGGACGGCAACGGCTGGCTGAATGCCGGTGAGCGCAAGACCGCGCGGGAAGCGCTCGCCCGTGAAGCGGCCGCTCGCGGTCCGTCGGGCCGTCCCGTCCCGCCCGCCGGGGGCGAACCCACGCGGCCAGGCCCCCGAGTGTCTCCGGCCAACGTGCGGACGTTCCCTGCTGCGCATGCATTCGACCACGATGCGGTCCGGACGTTCTTTCTCGACTTCGAGGACGCTGACTGGGAGAAGGCGCTCACGGAGTTCCGCTTCACTGATGTTGAACTTCCGGCCCGGCTCACCGTGGACGGCCAGGTGTTCGAGAATGTCGGCGTGCGCAACCGGGGTGCCTCGTCATTCCTCTTCATCGCCGAGGGCCGCAAACGTTCGCTGAACCTGTCGCTCGACTTCGTCAACACGAAACAGCGTTTCGCCGGCTACCGCACGTTCAACCTGTTGAACTCCAACGGCGACGCGACCATGCTGAAGGGCTTTCTCTATTACCACATCGCGGGGCAGTACACGCCCTCGCCGAAGGCCAACTTCGCGAAGGTGGTCATCAACGGCGAGTACTGGGGCGTGTACGTCAACACCCAGCAGGAAGATCGCGACTTCATCAACGACTGGTGGAAGACCACGGCAGGGTCGCGGTGGAAGGCGCCGGGGAGTCCATGGGGCAAGGCGGGGCTGAACTACATTGGCGACAACGTCGAGGACTACCGCAAGCTCTACGAAATGCACAGCAAGGATGATCCGAAGGCCTGGGCGGCCCTGATCAACCTGTGCAAAGTGCTGACCCAGACGCCCCTCGACCGGCTTGAGCGCGAATTGGCACCGATCTTCGACATTGATGCCGCGCTGAAGTTCCTGGCGCTCGAAAACGTGTTCATCAATGACGATGGGTATTGGGTGCGGGCGAGCGACTACAACTTGTATCTGGACGCGAAGGGCCGGTTCCACATCTACCCGCACGATGGCAACGAGGCGTTCTTCGACGCGCCGGCCAACATTCGCGGTGGCGCGGCGCGCGGCACGGATCTCGATCCGTTCATCGGCTCAACAGACCCAGACAAAGTGCTGCTCAGCCGGCTGGTGGCCGTGCCGGAACTGCGCACCCGCTATTTGCAATACGTCAAGGAGATGGCCACCACATGGCTCGACTGGCAGCGTCTTGGTCCCGTCGCCCTCAAGTACCAGGCGCTGATTGATGGTGACGTGCAGGCCGACACGCGCAAGCTGGATTCCTACGCCGCGTTTCGGTCGCTCGTCGAGCGCGACTACGAAACCCAGGGCGCACGTGGTCCGATCACGAAGATGAGCCTGAAGACGTTTGCAGACCAGCGCCGCGCATTCCTCCTGAGTTACCCGGCAATCACGGCGCTGAAATAGCAGACCGTCGAACGACCCTGAAACCGTAGTCGGTATATCGAAACGACGGATCAATCCGGCTGCGTTGCGCACAGCGGCTCACCGTGATGGCGTGGCGCCACGCGCCGCCACGCGACACCCGCCGCCGCCCTGTCTCAGGACCGCGCGGATTGTGCGTGGGTGACGTCGCGTAGTAGTCGGCCCCGTACCAATCGGCGCACCACTCGTGAATGTTTCCGCCGATCCCGAAGAGGCCGAAGCCATTCGGCTCGCCGAGCGTGACCGGCCATGGCCCCGCAAGTGCGCCACGGCCGCCGTTGGGCACCCACACGGGAATCTCCTCACCCCACGGATACCGCGCGCCGGCCAATCCGCCCCGCGCCGCCCATTCCCACTCGCCTTCCGTCGGCAGACGTACGGGCTCGCCGGCATCCGACCGCCATCGGCAATAACAGTGTGCATCCAGCCAGCTCACGCCAGTCACAGGCAGATCCGCGACCGCGATCTCGCCTGGCCACTCGCGCGGAGCCTCGTGGCCCGTTGCGTGAAGAAACCCTGCGTACTCCGCCTGCGTGACCGGATACACCGCGCACTCAAACGCGTCCACGTCCACCTCATGCACCGGACGCTCATCGTCTTGCCCGGCGTCGCTGCCCATGAGGAACCGCCCGGCAGGTATCGGCACAAACATCGTCACTGTGCCATCATGCGCCGTGGAGGGTGGCGATGAGGTGGCAAAAAATCGTTGGTGGGTTCATGGTGATTGCGCTCGGCGGCGGAGTGGCGATGCCTGTCGGCCACGCGCAGGCCGGCCGCGCGTTCACCACGAATTTCACGCTGGCAGAGTTCGCCGCACGTCGTGCCAGAGTCTACGACGCGATCGGACCCAACAGTCTCGCCCTGATCCAGGGGTTGCCCAGTGTGCATTCGTCGGCTATTTTCCGGCAATCCAACGAGTTCTACTACCTGTCCGGCGTCGTCACGCCGCAGGCCATCCTGCTGATGGATGGCACCACCAGGCGCAGCGTCCTGTATTTGCCGAAACAGAACGTGAGCCGGGCAGCGGTCGAAGGGGATCTGCTGTCGTCGGATGACCCTGCGGCCACTGCCAGGATCACCGGAGTGGACGAGGTCCGGTCACCTGAACAACTTGAAGCCGACCTGAAAGCGCATGCCGGTGCGACGACGATGTATGTGCCGTTTGCGCCGAGTGAGGGGGCGAGCGAGAGCCCCGATGGCGCGCGGCGGCGCACGGCAGATGCGGCCGCAGACCCGTGGGACCGGCGAATCAGCCGTGAAGCTCACTTGCGTGCCCTGTTGGCTGCCCGAGCCTCCGCCCTTGAGTTGAAGGACCTCTCGCCCATTCTGAACACGATGCGCGAAATCAAGAGCGCGGCGGAGATTGCGATCATCACGCGCGCAACACGGGTTGGTGGTGAGGCGATTCTCGAGAGCATGCGCAGCACGGTGCCCGGCTTGGCCGAGTACGAACTTGACGCGCTCGCGCAGTTCATTTTCGTGCGGCACGGCGCCCAGGGCGAGGCGTATCGCGCCATCGTGGCCAGCGGCCCGGCGGCGATGAACGCGCACCATCGCGCAGGCGAGAAGATCATGGCGGCCGGCGAGTTGGTGCTGATGGACTACTGTCCCGACCTTGGGTACTACCGGTGTGATGTCACCCGGCAGTGGCCGGTCAACGGCAAGTTCAGCCCGGATCAGCGCGATCTGTACGGGTTCTATCTCGGCATCTACGAATCCGTGCTTGGCGCCATTACGCCGGGCCTGAGGTCGCAGCAGGTCCTGCAGGCGGCGTTGCCGAAGATGGACGCGATCCTGAGAGCCGCGAAGTTTTCGAAGCCGCGCTACGCCGAGGCCGCGAAACAGTTTGTGGAGCGCTACCGGGCGTCTGCGGAGCGTGGCGCCGGACTGGGTCACGCCGTCGGCATGGCCACGCATGACTTCGGTGGCGGCACGGGCCTGATGCGCGCGGGGATGGTGTTTACGATCGAACCCGCGCTCACCATCCCAGAAGAGCAGATCTATATTCGCCTGGAAGACATGATCGTCATCACAGAGACGGGCGCGACCGTCCTTTCGGACTTCGTGCCGCGCAGCATCGCGGCGGTGGAGAAGGCCATGGCGGGCCCGGGACTTCTGCAGCAGTACGGGCGCATTCGCTGACGGACATGGTCAGGCGCCCGCGGTATTCAGGCAAGAACCCGCGCGGGTTTCACGATAGGTACAAGGAGCTCAGTCCCGAGCGGTACGCCGCCGAGGTGCAAAAAGTGCTGGCGTCCGGGAAGACGCCGGCCGGCATGCATCGGCCGATCATGGTGGACGAAGTGATGGCGTGCCTTCGGCCCCTGGCCGGTGACGTGGCCGTGGACTGCACGCTGGGCGGAGGAGGGCATGCCCGCGCGTTGCTCGGCCGCGTGCTGCCGGGTGGCCGCGTGATTGGCCTTGACGTCGATCCCATTGAGCTGCCGCGCACCGAGAGCCGCCTGCGGAGTGAAGGGTTCGGCCCCGATTCGTTTGTCTCGCACCGGGGAAACTTCGCGGGCGTGCACAAGGCCCTGGCTGCCGCCGGTCTCGCGGTCGCCGACATCATCGTTGCGGACCTTGGCGTGTCGTCCATGCAGCTCGACAATCCCGACCGCGGCTTCAGTCACAAGGAGTCCGGGCCCCTCGACATGCGCATGAATCCTTCGCGCGGTGTCACGGCCGCGCAGGTGATCGCACGCGCGAGTGAAGAGTCATTGGCGGCCCTGCTTGATGAAAACGCGGACGAACCACACGCAGCTCTGATTGCGAACGCGTTGAAGCGGCAGTTGCCGACTTCGGAGGCACCCACGACCGGCTCCGTGGATACGGTGGTTCGGTCAGCACTGACGGCCGCCTTTCCTGGTCTGACGCCCGCAGAGACGACGCGCTCGGTACGGCGTACCTTCCAGGCGCTCCGCATCGTCGTCAACGACGAATTCGATGCGCTCGACGCGCTGTTGCGATCGTTGCCACAATGTGTGGCGCCTGGCGGCCGTGTGGCGATTCTGACGTTTCATTCCGGCGAAGACCGCCGCGTGAAGAAGGCCTTCCAGGCAGCCTTTCGTGAAGGCGTATATGCCACGGTGGCTGATGATGTCATTCGTGCCACGCCGGAGGAATGCCGGGCTAACCCTCGTGCCTCGTCCGCGAAATTGCGCTGGGCCGTGCGGGCGTCGTCACTATAATCGGGGCACCCATGTGCCCAACGGCGCGACGATGTCGTAGGGACCGATTCGTTGTCCGGGTGTCAGTGGCAGGGCTGATCTACTTATTCCGCGGTGCCCGCGCCCGAACTTCTTCGAACCAATTCAGTGCCACCTGGTACTCGCTGCGCGCGTCTCCGGATGCGTGGTTCTTGATGAGCGCAAGGCGCTGGCCGTCGAGTGCCAGCCCGTACTGAATGCCGCCTGCATCCGGCATCAGATTCGCGCCAAACAGGACCGAAGGCGTGGCCGCTGCAAATGCCGGCGTCGTCGACACGCCAACCCGCATGACGGTCTGACCCTGGCGATACAGAATCTCGCGAATATCGGCGCCCCACAGCGGCGAAGCGCCGCCGCCGGCGGACACTTGCCAGCGCCCCGCATTCACGTCGGGAAACGGCCGCACGAAGATTTCGAAGCTGCCGGACTCATCCGACTGGTACGCCATCCACTTGCCGTCTGGTGACAGCGTCGGCCGACGTTCGTCAGCCTGGCTCGTGAGGAGCCCACGAGGTTTTCGATCACCGGTGAGCGGGATTGAATAGATGTCGAACGAGGTCTTCGGACCCTGCTCGATATAGACGAGCGTCTGGCCGTCGCGCGTGACGGCGTACGGCCACTGTTGATTGGGGCCGGTGGTCAGCCGCTCCGCGGATCCGGTGCCGTCGGAGGGCTGCCAGTACAGATTGGCCGCGCCCCCGTCTCTTGCCGACGCGTAGATGATGCGCTTGCCGTCGGCCGACCAGACGGGCGCTATGTCCTGGGCGGCCTCGAACGTCAGCCGGCTCCTGGCCTTCCGGGCCCACTCAAGGACGTAGACGTCCGTGTTGCCGGCGACTGTCGCGGAATAGGCGATGCGCTGACCGTCGGGTGACACGCGCGGGTACGCGGCCTGCGTTTCAGTGATGAGAATGTCCTCCCGACCCTGGCGGTCTGCCCAGACAAGATCGGTCTCCTCTTGGACACCGCCAAAGACGAACACCAGCGTCCCTGCATCCGAGACGTCGTACTGGCGCGTCCCGTTGGCCCCACCACCCGATCCAGGTACACCGCTGACGAGCACCACAGGCGTCCCTGTGGCCGCCAGTGTGACGGGATCGATCGGCACTGCCAGCAACTCGCCGCGTCGGCCGTACATGAGGTGGCCTGTCGGCAGCACTCGCGCATCTGAGCCGCCCCGCAGGATCACACGCTCTGCGCCCTTGCCGTCCGCGACGATGATATCGGCCTCGTCCCAGTTCCCGACGTTGGCGGTGCGGGTGAAGAGCACCTCGCTTCGCCCAGGCACTCGCCGCGGATTGGAGACATTATTCCGGCCGGCTGCGCCCGGGATCAGGATTTCAGGCGTGCCGCCGGTCGCCGCGACGCGAAGAATGTCGGCACCAACGGCAAGGAGGATCTCGTCGCCAGACCAACTGACGCCGGACGTCGGCAGGGTATCGCAGAGGGGCACCGGCGCTCCGCCCGTCACCGCCACCCTCCAGATCTTCGCGCTCATGTAGAACCCGATCCACTGGCTGTCCGACGAGAAGAACACTTCGCGCGGATCGCGCACGCCGGCGACAACGACCGGCTCGAGCTGATCGAGGGCCCGCACGAAGAGTTGGCCGTTCGCGATGTAGGCGGTCCGCGCTCCATCCGGCGAAATCGCAATCACACGGTTTGCGGATCGGGTGTACAGCTGGTCTTTGGCGAGCGTGATCGCAAACCGGGCCAGGCCGGCACGCGGCGCGGCCGGCGCGGGCTTGAGGATCCACGCGCTGGCTGCGGCGACGCCGGCGAGCGCCAAGGCGCCAACAGCCATGCGCCAATCAATGCGCGACTGAGTCGCCACAGGGCCGGACGCGGCGACAGCCGGCCGCCCGCTCATCGTCTGCGGATTGCTCAGGAGCAGGCGCGCTTCGCCGATGTCGCGCAGGCGCTGCTTGGGATCGCGTTCAAGACAGCGCTGAACGAGCGTGACCAGCGCCGGTGGTGTGCTCGCGGGCAACGCCGTCCACTCCGGATCCTTCATCAGGACGGCGGCGAGGGTCGTGGAGATGTCTTCGCCTTCAAACGCGCGACGGCCGGTGAGCATTTCGTACAGCACGACACCGAAGGCCCAGATGTCCGCGCGGCGGTCCACCGCCTTGCCCTTCGCTTGCTCGGGGGCCATGTACGCGGCTGTGCCGATGATCATGCCCATCTGGGTCGCGCGGGCGGTCAGCGTGGGGGAGTTCATTGCGTCAGTGCTCGACGCGCCGGCCGGGTCCATCGCCTTGGCGAGCCCGAAGTCGAGCACCTTCACCGTGCCGTCCGCGCGAACTTTGATGTTCGCGGGCTTCAGATCGCGATGGACGATGCCCTGTTCGTGGGCGGCCTCGAGCGCATCGGCGATCTGCCGCGCGATGGGCAGGGCGTCGGCCAGCGGCAGCGCGCCCCGCGCGATCATCGCGGACAGGTCCTCGCCCTCGACCAGTTCCATGACAAGCGCCCGACCGTCGGAAAAGACGTCGGGTGTCTTTTCCGAACCAGCACTCGGGGAAAAGACACCCGACGTCTTTTCCGGTACCTCAATGCCGTAAATCGCCGCGATGTTCGGATGGTTGAGGGCGGCCAGCGCCTTGGCTTCGCGTTCGAAGCGAGCCAGGCGTTCCGGATCCTGCGCGAATAGATCCGGCAGGATCTTGATGGCCACGTCCCGGTCGAGCCGGCTGTCGCGCGCGCGATAGACCTTGCCCATGCCGCCGGCGCCCAGAGGCGCGACGATGTCGTAGGGACCGATTCGTTGTCCGGGTGCCAGTGGCATCAGCGAACTTTCTTCAGTTCTTCGAACCAGTTGAGTACCACATTCAGGCTCGCGCCCGACTGCTCCTTCACCAGAACGAAGTGCGCACCGTCGCTACTCACGCTGAAGTTGGGAATCGTCAGGCCGCCGCCGAACGCATAGCGACCAGAAATCACCCCAGTCGGTGCCGTCAGCGCGGGCCCGATCGGCGACAACGTCACCCGGACCGACATGATGCGGTCGCCGCTGCGGTACAAAATCTCGCCACCTTGGGGATTCCACACCGGATGAATGCCTCCGCCCGACGACACCTGAATCCGCTGGTTCAACGCGGGATACGGCTGGAGAAATATTTCGCTGTTGCCAAGTTCATTCGACACATACGCCATCCATCGTCCATCGGGCGAGAGCTGCGCACCTCCCTCATAGGCCCCTGTGGACAGGAGCGCGCGCGGTGTACCACCCTCCAGCGGAATGGTGTACACGTCTCCGGACGTCGTGGACGTGAGCTTCGTGTAGATCAACTCTTTGCCGTCGAGAGTGAAGCCCGTCGGAAATTCACTGGCCGCTGTCCCTGCAATGTGCTCGGGCTTCGCGTTGCCATCAAGCGGCTGCCGAAACATGCCATTGGGTGTACGAAACACCACTTCACGGCCATCGCGCGAGAAGATCGGAAAGCTTGCCGACGTCGCGCGGTCCGTGAGTGGGGCGAGCGTGGCGCGGTCCAGATCCTGTACCCACAATCCGCCGCCAAGCTCTTCAAAGACTAGACGACGCCCGTCGGGAGACAGCCGCGGGTTCAGCGCAGGGCGCTGTGTACGCAGCAGCGTTCGCTCCTCACCCTTTCGCGACACGGACACGAGCTCGCCTTCGGCTGTCGTCCCCGACGCGTACGCCAGCGTGCCGGAGTCCGACACCGCCATAATGGCCGACACGGTCAGATTGCGGACGATGCTCACCTCGTTCAGCACGGTCGACGCCTCGCCAACGGTCTTGAGGGTCTTCGGGTCGAAGCGAACGGCCACCACCGCATTCTCCCGCACGAACAACAGGTGTCCCGTGGTAGTCAGGATCGGCGACGATGCGCGTTCAGCTACGATCGTGCGGGTCTTGCTGCCAAGCGTCAAGGCTTCGATACGCGAGGAGATCAGCGCGTCGTCTTGAGTCGAAACGAACAGCAGGGCATCCGCACCCGGGATCCGCACGGGGTTTCGTTCCTGCCCGGTTGACCCTGTTTCAGTCCCGGTCAGTTGTTGAGGCGGAGATCCAGGCGTGTCGGCGGCCATCCACAAGTGGCCGTCATTCGTATAGGCGACCTGGCCGTCATCAAGCCAGGCACCCACGAAGTCTGATGTGACCGGTGCGACCGGCTCAACGAGTCCGTCAGCCAGCCGAACCCGACGAAGGGACCGATCAGAGCCCCCCACCAGCAGTTCGCGTCCATCAGGGGAAAAGGCGCACGACACCGCGCCGTCACTGCCCTTGAGCGGCGCGGCCTGGAACTGGTCGAGCCGGCGCAGGTACACCTGTCGCACACCGGCCGCCACGCCGACAAAAGCCAATGTCGATCCGTCCGGGGAGAGCGCGATGGCCGCCCCAACGGCGGTGTAGTGTTCGACGCCCGGAGGGAGCGACACCTGCAGCCGGGTGATCGCAGGGGGAGTCGCGATGCTGCCGCTTTGTGTCAGTGACGTCCACACCAGCGCCAAAAGCAGTCCTGCCACAAGTGTCCAGGGCAGCGCCCGGTGCCACAGAGGCGCGGACGCTGCGGACACTGTGGGACTCATTGACGCTGATGGACCCGCAGTGAGTTCCCGCTGCGCATCGTCGAGGGCGACTCTGGCTTCGCCGATATCTCGAAGGCGCGCCTTCGGGTCCTTCAACAGGCAGCGCGCGATCAGGCGACGCAAGCTGGGCGGCGTATCCTTCGGAAGCGGCGTCCACTCGGGATCTTTCATCAACACAGCGGCGAGCGTGGTCGAAATGTCTTCGCCTTCAAATGCGCGACGACCTGTGAGCATTTCGTAGAGCACGACGCCGAAGGCCCAGATGTCCGCGCGGCGATCGACGGCTTTGCCCTTCGCCTGCTCCGGTGACATGTACGCGGCCGTGCCGATAATCATGCCCATCTGGGTGGCGCGCGCCGTCAGCGTGGGTGAGTCGCTGAGGTTCGAGGTTCCAGGTCCAAGGTCCGAGGTCATCGCCTTCGCGAGGCCGAAGTCCAGCACCTTCACCGTGCCGTCGGGACGCACCTTCACGTTCGCGGGCTTGAGGTCGCGGTGCACGATGCCCTGTTCGTGGGCGGCCTCGAGGGCATCGGCAATTTGTCGTGCGATGGAAAGGGCGTCTTCCAACGGGAGACGCGATGACACTCCGAATGGAGGCCGGGTCTTTAGACCCGGCGTGTCCGCCGGACCTGACCAGCCTCCGCCAAGGCTACGGCGGTCCGCCGAAGCTTCAGCGAAGGCGGAAGGTGCGGCCTCCGAAGATCGAATCAGCTCCGACAGGTCCTGGCCCTCGACCAGTTCCATCACGAGGGCGTTGCCTTCGAGTCCATAGATGGCGGCGATGTTGGGGTGATTGAGGGCCGCCAGGGCTTTGGCCTCGCGCTCGAATCGCGCCAGGCGCTCGGGATCCTGTGCGAACAGCTCCGGCAGAATCTTGATGGCCACATCGCGATCCAGCCGGGCGTCACGAGCGCGATACACCTCGCCCATTCCGCCTTCGCCAAGCTTTGAAAGGACCTCGTACGGCCCAAGCTTTTGACCGGGTATCACGAGGCCCTTTCAATGGCTACGGCGGGACC
>JBKJQX010000223.1:0-8148 GCA_046594875.1 Vicinamibacterales bacterium
AGTCCCGCCATGTGCCCAGCCACAAGCAGCGGACGGCGCTGTTCCTGTCGGCGATGCGGCACTTTGCCGCCACGCTGAGGCGGGGGCAGATCCGCGTCCGGTATATCGAGCTTGACGCCCCCGAGAACACCGGCACGTTCGAGACCGAGATCGTGCGAGCGATCGCCGCGCTCGGCCCGACTCAGATCGTGTGTACCCACCCAGGCGAGTGGCGGGTGCTGGCGATGCTGGAACGGGTCGGCCACGCGACGGGCATTCCGGTCAGCATTCTGCCCGACGGGCACTTCATCACCACACCGGAAGAGTTCGCCGACTGGGCCAAGGACCGCGCATCCCTGACGATGGAGTTCTTCTACCGCGAGCAGCGTCGCAAGACCGGTTATCTCATGGAAGGGTCGGGCAAAAGCGCCAAACCCGCCGGGGGCGAGTGGAACTTCGACAAGGCAAACCGGCTGCCCTTCGGCAAGCAGGGCCCGAGTCCGCGGCCACGGCCGCCGATCGGCTTCGCTCCCGACACGATCACTCGCGCCGTGCTTGCGGCCATGACCCGTACGCTTCCCGATCTGCCGGGCACGGTCGAGGCCTTCGCCTGGCCCGTCACGCGCGAGCAGGCCCTCGCCGCACTCGACGACTTCGTCACTCACCGTCTCACCCAGTTCGGTCCCTTCGAAGACGCGATGTGGACGAACGAACCCACGCTCTACCACTCGACGTTGTCGAGCGCGCTCAACCTCAAGCTGCTCAATCCGCGCGAGTGCTGCGAGCGGGCCATCCAGGCGTATCGCGCTGGCCAGGCCCCCTTGCAGTCCGTCGAGGCGTTCGTCCGGCAGATCATTGGCTGGCGCGAGTTCATCCGCGGCGTCTACCAACTGGAAGGTCCCGCGTATGCGGATCGCAACGGACTCGACCAGCACGGCGAGTTGCCACCGCTGTACTGGACCGCCGATACCGACATGGCCTGCATGAAGGCCTGCGTGAGTCAGGTGCTCGAGACCGGATTCGGCCACCACATCCAACGCCTGATGGTCACCGGCAACTTCGCGCTCATCAGCGGCGTCCACCCGCGGGCCGTCAGTGACTGGTATCTCGGCATGTTCGTGGATGGCGTGGACTGGGTGACGCTCCCGAACGCGCTCGGCATGGTCATGCACGCTGATCGGCGCCAGGGCGCGGCCAAGGGGGTCACCGGACTGGTCGGCACCAAGCCCTACGCGGCCAGCGGCAAGTACATCCAGCGGATGAGCAACTTCTGCACCACGTGCCGCTACGACCCCGCCGAACGCAGCGGCCCTGCGGCCTGCCCGGTCACGGTCTTCTACTGGGACTTCTTAATCCGCACCCGCCCGACGCTTGCACCGAACCAGCGGATGGCGATGATTCTCAAGCACGTGGACCGCCTGACACCTGAAGCCCGTGCCCGAATCACGGGCAGTGCAAACCTGCTCCGTCGCACACTCGGGATCGCCAGCGATGACGCCGCGCCTGGGGGGACGGGGGGCTGGCCCGCGTCCGGCGGTGAGCAGTGACGCGAGCGGCAGCATAGAATGTCTTGAGTCAGGGGCTGAAGCGCTGACGACGAATCTGGTGGGGAGGCAATAAGTGAACGACCACACGGACAGCGCTGACGACGGTACCCCCGTGTCGAATCGAATCCGGCAGCGATTGACCCAAGCCAACAGGCGGTTCCATGCCAACGACAACATCGCCGACTTTATCGAGCCTGGTGAGCTTGACGCGCTCCAACGTGAGGTGCAGTTGAAGCTCCAGACGGTGTTGGAGGCGCTGGTGATCGACACACAGGGTGACCACAATACCCAGGGCACGGCCGGACGGGTCGCCAGGATGTTCCTCAATGAAGTCTTCCGAGGCCGATATGCGCCGATGCCGTCCGTCACGGAGTTCCCGAATGTGGAGGGCCTCAACGAGTTGATGATTGTCGGCCCCGTGACGGTGCGGAGTGCCTGCTCGCATCACCTGTGTCCGATCATCGGGAGGCTCTGGGTGGGTGTCATGCCCAATGCGCACTCCGCGCTGATCGGCCTGTCGAAGTACGCCAGACTGGTCGAATGGGTGATGGCTCGCCCGCAGATCCAGGAAGAAGCGGTGATCCAGCTGGCCGATCTGCTGCAGGAAAAAATGCGACCGGACGGTCTGGCGATCGTGCTGCGAGCCGACCACTACTGCATGCAATGGCGCGGCGTGAAGGACATGGATTCGAAAATGGTGAACAGCGTGATGCGAGGGAGCTTTCTGAAGAACCCCTCGCTCCGCCGGGAGTTCCTGGCACTGTTGAACGACGGAGAACGATCGTGAGGGTGGACTGATGCTCGTACGTCTGATCTATGCCAGTCAATCGTGTGGTCCCATCACCGATGAGCTGATTGAGGCCGTGTTGGCCAAGTCGAGGGACAGCAATCCCGAGGCCGGCATTACCGGGGTCCTGTGTGTGTGCCAGGGCGGTGTGTTCATGCAGGTGCTTGAGGGGGGGCGCGAGGAGGTGAACCTCCTGTATGGGAAGGTGCTCCGCGATGATCGACACACCCATGTCACGTTGCTCGACTATGTGGAGGTGACGGAGCGTCATTTTTCGAGCTGGCAGATGGGCCGCGTGGACCTGAACAAGCTCAATGGCGGCGTCATTCTGAAGTACTCCGAGAAACCGCAGTTGGACCCCTTTCGGCTGCCTGGAGGTGTGGCTCTGGCATTTCTGGAAGAATTGCTGGATACCGCGTCAATCGTGGGGTGAGGTGGTGTTTCGGCTGTGCTCGCAGCCACGCTTACGAACTGGTTGTGGCCGACGATGGGGCCACCGATGAGACGGCGGCGATGGCCCTGAGCCAGGGCGCGAAGGTGGTGACGGTGGCCCATCGGCAGATTGCAGCATGCCCCGCGCCGCCAGGACCCCGGCCAGGACAACTGACCCGCCCGCAGGCTTACTTCACGACGACCGCCACGTCGTCGATGAGCACTGTTGTCCGCTCCGACTTGCTGTCCTTCTTGTTGTTGAACCCGCCAAGGACCAACGTGTGTGTGCCTGCCGGCAACACGCCGAGATTGATCTCCACAAGCTGCCAGCCGGTGCCAATTGCGGTACCGCCGTTCCCGTTCCCCGCTACCTGCGCCACCCAGTCTCCAGCGCCGGCTGAACGCAGCACGCCGTTGATGCTGGCGAGCACCTGGCTGACTTCGTCACTTTCGTAGTCGATGCCCTGATCCAGGTTGTAGCGGAATGACAACGTCAACTGCGTCGGGGCCGCGAGTGTGAACGTGCGCCGCCAGCCTCCCGACATGTTCGTGATCGCCTTCCTGTCCACGCCGCCAACGTAGACCTGGAGCGCGCCACCCGTGAATCCACCGGTGGAAATTCTGGAACCGCTGGCATACGCCGACTGCGTCGTGCCCCGGAACGTGTTATCGAGGTAGCTGAAACTGTCGGCAGACGAGTTGAAGTTCGCCGAGAGGATGGTCACCACCGGCGGCGCTGTCACCGTGAGATCCACCGTGGTCGGCGCAGACCAATCCTGCCCGTCGCCGGCGCGATACGTGAAGGCATCCGGACCCACATATCCCGCAGTGGGGGTGTAGACGAACGACCCGTTCGCCGCCAGGTTCAACGCGCCGTGGATGGTGCCAGTCACGAGTTCCGCCGCGAGCGGCGCATTTTCGGCATCGGTGTCATTGCCGAGCACGCCCGGCGCCACCGTCGTCAGCGTGTTCCCCGACTGCACGGCATACGTGTCGCCGATCGCCACGGGTGGCTCGTTCGGCGGCGTGCCTGTGCCGGTGGTGAACCGCCAGACCGGGCCCGTGCGGCTCTTGCCCGCGGCATTGGTCACCGTCACCTGCCACTCGTACTCGGTGTTGGGCAGCAGTTCGCCTTGCGTCATCGATGCCGTTGATCCGCTATTGACCACCGTGGTGCCGCCAGGCGTGAATGCGCCACCCATCGGGAAGTCGAGCGTGAATTCGCTGTCCGCGTCAGACTCGTACTGATTGAGCCACGGCGAGTAGGTCTGCACGTACACCTTGTCCTCGTTCGGCACGAAACGCAGAATCCTGAGCCAGCCCTGGCCGCCTGACGATCGATCCTGGTAGTCGGCCAGCATCTGGAATACCGGATGGCCGTTGGCCACGTCCACGCGCCTCGATTCGCCGTGCACGTGACCGCTGAGCATGAAATGCAGATTCGGACTGGCCGGCGCCAACCCGTCCCAGATGTACTGCGTGGCGCCGCAGACATGGGTGTTGCGTTCGGCCGACAGGCCCAGATACGCGTGTGTCGTCACCATCCCGATCCGGTTGGGGAACGAGTTCAGAATGCCGCTGCCCCAGGAGACGACGGCAGCCGTTGGGCAGAAGTCGAGGTGGACGGCGACGAAATCCAGGCCGCCCGCGGAGAACAACTGATAGTTGTTGTCGTTCAGCGACTGATAATGACCGCCGTACCAGGGCAGCCCCTCGTATCGCGTGTACGGAAAGAACACGTTATACAGCGTGCTTGGTTCGTCGTGATTGCCTGGGGCCATGCCGTACGGCACCACGCCGTCCAGGATGCTCATGCTGGCGTTTGCCGCCACCCACTCCGAGTTCACCGTCGAGTTCTGGACGATGTCGCCCTCGTGTGTGACGAACACGATATTGCGCGCAGTCTTGTTGTCTTTAATCCACTGAGTCTGCGACGTGAAGATCGCCGGGAATGCCTCGGAGTAGTGCTGCGTGTCCGGCAGCGCGATGATGGTGAATTCCGGAGCCGTGGCCGAGCGGATGCCGACCGACACGGTGAGCGGACCTCCTGTGGGCGTGCTGACCATCGCCTCGAACGGTGCCGCTGGCGAGACGTCCGTGGCGCCGTTGAGGGGTGAGACCAGAACGGGCTCGTCGGGCACGCCCGGATCCATGGTGAACTCGAAGTCCGCAGGCGCCCAGCTCTGCGCGCCGTTCACATCGGTGACCTGCACGTTCCAGAACCAGGTGCCGGCCTGCGTGACGGTGGCCGGGAAATTCACAGTGGCGGTGGTGCCCGACACCGGCTGCGAATCAAGCTGCACGAGCGAGTCCTTGTAGACGACGGTCAGAGTAGGCGAATTGGTGGATTCGCTGCTGTCGAAGTCCACACCATCGGTGCCTGTATCGGTCAAGACGATGCCGTGGTTGGGGACACCGTCACTCCACTCCTGGACGAACCGTGTGACGTCGATCAGCCTCTGTCCCGCGGCTGTGCAATCACCGCCAACGGCAACGCCCGCGTTCGAGGCGCCGTCCGCGCCGGGCGCGGACCAGGCCACGCCGGTCTGGCGCTGGTTCCAGGTCGCTTCGTTCTCAGTCCAGCCTTCCGTCAGGCGATAGAGGTTCATGACGGCGCCCGGGTTGGTGCAATTCACCTGGAGCGTGGCCGAGTTGATGACCGCGCCGGTGGGAACCTGTCCGACCCCGGCGCCAACCAGCGTGGGGAACCGGAGCAGCCCGTGGGCGTGTGGTGTCTGCCCGTCCACGTTGATCGCCAGGCCATCGCCGTTGGGCGTCGTCGGCGCGTCAGCGGTCACCTGGGTATCCTCAACCTGGGTTGGTCCGGAGAAGACGACCGTGACCGGTGTGCCACTCAGGAACAGTGCCGCACTGGCCAGGCCGGCCTGGGCCGACACGTCAGCCGTGAAGGTGACGTTGCCCTGATTCGAGACGGCGTGATCGAGCGGCGTGACCAGGGTGACCACTGGTGGCGGGATCTGCGCCGCGGCTGCTCGCAGTTCGAAGTCGAAACTGATGTCGCTGCTCGTCACCCCGGACTGATGCAGCTCAACCGCGAGGACGTTGGTGCCGGCCACCAGCTTCGACGGATCGAGCGGGATGTCGAACCACTGGCTCTCTTCCGCATTGGCCACGGCCACCGATGCGAGCGTGGTGCTGTTGATCGTGCCCGTCGGCATGTTGGACCGCGCCACTTCGATGCCGTTCAGATACAGCACCGCGCCGTCATCGCGGATAAGGCGAGCGGTCAGCGTCGCAAAGTCCGACGGAGATGAGACGGTGAAACTGTGTCGGAAGTAGTAGGTGATATAGCGATTGGTTGAGTTGCCGCCGAACCCAAGTTGGGTGGCTTCGTCGCCGTCACCGTAGCCCAGCTGGGCCAGGCCTGAGGACCAGCCTGTGTCTGGATAGGCGGCCTCTCGCCATGTCGTCCCCAGATTAGCCCCAGAGTCGTTGTATTTCCAGGGTGCGCCGGCCGGAATCAGTGTGGTGTCGGCCGTCCTTGCCTCGGTCTGGCAAACCAGAACGACGATGATGGCGAGAAGCAGGAGAGCGGTGTGTCGACGCATCTGGAAACCTCAATAATCGTGACTGGCCATCGTGCCACGGCCGTGCCGTAATTGCGAGCGTGCGAGGCCGCGCGGAGCCTGTCCGTCTGCTGGATCCCGGCTGACAGTCACCCACAGGCCTCGGCGCGCTGGTGTCGCGATCCGCACCTGAGATATCGTTAGCCCGCTCAATCACTATTGGCGCGTTCGGGAGGCAAGAAGGAATGCAGGCAATTCCGGTGTCAGGGGTCAGGCGCGGGTTCGGTCAGACGGCACGGCGCGATCGTTGGTGGACCACTCCAGCACTCATCTTCGTCGGGTTCTCGTTGTTCATCGTGTATGCCACGTGGGCTGCGTTCCAGAACGCGCACTACACGTTTGGCCCCTACCTCTCGCCGTTTTATTCGCCTGAACTCTTCGGCGCTTCGTCGCATGCCTGGTTCGGGCCCAAACCCGACTGGTGGCCGGGGCTGCTGCCGTTTTCGCCGGCGCTGATCATCCTGCCGTTTCCGGGACTGTTCCGGTTCACGTGTTATTACTACCGCGGCGCCTACTACAAGTCGTTCTGGGCCGATCCGCCGGCGTGCGCGGTGGGCGAACCGCGCAAGGGGTACCGGGGCGAACACAGCTTTCCGCTGATCCTCCAGAATGTTCACCGCTACTTCATGTGGGTGGCCATCGTGTTCATCGCGTTGCTCGCGTGGGACGTGTGGCTGGCGATGTGGTTCACGGACCCTGTGACCGGGCAGGTGCAGTTCGGCATGGGCGTGGGCACGCTCGTGCTTGCCGTCAACGTGGTGCTACTGGCCTGCTACACCTGGGGCTGTCACGTGTTGCGGCATGTGGTGGGCGGCCGGCTGAACGAAGTGTCCAAGTCACCCGTCTGCGACTTTGCGTACGAGTGCGTCAGCAGCCTCAACGGACGGCATCAGCTCTTCGCCTGGTGCAGCCTGTTTTCGGTGATGTCGTCGGACCTGTACGTGCGCCTGTGCTCCATGGGCGTCATCACTGATCTGAGGATCTTCTGATGGCGGCGCTCAAGACGTACTCCTACGATGTCCTCGTCATCGGCGCCGGTGGAGCGGGCCTTCGCGCCGCCATCGAAGCCGCCGGCCAGGGCGTCTCGGTGGGCCTCATCTGCAAGTCGCTGCTCGGCAAGGCCCACACGGTGATGGCCGAAGGCGGCATGGCCGCAGCCATGGGCAATGTGGACGACCGCGACAACTGGAAAGTGCACTTCGCCGACACCATGCGCGGCGGCCAGTACGTCAATAACTGGCGCATGGCGGAGCTGCACGCCAGGGAAGCCCCGGATCGCGTGCGCGAGCTCGAGGCGTGGGGCGCGGTGTTCGACCGCACGCCCGACGGCCGCATCAACCAGCGCAACTTCGGCGGCCATCGCTATCCGCGCCTGGCGCACGTCGGCGATCGCACCGGACTGGAATTGATCCGCACGCTGCAGGATCACACCACCTACCTGGGTGTGACCGTGCACATGGAGCACACCGTCGTCGACCTGATGCTCGATGGCGGGCGCGCGTCAGGCGTGCTGGCCTACGATCGCGAGCGCGGCCGTTTCCACGTGTTCGCCGCCAAGGCGATCGTCCTTGCCACCGGCGGCGTCGGCCGCGCCTACAAGGTCACCAGCAACAGCTGGGAGGGGACCGGCGACGGCCACGCGCTGGCGTATCGTGCGGGCGCGGAGCTGATCGACATGGAGTTCATCCAGTTCCATCCGACCGGGATGGTCTGGCCGCCCAGCGTCAAGGGCATCCTCGTCACCGAAGGTGTCCGCGGTGAAGGCGGCGTGCTGCGCAACAGCGAAGGCCGGCGCTTCATGTTCGACGACATCCCG
>JBKJQX010000024.1:0-23138 GCA_046594875.1 Vicinamibacterales bacterium
GTGGTGCGTGTACTGCGACGCCACTGCTCCGGCGCGATCAAGTCCTGACTCATGTCGGAGAGGTTCAACCGCATCAAGCCCTGGGCCGTGCCTCCCCATCGATTAAACAGCAGGGCCGTGTCGCCCGGCAGGCCGAACGGCCATGTGTAGGCGTAGTAGGTTTTGCGATCGGGAATGAGCAGCGGTTCCGCCGGACCACCGTTGGCACTGATTCGATACAGTCCACTATTCCACGCCTTGGTGAACACGATGGTGCCGTCATTCATCCAGTGGCCGCCCATACCCGACGCCGCATCAGTCAGGCGCACGGGATCACCACCGTCCACGCGCACCTTGAAGAAACCGCCCCGCGCATAAAACGCGATCCAACGGCCGTCGGGCGAGAAAAACGGCATGTCGGCCTCGTCGGTGCCCGGCAGCGCGCGCAGGTCCGGCTCGTCGAGGCGGCGCGTGTACAGTCTCGGTCGCCCGATGCCATCCGTCGACACAAACGCAATCTGCTTCCCATCGCGCGAGATCTCTGGTCCCGCGACCAGAAGATGATCCCCGGGAAGGGCCACCGACATCCTGATGAGGCCTTGCAGGCCCGATGACGATGGGCCCTGCCGCCAGAGCCATCCCAGGGCGATGCAGGCCACGGCCAGCACGGTCAGCAGCGCGAGAGCGGGCCGGCTCGCAAAGGACGCGGGGGCCGGTGACACGCCGGTCATCGACGTTGCGGACACCGCCTGATCCGTATGCGTCAGGATCAATCGCGCTTCGCCGATGTCGCGCAGCCGACGTTTGGGATCGCGCTCGAGACAACGGCGCAGCAATGTGACGATGGACGCCGGCGTCGTCGCCGGCAGCGCGCTCCAGGCGACGTCTTTGCTCAGCACGGCGACGAGCAGATCCGAGACGTCTTCCCCTTCAAACGCCCGGCGCCCGGTCAGCATCTCGTAGAGCACGACACCAAACGCCCAGATGTCCGCGCGCTTGTCGACCGGCCGCCCCTTCGCCTGCTCGGGCGACATGTACGCAGCGGTCCCGAGAATCATCCCCAGCGCCGTGAACGCGGGCGACGTCATCGTCGGCGAATTTGCGATCGCGGTGGAGGCCGCCCCTCCACTGGAGGCCGCACCTTCAGGTCCGGCAAGCCCCATCGCTTTCGCCAGGCCGAAGTCCAGCACCTTCACCATGCCGTCCGCACGCACCTTCACGTTCGCGGGCTTCAAGTCCCGGTGCACGATGCCCTGCTCGTGCGCGGCTTCAAGCGCGTCGGCGATTTGTTTCGCGATGGGAAGAGCGTCAGCGAGCGGAAGGGCGCCTCGCGCAATGTGGGCGGACAAGTCTTCGCCTTCCACCAGTTCCATCACGAGTGCCATTCGACTGACGCTCATGGCGTCCCGAGCAGTGTCGAGGGACGCGTGCGTCGGCCCTCGACCTTGCTCGGGCCGACCCTGAGGATCTCGAAGGGTCGCACCTGAGTCTTCGAAGCCGTAGATGGCGGCGATGTTCGGGTGGTTGAGCGAGGCCAATACTTGCGCCTCTCGCTTGAAGCGCGCCAGCCGATCGGCGTCGGTCGTGAACGCCGCTGGCAGAATCTTCAGCGCGACGTCGCGATTGAGCTTCGTATCTTTCGCGCGATAGACCTCGCCCATTCCGCCGGCGCCGAGTGCGCCGACGATCTCATATGGTCCAAGCCTGCTTCCGGACAAAAGAGCCAACGGTGCGACAGATTCTAATGCATGCGCGCCGAAGAATTTCCCAACGTCCTAACTTCCCAACTTCCCAACTTACTTAGCGTGATATTCCTGCAGCGACTTCACCGTCAGGCCCTCGGTGCGTAGTGCACGGATGGCGCTGACTACGGCCGAGGCGCCGGTGAGCGTCGTAATCGCGGGAATCCCCTGCAGCATCGCGGCGCGGCGGACGGCACGATCGTCGAAGAATGACTCGCGGCCGAGTGGGGTGTTGATCACCAGCGAAAT
This sequence comes from Vicinamibacterales bacterium, assembly GCA_046594875.1. Classification (GTDB taxonomy): domain Bacteria; phylum Acidobacteriota; class Vicinamibacteria; order Vicinamibacterales; family SCN-69-37; genus SYFT01. Next base: position 1,971 of record JBKJQX010000024.1, read on the forward strand.
GCGCTTGTTCACCATTTCGTCGCCCACGTGCGGCCGGCCTTCGTTAATCTTGAACACGATTTCGGCGTCCACACCGTGCGCGCGCAGGTACACCGCGGTGCCGCGAGTCGCCATAATCGCGAACCCGAGTTCCACCAGCCCCTTCGCAATAGGCACCACGTTGGCCTTGTCGTAGTTGTTGACACTGATAAACGCCGTGCCGCCTTGCGGCAGCATCTGCCCTGCGCCCATTTGCGCCTTCGCGAACGCCACGCCAAACGACTCGGCGCCTCCCATGACTTCACCGGTCGATTTCATCTCGGGCCCGAGCAAGGTATCGACGCCCGGGAACCGCACGAACGGGAACACCGGCGTCTTGACGAAGAACCCTGACACGGTGAGATCTTCCGTGAGTCCCTGGTCGGCGAGACTGCGCCCGACCATGATTCTCGCCGCCACCTTGGCCAGCGGAATACCGGTGGCCTTCGACAGGTACGGCACCGTCCGCGACGCGCGCGGATTCACCTCCAGCACATACACCACGTCGTCTTTGATGGCGAACTGCGCGTTCATCAGCCCCACCACCTTGAGTCCGCGCGCCACACGGCGCGTGTAGTCGCGGATGGTCGCGATGTGTTTCTCGCTCAACTGATAGGGCGGCACGACACACGAACTGTCACCCGAGTGAATGCCCGCCTGCTCGATGTGCTCCATGATGCCGCCGATGACAACGGCGCCGGTGTTGTCGGCGAGTGCATCGACGTCGATCTCGAACGCGTCTTCCAGAAACTTGTCGATGAGGATCGGATGCTCCGGTGACAGTTGAACCGCCTGGCGCATGTACCGGTCCAGCGAACCGGTGTCATACACGATCGCCATCGCGCGGCCGCCCAGCACATACGACGGCCGCACAATCACCGGGAAGCCGATGGTGGTGGCTGCCGCCCGCGCTTCTTCTTCGGTATGCGCCATCGCGCTCGCCGCCTGCGGAATCCCCAACTCCCACAACAACTTCGAGAAGCGCTCGCGATCCTCCGCCAGGTCAATCGAGTCAGGCGAAGTGCCGATGATGCGAATCCCCGCCGCCTCAAGGCGACGTGCGAGTTTCAGCGGTGTCTGCCCGCCGTACTGCACCACACACGCCACATCACCGCCCGCGCGCCGCTCGCGCGCCACCACCGCCGACACATCCTCGAATGTCAGCGGCTCGAAGTACAACCGATCCACCGAGTCATAGTCGGTGGAGACGGTCTCGGGGTTGCAGTTGATCATCACGGTCTCGAAGCCCTCCTCGCGCAGGGCAAACGCCGCGTGACAGCAGCAATAGTCGAACTCGATGCCCTGGCCAATCCGGTTCGGCCCCGACCCCAGGATCACGACCTTGGCGCGAGACGACGGGTCGGATTCGCACTCGTCTTCAAACGTGCCGTACATGTAGGGCGTGAATGACTCGAACTCCGCCGCACAGGTATCGATGCGCTTGTACGAGGCCACGAGGCCGGCCTCATGCCGCCTTGCCGTGACGCTGTCATCGTCCACGCCCAGCAGGGCGGCCAGGTCCGCGTCCGAAAATCCGGCGCGCTTGAGATCACGCAGCAGTTCGCGAGAGAGGTCGCGCGCCCCCACCGCCCGCGCGGATCGCGCAAGCTCTGTGAGCTGCTGGAACTGCATCAGGAACCAGGGATCCATCCTGGTCAGGCGCTGGATGTCGTCGAGATCCCAGCCCTTTTCGAGCGCCCGGAACACCGCCCACATTCGGCGGTCGGTGGGGATGCCCAACGCCCGTTGCAGCGCCGCATCGTCTTCATCTTCGTACGGACCGCCCGGCGCCATCTGGCCGAAGAGGCGGCCGCTGCGGCCCAGTTCCAGAGAGCGGAATGCCTTGAGGAAGGCTTCCTTGAACGTGCGGCCGATGGCCATGGCCTCGCCCACCGACTTCATCTGGGTCGTGAGCGTGCGGTCGGCCATCGGGAATTTTTCAAATGCCCACCGGGGCACCTTGACCACCACGTAGTCGATCGTGGGCTCAAATGATGCGGGCGTCAGGCGGGTGATGTCGTTCTTGATTTCGTCAAGGCGATATCCGATGGCCAGCTTGGCCGCGATTTTTGCAATCGGGAAGCCCGTGGCCTTTGACGCCAGGGCCGACGAGCGTGACACGCGCGGATTCATCTCAATGGCCACCATACGGCCATCTTCCGGATTGATCGCGAACTGGATGTTCGACCCACCGGTTTCCACGCCAACCCGACGAATGATGCGGCGCGCGGCGTCGCGCATGCGCTGGTATTCGCGGTCGGTCAGCGTCAGCGCGGGCGCCACGGTGATGCTGTCGCCGGTGTGCACACCCATGGGGTCGATGTTTTCGATTGAACAGATGACCACGAAGTTGTCATCACAGTCGCGCATGACCTCGAGCTCGAATTCCTTCCAGCCGATCACCGACTGCTCCACCAGAATTTCGTGCACCGGGCTCATCGAGAGACCGCGCGTGCAGATTTCCTTGAACTCCTCCACGTTGTACGCGATGCCACCACCCACACCGCCGAGCGTAAACGACGGCCGGATGATGCTGGGAAACCCGAGTTCCTCCACGGCACTGAGTGCCTGCTCCATCGACGCGGCGTACCGGCTGTCGGGCACGTCGATCTGGATTGAGCGCATCGCTTCTTTGAACTTCAGCCGGTCTTCGGCCACTTCGATGGCGTTAATCGATGCCCCGATCAGCTCGACGTTGTACTTCTTGAGCACACCGGCCTTGTCGAGATCGATGGCCAGGTTGAGTGCGGTCTGTCCGCCGACGGTCGGCAGGATGGCATCGGGGCGCTCGCGCGCGATGACCTGCTCCACGGCCGCCACGGTGAGTGGCTCCACATAGGTGCGGTCCGAAAGCTCAGGGTCGGTCATGATCGTCGCCGGATTGCTGTTGACGAGAATCACTTCCAGGCCCTCATCGCGAAGCGCCTTGCAGGCCTGCGTGCCTGAGTAGTCGAACTCACAGGCCTGGCCGATGACGATCGGCCCGGAGCCGATGACGAGGATACGTTTGAGATCTGTACGCTTGGGCATTGCTTGACTCAGGCCGTGGCTTCCATCGCATCCACAAACTGCGAGAAGAGGTAGTCGGCATCGTGCGGCCCGGGCGCCGCTTCAGGGTGATATTGCACGCAAAACACGGGCTTCGTGGCGTGACGCAGTCCTTCAATCGTGCCGTCGTACAGGTTCAGGTGCGTGACCTGCACGTCGGCGGGAATCGATTCGGGATCGATTGCAAACCCATGGTTCTGCGAGGTGATTTCAATCTTGCCGGACTTCAGGTCCTTGACTGGATGATTGCCGCCGCGATGGCCGAACTTCAGCTTGAACGTGCGCGCGCCCAAGGCGAGGCCCAGCACCTGATGGCCAAGGCAAATGCCGAAGATGGGCACGCCGGCATCCACGAGCGCCCGTGTATTGGCGATAGCGTAGTCGAGCACCGCCGGATCTCCGGGCCCATTGCTGAGGAAGATGCCATCCGGCTTCGAGGCCAGGAGTTCGCTGGCCGGCGCCGTCGCCGGGTAGACACGCACCTGGCAGCCGTGGGCCGTCAGGCGGCGAAGAATGTTCCACTTCATGCCGAAGTCATACGCGGCGACACGCAGGGGCCGCTTGACCTTGTGACCGGGCGCCACCACGAACCCGTCCGGTCCGGTGCCCCCGGACCAGTCAAAGGCCTCCGAACACGTCACCGTCCGCACCAGGTCCGACCCTTCCATTTTCGGGATCGCCCGAGCGCGCTCCACCAGATCCTCTGGCTTGAGGCCGCTGCCGGTGGCGATCACGCCACGCATCGCGCCACCCGAGCGCAACGTGCGGGTCAGCGCGCGCGTATCGATGTCGGCAATGGCCACAATATTGTGGCGCACGAGGTAGTCGCGCAACGTGCCTTCCGACCGCCAGTTGCTGGCGATCGGCGACTCGCTGCGAATGACGAACCCGGCAATCTGCGGCGTGCGAGACTCAATGTCCTCCTCGCTCACACCGTAGTTGCCGATCTCGGGACAGGTCATGGTCACGATCTGTCCGGCATAGGAAGGGTCGGTGAGGACCTCCTGATACCCGGTCAGGCTCGTGTTGAACACCACTTCGCCCGCGGTATCGGCCGTCGCACCCGCAGACCGCCCGCGAAACCATTTCCCGTTCTCCAGCGCCAACAATGCGTCCATAACCCTCTACCTTACGGAAATCTCCAACGACAGGCGTACCAGCGTCTGCTGGCCGGCCCGCACCACGGCGGTGGTCGTCACGCTCTTGTGCCCGGCCATGTCCACAGAAATCCTATGCGGACCCGGCGCCAACTCGGGTACCCGCATGGGCGCCGTGCCCACCGCTCGCCCGTCGATGGAGACGGAGGCGCCGGCCGGCCGTGTCTCCACATACACCGCGCCGGTGGTCGCGACTGGGGCCAACGGTGCCGTGCTGACCAACTCCACGGTGATGTCACGCGCCGGGGCGCCCTTGCTGACCGTCACCCGCTGCGCACGCCGTTGATAGCCAGACCGCGACACCGCAATGTTGTACGTGCCAAACGGCAGATTGCGAATCGTGGCAGGCGTCGTGCCACGAGCCCGTCCGTTGACCGACACCAGGGCGCCGGCCGGTATGGACCGCACCAGCAGCCGGCCACGCCGAACATCAGCCAACGGCGCGGACGGCGTCGCCGCAGGAGCCGTCACCGCAGCAGCCGCGCCGGGCCTGGCCGGGGCGGCCACGGGCACCTCTGTGTCGGTGGTGTCGATGGGCCCATCAGCCGGCGTCGCAGGCGTTTCCTGGGCGACAGGCTCGCCGGCCGCGGCCGGTCCTCGCAACCAGTATCCCAGACCGGTGCCGGCCAACACCGCCGCCACCACGAGCCATGCCACAAGACCCCGGCCGCGCGGCGGCGCCGAGTCATTCCATGCCGAAAAATCCGGCAAAGCCGGGCCGCGCAGTTCCGTTGACCGAGACGACGGGGCCTCCGGCATCGGTGTCACCGGCACCACGAGAGCCGGCTGAGGCTCGTCAGGAACCACCGGCTCGATGGTGCGGGTCACTTCAGGCTCCGGCGCCACATCGAACAACGATGGCGTCTGCCCCCGCGGGGTCACGACCGGCCCCACCGCCACTCCCGCGGTCAAGGCCTCAATAAACGCGGTCGGTGTGGCGAACCGCCGTCCAGGGTCGGCGGCCAACCCACCAGCCAGCGCCTGCCGGATCGCCACGCGCAGGTCGGCAGGAGTTCCGGCCGCCAACTCACCAGCCTGCTCGTCGGCCCCGCCAGGCCGTCGTCCCGTCAGGAGTTCGTGTGTGATGACCGCCAGCGAGTACACATCCGCGCGGATGTCCCACGCGCCGCCCTCGGCCCGTTCCGGCGCGGTATACGGCCGCCGAATGGGCGCCGCGATCCGCAGCGATTCCAGCGCAGGAACCACGCCAAATCCGGCCACCCTGATACGTGTCGCGTCAGGCGTGCTGTCGCGCGGGGCAGACAGGACGAAGATGTCGCGAGGATGCAGTGCGCCGTGCCCCGCGCCCACAGCCCAGGCCGCCTCGATCGCGCTAGCCAGTTGGTTCAGCAGTGGAAGCGCAGTCTCGATCCGCGCCGGAGCCAACTGCCGCAGGCTCACGTCGAGCGTCTCGGTCGCCACGTACTCGGTGGCCAGGAACGCCGTGGTTCCTTCCAGTCCGGCATCGAGGGCGGCCACGACGGCCTCGTGCTCGATCGGCGTCGCCGCAAAGCGGCGCAACGCGTCGGCCAGCTGCGAGGTTACCTCCGGCACCACATCAAGGCGAAACGCCTTGACGGCCACGAGTGTCTCCAGTTGGGGTTCGAACGTCCGAAAAACAGGCCCCAAAGCGCCGCTGCCGATCTGGTGCAGGACGCGAAAGGGGCCGAAAGCGGGCGGCGCGGTAAATCCGGCGGAGTCGTCGAATGGCAGCGCTAAAACTCCTGAAATGATCATGACACTTTAGCACGCGATACAGACCCACTGTAGTAAATTGACTTCCGTGCCCGCGCAATCCGATTCCGCCACCGACACACTGGTCCGCGCCTCGATCGATCTGCGGCGCTTTCCCTGGATTCGGCCCCTGGTGGCGGCGTATTCCTCTGATTTTTCCAGCGTGTCCAGTCTGTTCGCCGGCAACCCCGCCGATCCCGACGCATGGACGCAGGCGATCGCGCGCGTCCAGAAGACGCCGCGTGACCGCGCGGCGCTCAGCAAGGTCCTGACCGCGCAGCTTGAGCGCCGCGCTGCGCCGGCCCATGCACGCTCGGCGGCCGCGCGACTCGGTGACCCCACCACCGTGGCGGTCGTGACGGGCCAGCAGGCCGGTCTCTTCGGCGGCCCGCTCTACACGTTGTTAAAAGCCGTCACGGCGATCCGCCTCGCCCGCAAAGTCTCGGCCAAGCACGGCATCGCAGCCATCCCGGTCTTCTGGGTTGAAGCCGAAGACCACGACTGGGATGAAGTACGCACCGCGCGCGTCCTCGACGCCGATTTGGCCTTGCGCGAGATCACGCTCGACGACCTCGAAGGGGCCGGCGTCAAGCCGGTGGCCTCCCTGGTGCTCGACGAGGGGATCGGCGATGCGCTCGGCGCGCTCGAAGCCGCGCTGCCGCCCACGGAATTCACCGCGGACCTGATGGCGCGAATCCGCGCGCACTATCGGCCCGGCCAGCGCATGGGCACGGCGTTCGCGTCGTGGCTGGACGACCTGCTCGGCAGGTACGGCCTTGTCGTGTTTGAAGCTGCGGACCCTGCGGCCAAGCCACTGGTCGCGTCGCTGTTCTCGCGCGAATTGGAGGCACCCTGTCGCACCGCGCACTTCGCGAAGGCCACGGGCGAAGCCATGCGCGCACTCGGTCACGAGCCACAAGTACAGCCAGGCGAAGACAGTGTGGCGTTGTTTTATCTCGGCGGCGGCGATCGCGTGGCGATCAAGCGGCGAGACGACGGGTATGCCATGGGGGAGACGGTGCGCCCGCAGGAGGACGTGCGGCGCGAAGCCGCCGAACACCCGGAGCGCTTCAGCCCCAATGTGCTGCTGCGGCCCGTTGTGCAGGACCGGCTCTTTCCGACGATTTGTTATGTCGCAGGGCCCAGTGAGCTCGCCTACCAGGCGCAGCTTGGCGCCATCTATCAGGACTTCGGCGTCGAAGTGCCCCTGCTGTACCCGCGAGCGAACGCGACGCTGCTCGACTCAGCCGCCGTGAGGTTCCTCGAGAAGTACCAGTTGGCGCTTGAAGCGCTGCAGCCGCACAACGAAGCGGCCCTCAATCGGCTGCTTGAGCACCAACTGCCTGCCGGTGTCGAGGAAGCGCTCCACGCGGCGTCACAGGAAATCAGCGCCCGCATCGGCGCCCTCAAGGCCACGATGCCCGCCATCGACCCGACGCTGGTCGGCGCTGCCGACACCACACTCGAACGCATGCAGGAAACGCTCAAACACCTGCACGCCAAAATCATTCAGGCCAGCAAGCGGAAACACGACACTCTGCATCGCCAGTTCACGCGCACCCAGGCGCTGGCATTTCCCGAAGGCCACCCGCAGGAACGTATTGTGGATCTTGCGTTCTTCCTCAATCGTTACGGTCAGGCGCTCTGCGATCGGCTCATTGAAGGCCTGCCCCTCGACATGGGACAGCACTACGTCGTCCAGCTTTAGCCCATCGCCACGGCCGCGGTCTTGAGTGCTGACTCGGCGTTGAGCAGGCGGCTCTTCGCGGCCGCGATCCAGCCCAGGTCTTCGACCAGGAGGTCGCGCGATACCGCAATTGCCGCCGCGGTGACATCCGGGGCGGGACCGCCGTGTGTGCGCCGCACCGCGACGAAGTGTTCGGGACTGAGGAGCGTGGCGAGTTCGGCGTCGGTGTACTCGATCGCGATGCCGGTCACGTCCTTCGAAATCTCCGCCACGAGATCGGCCAGCGACCGGCCAGCTTCGGCGGATCCCTCGCGAACCAGGCGCGCGGCGATCGTGTGGCCGGCCTTGAACGGCAGGCCGCGTTCTCGCGCCAGCGTGTCGGCCAGTTCCGTCACCGCAATCCAGTTTTCGCCGGCCCGGCGGCGCATCTTCTCCACATCAACATCGGCGTCCTGCAGTGCGACGGCCACAAGCGACACCGCGCGAATGGCGTCCTTGAACATCGTGGCCACGAGCGGCTGCAGGTCGTCCTCGGTGTCCACGATGTCGCCGAAGGGCGTGTTGTGCACCGCCACTGGAATGGCGCCCGCCTGGGCAAACGCCTTCGACGCGAGCGCGCGGGCGTGTTCGAGCGCCACGGGATTCCGCTTCTGCGGCATGATGCTGCTGACCTGCACGAACCCGTCGGTGAGCCGGAGATACCCGACCTCCATCGTGCACCACAGCAACAGGTCCTGCACGAGCCGACCCACACCGACGAGCGTGACGGCGGCCGACCCGGCCGCTTCAAGCAGATAGTCCACCGTGGCGATGCTGCCGTAGGTGTTCCCTGTCGTGCCATCAAAACCGAGCAGCGCACTCGTGCGATCGCGATCGATCGGAAACCCGGTACCGGTGATGGCACACGCACCGAGCGGATTGACGTTCACCGACGCGTACGCGGCCTTCAAACGGGTGGTGTCGCGTTCGAGTTGCTCAATAGCGCCCAGCAGGTAGTGCGCGACCGTGGAAGGCTGCGCGGGCTGGGTGTGGGTATGCGCCGGAAAGACCGTGTGCCGATGGCGGTCGGCGACGCCGACAAGCGACTGGCGCAACTGCACCGTCGCCCCAATCAGCCCCAGCACACACTCCCGCAGCCGCATCCGGTACATCGTCATATCGATGTCATTGCGACTGCGCGCGGTGTGGAGCCGCCCGGCGACGTTCTCGCCGCACGCCGCGACGACCTGTCGTTCCAGATAAAAAAACAAATCCTCGCATGAGCCGTCATACACGGCGCCGCGCACGGCGCGAAGATCGATCCCGTCGAGCGCGCGCCGGATCGTCCGCGCATCCTCGAGCGACACAATGCCGGTGTCGTGCAGCATCACGAGGTGCGCGTAGTGAATCGCCATCAGCGGATCGAGAAACAGCGTCTTGGCATCCTCGAAGTTGTCGTTGAGTACGATTCGTACGTAGTCGGGGGAAAACGGCATGGGGTCCTATCGGGTGCCCGTGCGGCCGACCGCGCGGGAAGGAAAGGCAGTAGCGCCGAGCCAGGCGGCCAGGCGGGTTTCCGCGGTCTCGACCGCCGAGTAGACGGCGCCCATCAACTGGGCATCGTCGCCGAGCGACGAAATGCACAGGGCGGGCATGTTCGGCACGATGCGCGCCACCACGCGGCGGACTGGCTCGATCAGCAGGTCGCCGGCGTGGCTGAGGCCGCCGCCAAAGACCACCAGCGCGGGGTCGAGCACGGCCACGATGTTCGCGACGGCCGTGCCAAGGTAGACCGCCAGTTGATCGATGACGGCATTGGCCCGCGCATCACCCGCTCGCGCGGCGGTGATGATGGTGGCGGCGTCCGCGTGCTGCGATTGGAAGATGGCTGCCGCGCCGACGTGGCTTTCCAGATATCCACGGCCGCCGAAATCGGCTTGCCACTCCCGCAAGTCCAGATTCATGTGGCTGATTTCTCCGGCGTACCAGTGGTGGCCGCGGTGCAGCCGGCCGCCAACGACCACGCCGGCACCCACACCGGCGCCGAGCGCGAGAAAGACGAAGTCGCTGACCCGATGCGCGGATCCCTGCCATCGTTCGCCAAGGGCCGCCATGTTCGCATCGTTGTCCACGCGGACCGGGGCACCAAGGCGCGCCTCCACCAGGTCGCGCAGCGGCAGGTCCACCCATCCGGCCAGATTCACGGCTCTGATGACACGCCCGGCATGGACGTCGGTCATGCCCGGGGCGCCGACACCGACGGCGTACAACTTGGCCGGGTCGCGGCGCGTGGTCGCAAACACCTCACGCACGACGGCGCAGAGTTGGTCAACGATCGCCACGCCTCCAGCCGGGTCGGTGGGCACCTGGCGGCGCGCCAGCACCTTGCCCTGCAGGTCCGCCAGCGCCACTCGCAGCGTGCGCGAGCCCACGTCCACGCCCACCAGATAGCCAAACTCGCCGTTGAACTGCAGCAGCACAGGCGGACGTCCACCCTTGGACGTCCCCATGCCGACTTCGTGCATCAATCCCACTTCGTGCAGCAGGTCCTCCACCAATGCGGAGACCGTGGGCGGGCTCAGCCGCGTCGCCTTTGCCAGGTCGGCGCGTGAAATGGGTCCCGAGTGTCGAACGGCCTCCAGCAAGCGCTGTCGATTCACGCGCCGCGTGTTGAGACTTCCGACGACGGCGTCGCCATTCGCAGATTCGGGTGATAAGGTCACGGATACACTTCGTTCAACGGATTAACAAAGTGAAAAATATGTCCCGCGCCGTGATGTGTCAAGCCAAGCCCCGGCGCGACCGGGCCCTTCTGCCGTAGACTTTCCGACAAGAAATGGACGCTCGCCCTCCCGCCCGGACCCGGCCGGTCGCCCCTCGCACAACTGGAAAACCCGCCAGCGACTCCCGGCGCCGCTTCTGGCGCATGGTGATTTTTGTCTGCGGCGGCATCGCCGCGCTCGGGCTTGTCTTCGCCGCGTACCTCTGGTCCACCTACGCCACGCAGATCGACGCGCGGCTGGGCGGGGAACAACGGGCGATTCCGCGCATCTTCGGACGGCCGTTCGAGTTGCGCCCCAATCAGGCGCTGACGCCCGCCCAGCTTGAACAGCGGCTCAACGACGTGGGGTATGCCTCGCGCACGGTGGTCGAAAAGCCCGGCGAGTTTTCGATCGGCAGCAGCGTGGTCGTCCTGCGCACCCGTGCAGACGAGCCGATTACAGCCCGCGTGGAATTCTCCATGGGCAAGATGCTCGTGATCGCGAAACTGATCAACCAGGACACCGGGCGCTCCATTCCGCGGTTGACGCTCGAGGCACCGATGCTCACCGCGATTGCGACCGGTGAAAAACGCCGGTATACGCCGCTCGCGACCATTCCTGGCCGCGTCCGTCAGGCCGTGCTCGCCATCGAAGACCGCCGCTTCTACGAGCACCCCGGTGTGGACATCATCCGATCGGGCGGCGCCGTCATCACCAATCTCTTCGGCGACAAGGAATACCTGGTAGGCGGCAGCACCCTCACCCAGCAGATCGTCAAGAACACCTTCCTCACGCCGGAAAAAACGATGCGCCGCAAGGTGCAGGAACAGTTCATGTCGCTGGTCCTCGAATCGCGGTTTACGAAGGACCAGATCCTCGAGCTCTACCTCAACGATGTGGTGCTCGGGCAGCGCGGTCCGTTTGCCATCCACGGCGTCGCCGAGGCGGCGCGAATCTTCTTTGGCAAAGACGTACGCAACATCACGCTGGCCGAAGCCGCCACCATCGCCGGCGTCATTCAGTCGCCGTCCCGCCTGTCGCCCTTTCGTAACCCTGAGCGGGCCCTCGAACGCCGGAATGTCGTCCTCGGCGCCATGACCGAGGCCGGCTATGTCACGCAAGCCGAGGCCGCTGCCGCGCGGCGGGCGCCGCTTGGCCTGGCCACGCGTGCGCTCGAGAACGAGGCGCCCTACTTCGTGGACTACGTCAGTCAACTCGTGGACGAACGCTACGCCGGCCTGCTCCAGAAGGGCGCGGCCGTGGATGTGTTCACCACCATTGATTTGCATCTGCAGCGCGTGGCTCAGGAAGCCGTCGCTGATGGCCTCGCGCAGGTGGACAAACAACTGGCCGGCCGGCGCCGTAAAGGTCAGGCCCAGGCTGCGCTGGTGGCTGTTGATCCGCGCACCGGCGAAATTCTTGCGATGGTCGGCGGTCGGGCCTACAACGTGTCGCAGTACAACCGCGCGGTCACCACGCGACGCCAACCGGGCTCGGTCTTCAAGCCGTTCGTCTACCTGGCGGCGTTTGAACGGATGGTCGCGGAAGGCGCCAGTGAACCCACGCCGGCGACGCTCGTCATGGATGAGCCCACCATCTTCATGGATGGCGACCAGCCCTACGAGCCCGGCAACTACCAGAATGAATACGACGGGATGATCTCGCTGCGCCGTGCGCTGGCACGATCGCGCAATATCGTGGCGATCAAAGTCGCCGAACAGACCGGCTACGAGCAGGTGGCCGCGTTGTGGACACGCATCGGCGTCGGTACCACAGCCAAGGCGTACCCCTCAATCGCGCTCGGCGTGTTCGAGGCGTCGCCCGTCGAAATCGCCACGGCCTATACCCTCTTCTCGAACGGGGGCACCGTGCGTCCCCTTCGCGCGCTCACCCGCATCGTTGAAAACGGCAAACAGCGACAGCTCACGGCCGGGCCGTCACGGTCGGTGGCACGGGCCGACACCTCGTACCTGGTCACCAATATGATGCGGGCCGTCATGAACGAAGGGACGGGCGCGGGGGCGCGCAGCAACGGATTCCGGGTCGACGCCGCCGGAAAATCCGGCACCACCAACGACCTCCGCGATGCCTGGTTCGTCGGCTTTACGCCGGAACTGCTGACGGTCGTCTGGGTCGGGTTCGACGACAACCAGCCGCTTGGGCTTGGCGGCTCGCAGGCTGCGCTGCCGATGTGGACGGCCTTCATGCGCAACGCACTCGCCGGCCGCGCAAGCGTCGGCTTTTCCGCGCCCGACGGCGTGGTCTTTGCGGAAATCGATCCGGAGACGGGCCTGCTGGCCGGCCCACTGTGTCCCAAAAAACTCACAGAGGCGTTTCTGGCGCGCACCGTCCCGGTGGAGTTCTGCGACCAGCATGTCCATTGACGCCGAGGGGGCAGCGCGGCCGACTGCGCTATACTGAATTAGCAGTCTCCCGTTGGGACTGCTAAGAACTGAAATTCCATGGCTGCCGACCTGACAGACCGTCAGCGCCGCATATTGGCGCGCCTTGTCTCGGAATACATCGAGCAGGGGGAACCTGTGTCCTCTTCGTGGCTCGCCGAACATTCGGGTCTGGGCCTGTCCTCGGCCACCGTGCGGAACCTCCTGGCCCGCCTTGAGGAACAGGGATTGGTGCACCAGCCGCACACGTCGGCCGGACGCATTCCGACGGATGCGGGCTATCGGTTGTATGTGGACTCGCTGCTGCAGGCACGGCGCCGGCTCAAATCCACGGGTGACTTGGAGAACCGGTTACGGCGGGCGGATGCCGCCGGCGGCCTGCTCGAAAACGTCTCGCACGAGTTGGCCCTGGCCTCCCATCAAATCGCGTTTGCCATGACCCCGGCCAGCGCGACGGCGCGGCTGCACCACATCAGTTTCGTCAGCCTCGACAGCCATCGAGTGCTGGTCATCGTAGTGGCCACCGGCAACCAGATCACCCACAAAGTGGTTGAAACCCAGGAGCCCTGTGATGGGGCGGTACTCGAGCGCGCCGCACAGTACATCAACGCCGAATTCGCGGGCCTGACGCTGCTCGAAGCGCGCGAAGCCATCCTGGCGCGCATGCGCGAAGAGCGGATGTTGTACGACGTCCTGCTGGGCCGCGCGTTGCGATTGGCCCAGAGCGGCCTGGACGAAGTGGCGACCGAGGACACCCTGCACGTGCAAGGCGTCTCGTTCCTGTTCGACGGCGCGCTGGGCGGGTCGATGGATCGCGAACACGTGACGCTCGAGACCCTGCGTGCCCTCTTCAGGCTGCTTGAAGAAAAACACCGCCTCGTGGAACTGCTCACGTCGTACATCGACGCCGACGGCCTCACGGTCGTGATCGGGTCGGAACATTCGTCGCCCGACATGCACCCGTTCAGCCTGGTTGCGTCGACGTTTCATGACGGCCAGCGCACCGGCACGGTGGGCGTGATCGGCCCCACCCGCATGCGGTACCAACGCGCCATCACCGTGGTGGACGGCGTCTCACAAGCGGTGACGCGAGTGCTAGAGGGAAATTAGGAAATTGGGAAGTTAGGAAATTAGGAAATTCGTGATGACCAACGACGAGATGAATGGCGGCGCGGCCGACACGGCGACGGCTACCGAGAACCCGCTGCAGCAGGAGCGCGACGAACTGCAGGACCGCCTGCTCCGTACCGCGGCCGAGTTCGATAATTATCGTAAGAGGACCGACCGCGAGCGGCGCGAGTTGCACGACTTCATCACGTCCGACCTGATGCGCGAACTGCTGCCCGTGCTCGACGACCTCGAACGCACGATCAGTGCGGCCGCCGCCACGGGGAACACTCCCGGACTGGCCACCTTCCTTCAGGGGGTCACCCTGATCCATCGTCAATGGCTCGAACTCCTGCGCAAGCGTGGCGTCGAAGTGATGGACGTGGTCGGTCAACCCTTCGACCCCGAGTGGCACGAAGCGGTGGCTGACGAACCCGCGAACGGGCGTCCCGACGGCGAAATCACCGGGGAACTGCGGCGCGGCTACCGCATCGGTTCAAAGCTGCTTCGAGCTCCCATGGTCAAGGTGGCGAAAGCGTGAGCGCTCGTGACTATTACGAAATACTCGGCGTGGCGCGCGATGCCGGCGAGAGCGATATCAAGAGCGCCTATCGGAAACTGGCGCTGAAGTACCACCCGGATCGCAATCAGGGCAACGCCGACGCGGAAGAAAAATTCAAGGAAGGCGCCGAGGCCTACTCGGTGCTCGGAGACGCCGAAAAACGCGCGCGTTACGATCGCTTCGGCCACGCCGCCGTCAACGGCGCGGGCCAGGGCGGGAGCCAGGGGTTCAACCCCGAGACGTTCTCTGACTTCTCCGACATCCTGGGAGACTTCTTCGGCTTTGGTGGCGGCGGCGCGCGCCGCGGCGGCCCCGTGCGCGGCAGCGATCTACGCTTCGACCTCGAAATCTCCTTCGAGGAATCATTCGAAGGCGCCGAGACGCCGATCCAGATTCCACGCGAGGAAGGGTGCGAACCCTGCACCGGAACGGGCGCTGCGCCCGGCAGCAGCAGAGAGACGTGCCAGCAGTGTGGCGGCCGCGGACAATTGCGGTATCAACAGGGCTTCCTCGTCGTCTCGCGTCCCTGCGGACAGTGCCGTGGCACCGGGCAGATCATCCCGAAGCCGTGCCCGTCCTGCCGCGGCACCGGCCGCGTGGTGAAGGACCGGCGCGTCACCGTGCGTATTCCTGCGGGGATCTCTGACGGTCAGCGGCTACGGCTGCACGGCGAGGGCGAACACGGCGCCGCCGGCGGCCCTCCCGGTGACCTCTACGTCGTCATCCATGTCAAGACGCACTCCAGGTTCCTGCGCGAGGGCGACGATCTCTACATGGAAGTGCGCGTACCCTTCCCTACCATGGCTCTGGGCGGTTCCTTCAAGGTGGACGGCCCGGCCGGTCCGGTTGACGTCAACGTTTCGGCCGGTTCGGCCAATGGCACGCTGGTGTCGTTTCGCGGCAAAGGCATGCCGAACGTCTCGGGCCGAGGTGCCGGGGCGCTGCACGTGCGCCTCGTCGTGGACGTGCCGAAGAAGATCAGCAAGGAACAGAAGAAGCTGATCGATCAACTCGGCAAGACGATGCCGATCGAGACGCTTGAGGCACGTTCCACCGAAGGGGCCGACGATGACAAGCCGTTTTTTGAACGGGTGAAGGACTTGTTTGGCTGAACCCACCCGTGTGTATCCCGGCCTGGACGTCTCGTGGCCGGACGCACCAGAACTGGACGCCGACGAGGTCTCAGGTCGTGTGCTGGCCGAACTGGACGAGTTCGGCCCTGTTGCCGCCGAGCCTGTCCCGTCGGGCCTGCGTGTTTTTTTCGGATCGAGGGAAGACCGCGATGTGGCCGCCGCACACATTCGCGTGGCCCTCGCCTGTCTGGCTGAACCGGTGGACGTGCCCGACGAACAGTGGGCCGAACGCAGCCAGGCGGCGCTGACCGCGGTCACCGTCGGGCGGCTGACGGTGGCACCGCCCTGGGACCTGCCGGCCGATCGTGCCGGCGTTATCGTCATTCAACCGTCGATGGGTTTCGGCACGGGTCATCATGCCTCCACGCGGTTGTGCCTGAGGCTGCTGCAGGAGGCGCCGGTGTCAGGCGCGCGAGTGCTTGACGTTGGTACGGGATCGGGAGTGTTGGCCATCGCAGCCAGGATGCTCGGCGCCGAATCGGTCGTCGCGGTGGACTTTGATGCCGACGCTGTCACGTCCGCGCGCGAGTGCGCGGAGCTGAACCACATGTCGGACACGATCGACATCCGGCAAACGGACATCGAGCACGACGGTGTGGTGCGCGGCGAACCATTCACGCTCATCCTTGCGAACCTGACCAGCGGGATGCTCGTGCGAATGGCGGGCCGCCTGCTGCAGCTGATTGTCCCGTCCGGCACGCTCATCGTCAGTGGCGTCACGCGCGAAGAAGAAACGGCCGTCACCGGTGCGTTTGTCGATTTGGGCGCTCAGGTGGGCGCGCGTCTCTCTGAAGATGAGTGGGTCGGCCTCCAGTTATCGGCGCCCCCTCCAGGGGATTGACCAATTCACCCGGCCGGCAGGACATCGGGGTATCATCGCTCGCAGCAAGGGCCTTCAACTCTTCTTGCGATCGGTGGATGATGCGACACTCGAGCTGGCACGGACTGGTAATTCTTGCGCTGACCCTGTCGGGCACCATCGGCGCACACGCAGACACCTACCCACGCCAGCCCGGCGTCGACGCCCGTCACTACGTCTTTCGCCTCACGCTGCTCACCAGCGACACAAACGACATTCAGGGCGAAACCACGGCGACGTTCAGAGTACTCACGGCTGGCCTGCGCGAGGTCGCGCTCGACCTGGCAACACCGCGCGCCGATGGCAAAGGCATGACGGTGGCGGCAGTGACGTCGCAGGCCGGGCCCGTGCCTTTCACTCATCGCGAAAGTCGGCTTCGTCTGGCGCTTCCGGCCGGAGTGGCTGCCGGCCAGGATGTGACGTTCACCATTACGTATCGCGGCATTCCCGCAGATGGCCTGCGCCTCATCAACAACATCCATGGGGAGCGCACGGCGTTCAGCGAAAACTGGTACAACCGCGCGCGGCAGTGGCTGCCGATGATCGACCATGTTGCCGACAAGGCCACGGGCGAGTTCATCATCACCACACGGGCTGACTACCAGGTCATCGCCAACGGCACGTTGATCGAAGAGACGGACCTCGAAGGTGGCCGGCGCCGCACACACTGGCGACAGGACGTGCCGATTTCCTCCTGGCTCTACGCCGTGGGCGTCGCACGGTTTGCCGTCAGGCACGCCGGCCTCATCCGCGGCGTGCCGCTCGAATACTGGGTGTTCCCCCAGGATGCCGAGAAGGGTTTTGCCCTGTTCGAGAAGGACGCGCGGCGATCGTTCGAGTTCTTCGCCGACTACGTCGGGCCGTACGCGTATCAGAAGCTCGCGCACGTGGAAGCTGCCGGTATGGGCGGTGGCACCGAACACGCGAGCAGTATTTTTTACGGCGAAAAAGGCATCACTGCCGGCAATGGCCCGGTGGTCCACGAAGTGGCGCACCAGTGGTTTGGCAACGCCGTCACCGAGAATGACTGGAACGACATCTGGCTCAGCGAGGGCTTCGCCACCTACTTCACGTTGCTCTACACCGAACATGCCGAGGGGCGCGAGGCATTCGCCGAGGGCCTGCGTCGCAGCCGGGCAACCGTCCTCAGGGTGGAGACCAGCCTGCCGAATGCGCCGGTCGTGCATGTGAACCACGACGACGCGGTGCGCGAGCCCACGAACGCGCTCGTCTACCAGAAGGGCGCGTGGATCCTGCACATGCTGCGTGAGCGCGTCGGCACAGAGGTATTCTGGCGCGGCATCCGCGAGTACTACCGGCGGCACATGAATGCCACAGCGTCGACCGACGATTTCCGGCAGATCATGGAGCAGACATCTGGCCAGGACCTGACATGGTTCTTTCGCCAATGGCTGAACCGATCCGGCGTGCCCGCCGTGTCCGGCACGTGGCACTACGATGCCCCGGCCAAAGAAGTGGTGGTCACGGTCCGGCAGACGCACACCGCGGAACCGTACCGGCTGTCGCTCGGCGTGGGACTGGTGTCCGCCGCAGGCGCGCTCCCGAGCGTACGGCAGATGGCCGTCAACGGCCGCGAGACGACAATGCGGTTTTCCGCCGTCACCGAGCCGGTCGCGGTCGTGCTTGACCCGACGGTATCGACGCTGGCCGATTTCGGCGCGTTCGTAAAAGCGCCGCCTCCGAATCGCTGACGCGCGAGACGCAACCGGCACTTACACGCACATGGTCGAACGACCCATCCGTCTGGGCGAAGGTTTCACCTGCGGCGAGGTCCGTGGTGGCAATGGCGTCACCCACACGCTGGTGGACCTGCCCGGCCTGCGTGGAGTGCTCTATTCGCGTCCCTGTGACGGGGCACACGGCGGCGACATTCACTACCTGTCGGTGTGTGGATCCGGATTGATGTCGCGGGTCTGCCTGGCCGATGTGGCTGGTCACGGAGCGACCGTGTCGGCGATTGGACGCGAGATTCACGACCATCTTCGACGCAGCGTTGACGTGGTTGACGAACGGAAGGTCCTGTCGCGATTCAACGATCGTCTGAACCGCCAGGACGATCGCGCGATGACGACGGCCGTACTCGCCACGTACTATCCGCCGCGGCGCCGCCTGACAGTCTGTTACGCCGGGCATCCGGTCGGCTGGCTCTATCGCGCCGGCAGCCAGCAATGGGTGTCACTCCAGTCAGAGACGTCGCGCCCGCAGCGCCGCCCGGCCTTCGTCGACATTCCGCTCGGGGTCGGGTTCACGCCGACCTTCACTCGTCATCGCTTCACCGTTGCCCGCGGCGATCGCATCATGCTCATCACGGATGGGGTTCTTGAGACGGCGTCGCCGCAGGAGCACCAGCTTGATCGACAGGGGATCGAGGACCTGCTCAACGCGGCCGGCGGCAGCTGCGAGGACGTGGCCGACCGCCTGCTGACGGCACTGCACGCGCACGCAGGCACCGAGGAGCTGGCGCACGACGACGTCACGTTTTTCCTGGGCGAGTTTGGCGACGGCCCTCCGGGTCCGGCGATCTGGCACGTCGTGAAGAACCGGCTGCTGAACCGCTCGTCCCCCTGACGCCGGGTATTCGCCCCCAGCTGCAGGTGATGGCCTGCAGGAGGCGATGCCCCCGCTACCAGCCCCAGGCCGACGACACGAGGGTCAGGGCCACCACAGGGGCGGTTTCCGCGCGCAGGGTGCGCGGCCCCAGGCTAAGGAGTCGCGCACCGGCCGCAACCGCCTGCTCCACTTCCACCGCAGCCCACCCGCCCTCGGGACCAATCAACACGAGCACGGACCCTGGCTGCGCTGCGGGCCGCCAATCGGCGGCCTGCGCACCGAGGGCCGGTTCCACGCACAAGAGGCGCAGCGCGGCCGGTGCCCGCAGGCACGCGTCAAGGTCGACCACCGGCAACACCTCGGGCACCACCGCCCGCCGGCACTGCGTGGCCGAGGCGATCGCCACCCTCTGCCAACGTTCACGGGCCGCACCGCTCTGCCAGGCTTTCGGCGGCACCGTCACGTGCGCGGTCCGCAGGGGCTGGATGGCCGACACGCCGATCATCGTGGCGTCGCGAACGACGGCATCCATCTGATCGCCCTTGAGCACGCCAACCGCCAGAGTGATTGGGACCCGCGCCTCGGGGATCGGCGTGATGGGCTGGAGGTCCACGACAGCCACGGCCTGTCGTGTCACCGTGCCCACTCGTCCCGCCCACTCATGGCCGCGACCATCGAAGAGGGACACCGCATCACCAGGCGCCATCCGCAGCACGTGCCGCAGCCGATGTGCTTCATCGCCGGTCAGCAGCAGGCTGCCATCGGACGGCCGGCCCGAAGGCCAATACACGCGCGGGCAGGACACGCTTCAGTGTACTGCGCCGTCATTCAGCGCGCGCCGCCATTGAGCGCGCGCCGCCATTGAGGGTTGAGGATTGAGCGATTGAGGATCGGAATGGGTCGATGGCTGATGTGGGATTGACGATGGGAAATGTCGGATGGTGAGATCGTGGGATGGCTGATCGCTGCGATTGGGCGATCTCCCCGCGGCCCCCCCGGCCGCCGCGATCGACGCCCCGCCCAATCATCGCAATGGCACGAGCGCCAAGACGGTGCTGACCGATGACGGGGCGTTACCGCTCGCGATTCCGCGTGATCGGCAGGGGACGTTTGCCCCGGTGTTGATCCCGAAGCATCAGCGGCGCTTCGCCGGCGTCGATGACAAGATTCTCGCGCTCTACGCCCGCGGGCTGACGGTGCGCGACATCCAGGCGTTCCTGCACGAGATGTATGCGGTCGAGGTGTCGCCCGATTTGATCAGCACCGTCACCGATGCGGTGCAGCAAGAGGTGCACGCGTGGCAAGCGCGCCCGCTGGAGCCGATGTATCCGGTGGTGTTCTTCGATGCGCTGCGCGTCAAGATGCGCGACGAAGCGGTCGTGCAGAACACGGCGGTCTATCTGGCCCTGGCCATCCTGCCGGATGGGTCGCGGGACATGCTCGGGATTTGGATCGAGCAGACCGAAGGCGCCAAGTTCTGGATGAAAGTGTTTGCCGATCTGCAGGCGCGCGGTTGCCGCGACATTCTGATCGCCGTCACCGACGGCTTGAAAGGCATGCCGGCGGCCCTCGCGGCCGTCTACCCGGCAACGCCCCTCCAGACCTGCATTGTCCATTTGATTCGGCATAGCTTGGACTATGCGACGTGGAAGACGCGCAAACCCCTCGCCGCGGCGCTGCGGCCGATCTACACCGCACCCAGTGCGGAGGCCGCGTTGGCAGCGCTCAATGCGTTCGCGGCCGGCCCGTGGGGCACGCAGTTTCCGACGATCGTCGCGTCGTGGCGCCGGGCGTGGGCGCAGGTCATCCCGTTCTTCGCGTTTCCCCCCGAGATCCGCCGGCTGCTCTACACCACGAATGCCCTGGAAAACGTCAACCGGCAGCTCCGCAAAACGCTCAAGACCCGCGGACACTTTCCAACGGACGACGCCGCGACGAAACTGATCTGGCTGGCGCTGCGCAACATCACGGCCACCTGGAAACTGCCGGCCCGTACCTGGAAGTTCGCGATGAATCAATTCGCGATCCTCTACGAGGAACGCTTCCATCCGTATCAGGCGTAGAATGCAAAGCGTTCGTCAACCCGCCTCACACACAGAAATTCTGACAGTCCCCACCTTCGAATTGCACTCGGCTCCGAAGCCGAACT
>JBKJQX010000017.1:0-32089 GCA_046594875.1 Vicinamibacterales bacterium
CACGCGGCCATCGCGCTGTCCGAGCGGCTCCACGCCCACCCACCGGATCTCGCCCGCCGCAGCCAGCGTGTCCAGCCATTCGGGCGAGTAGCCGTGCAACCGGGCGCCGAAAATCTCGTGCTCGAGAATTGATGCGGGCAGCGCCGAGCCCTGGAGTTGCTCGATCACGTCGAGCAGCGCATCAGGACCTGCGCGGCGACCGCCAAGCGCATGCCACGTCACGGCAAATCGGCCAAGAGCCGCAGGGTCCACCGCTTCAACCTCGCGCCTCAGGCGTGCGAGCGAACGTCGTCGAAGCTGGCGAAGGACGTTCACGTCCACGAACTCCCGTTCGGTACCGCCGGGGCGGAATTCGCCCTCGATGACGCGGCCACGGGCGACCAACGCGGCCAGGGCTCCGCGCACGGCGGCTTCTGGCATGGCGAAACGCCGCACCGCATCCACCACGTGAAACGGGCCATGGGTGCGGGCGAAGCGCGACACCAGATCGCCGGCAGGGTCGGCGACTGGCATCCGGAGCGCTTCCGGAATGCCCGCCGGCAGGGGCGCACCGAGCGCGTCCCGGTACCGTGCCGCATCTTCGACGGCCACATACCGGAGCTCGCCGGCGATGGGCAGGGCGACCACGCGCCGGTCTGAGAGCAACTCGGGAATGGCTCTATCGGCCAGGCCGGGTTCGGACCGGGCCGCAAGCTCCTCCGCCGACAGATCACCGATCTCGAGCAGCAGGTCGTGGAGTGCGTCGACCGTTCGCGCGCGACGCGTGTCGTCCAGGTGCTGCAACTGCAGCTCCACCGCGGCGATTTCTCCGGCGTCGAGCAAGTCGCGCAGTTCGGCGTCACCAATGAGGTCGCGCAGTTGTGTCTGGTCCACAGACAGCGCCTGCGCGCGCCGCTCGGCCAGCGGCGCATCGCCGTCGTACAGAAAATTCGCCACGTAGCCGAACAACAGCGACGCGGCAAATGGCGACGGCGTCCGGGGGTCCACAACCGCCACCTTGATCGACCGCTTGCGAATCTGCAGCAGCGTGTCGACCAGGGCGGGCATATCGAAAATGTCGCGCAGGCATTCACGGTACGTTTCGAGCAGCACGGGGAACGACCCGAAGCGAGCCGCCACGGCGAGAAGGTCGCCGGCCTTCTTGCGTTGCTGCCACAGTGGCGCACGCGTGCCGGCGCGTCGTTTGGGCAGCAGCAGGGATCGCCCCGCATTTTCCCGGAACCGCGCGGCAAAGAGCGCCGTGCCGCCCAGTTGCTGCAACACCAGCGCCTCAACCTCTTCAGGATCCGGCAGCAGCAGTTCCGCATCTGGCGGCACATCCACATCAGGCAGCCGCACCACAAACCCGTCGTCTGACCACAAAGTCTCGGCGTCCACGCCAAGCTCACGACGAATTTTGCCGGCCACCGCCATGCACCACGGCGCGTGGATGCGTCCGCCCCGGGGCGACAGCAGGCACACGCGCCAATCGCCCAGTTCGTCACGAACGCGTTCGATGACGACCGTGTCGGCGTCGGGCACTGCCCCAGCGGCGGCCTGGTCGCGGACATACCGCACCAGGTTTTCGGCCGCGACCGGGGTCAGGTCATGGTCCCGCGTCAGGTGGGCGACGGCGGTCGCCTCAGGCCAGGTCGCGATCGAGTGGGTGAGCGCGCCGATCGCGATGCCCAGTTCGAGCGGCCGTCCGGCGCGATCCCCTTTCCAGAACGGCATCTTGCCCGGCTGACCGGGGGCAGGCGTGACGAAGACACGGTCATGGGTGATCTCCTCCACGCGCCAGCTCGACGCGCCGAGGACGAATGTTTCGCCGACTTTCGTCTCAAACACCATTTCCTCGTCGAGCTCACCCACGCGGACGCTGCCACGACCCGAGCCCGCGAGAAACACGCCGTACAGTCCCCGGTCGGGAATCGTGCCGGCATTGGCAATCGCGAGCCGCTTCGCTCCACTCCGGGTACTGAGCGCGCCGGTGGCCCGATTCCAGGTGACACGCGGCCGGAGTTCAGCGAATTCGTCGGATGGGTACCGGCCCGACAACATGTCGAGGACGCCGTCAAACACCGACCGGCTGATCGACTCGAACGGGGCGGCACGGCGGACCATGTCGAACAGGTCCTGATCGCGCATATCCTCCACAGCGACCATGGCGACGATCTGTTGTGCGAGCACGTCCAGCGGGTTACGGGAGTAGCGCGAGGCCTCCACTTTCCCTTCGTGCATCAGTTTCGCCACGGCGGCGCAGGCGAGCAGGTCGCCGCGGAACTTCGGGATGATCACGCCCTCGCTCACCGCATCGATTCGATGCCCGGCCCGGCCGATGCGTTGCAGACCGCTGGACACGGACGAGGGGGCCTCGATCTGAATCACCAGATCGATCGCGCCCATATCGATACCCAGTTCCAGCGAGGACGTCGCGACCAACGCCGGCAACAATCCGGCCTTCAGTCGATCCTCAATGTCGACGCGCTGTTCCCGGGCCAGCGATCCGTGGTGTGAACGCGCAATCGTTTCACCGGCCAGCTCGTTGACCGCCGCAGCGAGACGTTCGGCCAACCGACGACTGTTCACGAAGACCAGTGTGGACTTGTGCGCCCGGATGAGCTCGACGAGCCGTGGATGAATCGCGGTCCAGATCGACGCACGCTGGGTCGCCGAGGCCGGACCGCTCGCCACCTCGAGCACCTGGCCAATGCGTGAGAGGTCTTCTACCGGCACCTCCACGTGCAGTTTGATCGGACGCCTCACGCCCGCATCGACAATCGTGACCGGACGAAAACGAGCTGGGGTAGCCGCGGTCGCGGCAAACTCGTCGTGAATGTCCTTGTGCGCGTGTCCAGTCCGGTCAGACGCCTTTAAAGCGGGGCGACCCCCGCGGCGACTGGCCGGCCTCTCAACGCCTCCAAGGAACCTCGCGACTTCATCAAGCGGACGTTGTGTGGCAGAAAGGCCGATGCGTTGCAGAGGCGCTCGCCGAAGCGCCTGCAGCCGTTCGAGCGACAGCATCAGATGCGCACCGCGCTTGGTCGGCACCAGCGCATGAATCTCATCGATGATGACGGTTTCCACAGACGCGAGCACCGACCGCGCGTTCGACGTGAGCAGCAGATACAACGACTCGGGCGTTGTGATCAGGATGTCGGAAGGCGCCCGCTGGAATCGCGCGCGGTCAGCCGCCGGGGTGTCGCCGGTGCGAATGCCGATGACGGGGGCGTTGACCTCCACGCCCAGGGCCGCTGCGGCGTTGCTGATGCCCACGAGCGGTGCGCGAAGGTTCCGTTCCACGTCAACCGCTAGCGCCTTGAGGGGCGAGACGTACAACACGCGACAGCGCTCAAGTTTGGCCGGCACCGGCTGGAACATCAGCCTGTTGAGGCACCACAGGAACGCCGCCAACGTCTTCCCGGATCCCGTCGGCGCGAGGATTAATGTGGAGTCGCCCGACGCAATCGCAGGCCAGCCCGCCGTCTGGGCGGGTGTCGGCGCGTCGAAAACGGCAGTGAACCAGCGGCGCACCGGTGGTTCGAAGATGCGCAGGGGCACAATCTGTATTCTGTCATCGGACTGAGATGCGAACGTCACGGGTCACCGTGCGCTCGGCACCAACGGCCACGAACCGCAGCAGGTACTCACCCGGTTGCAGGAGTCGCAGGGGCAGTTCGTAACGATGTTCTGCCCCGTGCCCCTCGGCGAAGTCCGGTGCCGCCAGTCAGCTCAGCGCGACGCAGACGCTCAGTCGTCCACGGCGCGCAAGACCTGATGCCGCCTTCTTCATCGGCTCCCTTGCGGCGGCTTGTGCCTGGGCACAGAGACAGGCACTGGCTTGTCGATGGCCGGCCGTTCGCTGGTCTCGGCCAGCGCCCAGAGTGTGGCAAACACGGTGCGGGCGACCGTTTCCATCTTCTTCGGATCCAGGGACCGGGCATCGTCCGACGGTTGGTGATAGCGCCGGTGCAGCCCGGTGTTCCAGCCGATCGTGAGGATCCCGCGTTCGAGGAACGGACCTGCATCAGTCCGCGGATAAAAGAACTCGCTGTCCCAGCGGTCGTCCGCGCGATTGAGCGTCATGTTGAGATAGCCGCGGTTCACCTGCTCAATAAGCGCATTGACCTTGTCGCTCAACACGCCGGGGCCAATCAGGTACACCTCGTTGGGCCCAGGCACGGCCGGTGAGTTCTCGTCAGCGGATCCCGAAGCGCGCGTGGCGCCGATCATGTCGATGTTGATGTGCGCGACCACAGAGGACAGCGGCACCGGCGGGTTCGCCACAAAGTGACGCGACCCCCACAGCCCCACCTCTTCCCCACTGTCCCAGACGAACACCATGGACCGCTTCGGCCGCTCGCTCTTCATCATCTGCTCGACGATAGACAACATTCCGGCGCTGCCAGACGCGTTGTCGTCGGCCGAGTTGTAGATGTCATCACCCTCCACCGCACGGGTGCCGACGGCGCCGTCCAGGTGCGCCATCACGGTGATGTGCTCGTTGCGGAGCGCCGGATCCCGGCCTTCAATTTTCGCGACAACGTTGTAGGGACGATGCGACACGGTGGACGCGCGGATATTGAACGTCACTGACTTGTTGAGCGTGAACGTGGGCGGATAGTCTTCAGCGTCACCGCGGGCGACGATTTCATTTGTCGTGAAGCGTTCGCCCGCCATCAGGGCGTCCGTTCCCATAGGCGACAAGAGAGCTGACGTCACCTGCGCTGCGGCGTAGGCTGACGGCACCCAGGGGTCGAGCTCCCGTCGCACCAGATTCTGCCGCTGCAACTGCTGCCACCAGCCGGGCTGTGTGCTGGTCTGCGGAATCATCAGCACCGCCGCAGCGCCTCGACGCACGGCCTCGGCCACCACATTGCTGGCGCCCACAGTGACGCGGCCGAACTGCTGAATCACCACGCCCTTCGGCATGGCGCGCGGTCCGTGGGTCAGCACCACCTTGCCGCGCACGTCCACGCCGGCGTATGCATCAATGCCCTTGTCTGGAATTACCCAGCCGTGGCCGACGTAGACCACGGGCCATGTACCGGTCAGCGACTGACCCGAGAACGAGCGCAGGACGAAGTCGGCATCAAGCGCAAACCGCTTGCCGCCAATCTCGATATGCGAGGCGGCCGAATCCACGCGCGATTCGATCATCGTGTATGTCTGGAGATACGTGCCGTTGTCGCCGGCCGGCGTCACACCGGCGGCCTTCAGGCGCCCGGCGATATACGCGGCGGCGCGGTCAAATCCTGGCGACGGCGTGGCGCGGCCGCGCAATTCGTCGGAGGCCAGGAACGCCAGGTCACGCGCGAGTTGATCGGCCGTGATGCCATCGGCAGCCGCTCGGACAGCGGTTGGGAGTACCGGGGCGCCGGCGGCCTGGGCCGCGACCACGGCCAGCACAAGGAGTATGCGCAGAGTCATGCCGCATGATACTCGAGCGTTCACTCACCGCCCGCGCCAGTTCACGAAGACGGCGAGCGGTTGCTCGGCGCCGACGACCTCAAGCACGACGGCGACAAGGCGCCCGTCGAGGGCCACGTCGTAGTCCAGCCACGCGGCCACGTTGAATAGTGCGCGCGGCGGTCCGGGCACGCCGGCTGCGTCGATCGGCGCCGCCATCAGCGTCTTGTCACTGGAGATGAAGTACAGCTCGCGGCCGTCGCGGCGCCACCGGGCCATGGACCCGCCCGCGCTCGAGACGGCAATCCTGGCGCCGGCTGCCGGGAACGCGCTCACGTACACCTGGGCGCGCCCCGATTCGTCCGAAGTGAACGACATGCGGGTGCCACCGGGCGCGAGGCGCGCCTCGTGCTCAGAGGACGCCGTGGCGATGAGGGGTGACGCGCGGCTGAGATCGGCGAACGAGACAAGCATCAGGTCCCAATCGCCGGGTTCGGTGCGCTGTTGGTAAATCATCTGCGAGCCATCGGCGGAGACATCGTTCGGATACTGGAACCGCGGCGACGTGAGCAGTCGGCGTTCGGCGCCTGACGTCAAGTCCCGGTGAAAGATATTCGGCGGCCCACCTTGGCCTGCGGCGAACACCAAGGCCTTGGCCCCTGGCAGCCAGGTCTCGCCGGTTTCCATGCCTGGCGAGGAAGTCACCCGTGTCTCACTCAGCCGCGAGAGGTCAGTCTTCCAGATATCGCGGGTGCCGAGTTCGGGGCGGGCGCGCGTGAAGAGCAGGCTGGACTCGTCTGGTGAGAGGCGGACCGAGGTATACGTGCCAGGATCGCCAATCCGGCCAGTTTCCGTCCCATTTCGATCGAACCAGGCGATCCGGCTTTCGTCGGTGTGCCACTGCACAACGATCGTGCCATTCGCCGAGGCCGCCACGTTCGACCAACCCGTGGCGGCGGAATAGCCTACCGGGCCGAGAATGGAAACGGGCTCGCCGACCGGTTGCCCGGATGCGAGATCGACGCGTTGAGCGACCAATGTCCCCTCGCGCACAAAGACGAGCCAATCGGGGTCGATCCACTGCGCCTGCGACGTCGCGCTGACAAGGGGTGTGCTGCGGCCGTCCGGCTCGGCCAGCATGATCCGGCCTTGGAAGTCCGGTGCGAGCTGGGTGTAGATGAATCGACGTCCGTCCGGCAGGTGCCTCGGCCACACCTGGCGTCCACCGGCCACGGACGCCACCGGCACGTCAACCGGCGCACCTCCGGCAGCCGGTACCTTGAAAATGCGCTCGCCCTGGACCGTCGCGAACAGGATGTCGCCCTGCCGCCCCCAACTGCCCGACAGGCCGATGATATTCGGGACGTCGCACACCTTCACGGGCGCCCCGCCGGCCAGCTCGACGCGCTTGAGTTGTCCACCCGCAAAAAAGCCGAGCGTCCGGCCGTCGGGTGACCAGAACATCGAAATGGCCCCATTCGTGCCAGGCACCTCGCGGGCGGCCTCATCGCCGAGAGGCCGGACCATGATCCTCGACGGCACTCCCGGACTGAACGCGACAAAGGCCACGGCTGATCCGTCGGGCGACACCGAGACATTCATCGCTTCGATGCCTGTCCCGTAGCGCGCGCCACTGGGCGGCGGTAGCGCGAATCGGACGGGAAGGGACACGAAGGCCGGCGATCCTGGCGACCCGCCACGCGTCAGCCACCACGTGGCCACCGATCCGGTCGCGAGCGCCGCCGCGATGAGGACGATCGGCATGACGCCGCTCATCGCACGACGCGTGGTCGTGGCAGTGCCGTCGGGCGCGCCCCACGGCGCTGCAAGGTCGTCCAACGCGTCGCCGATATCCCGGAGACGCTGCCGGCGGTCCTTCTGGAGGCAACGCTGAAGCAGGCGCCGCAGGGCGCCGGGCGTATCGGCCGGCAAGGCGCGCCAGTCTGGATCGCGCTCGAGGATGGCGGCAAACAGATCAGACGAGGATTCGCCCGTGAACGCCGCCCGGCCTGCGAGCAGTTCGTAGAGGACGCAGCCGAACGCCCAGATGTCGGTGCGGCGATCCACCGCCTGCCCGCGCGCCTGTTCCGGGCTCATGTACGCCGGCGTGCCGACCACCGCACCCTGGACCGTCAGCGCGATCATCGTGTCGTGCTCGGCCGTCGACTCGGGCGCGATCGACGTTTTTGCGATGCCGAAATCGAGAACCTTGGCCACGCCATCCGCCGTCACCATGATGTTGCCGGGCTTCAGATCGCGATGGATGATGCCCTTCTCGTGCGCAGCGTCAAGGGCCGTCGCGATCTGATGCGCCAGCCGAAGCGCCTCCGCACGGGACACACCGCTGCGCAGACGATCGTGCAAGGTCGCCCCGGGCACGAGTTCCATCGCGATCGCGGGCCCCGCCACCGATTCCTCAAGCCCGTACACCTGCGCAATGTGCGGATGATTCAGCGTGGCGAGCACACGAGCCTCACGCGAGAACCGGGCTCTGTAATCTGCGTCACCGGCGAGGTCGGGCGGCAGAATCTTGAGCGCAACCTCGCGGTGGAGCGAGGTGTCGTACGCGCGGAACACCTGGCCCATGCCGCCCGCGCCGATGGCGGATCGCACTTCGTACGGACCGACGCGTGTGCCGGGCGGCAGGGTCGCCATTGGGTGTATTCATTCTAGTGGCGAATGACGTTGCGGCACGAGCGCCGACGCGTCGGTGGCCTATCATGGTGCGTCGCACCCCTGCATCCGCCCATGACCCGACAATTACTCGCCCTCTTTCTGCTCACCCAGGCCGCCTGTGCCGAAGGCACCGCGCCGCCACCAGCGCCGGCCCCAGCGGCCCAGCCGGAGATCGACGCGCAGGCACCGGCCATGGCGCCATCCGACATTGGCGCGTTCTTCAACTGCCTGCGCGAGAGCGGCTACACGGTGGTGGGCGCGCATCGCGGCGGCCCCGCGCCCGGCTACGCGGAGAACGCCATTGACACGTTTGCCTACACCACACGGCTCGCGCCGGCGCTACTCGAGATCGACATCGCACGCACGCGCGACAACGCGCTGGTGCTGATGCACGACGACACACTCGACCGCACCACGACCGGGTCGGGCCCCGTGAGAGGCCGGACCCTGGCGGAAATCCAGCACCTGCGTTTGAAGGACGAGGCCGGCACCGTGCTGGACGCGCGGCCACCAACTCTGCGGCAGGCCCTCGACTGGGCGAAGGACCGCGCCATCCTTGAACTCGACGTCAAACGTGGCGTGCCCTACGAAGACGTCCTCGCAGAAGTGCGATCGGCCGGTGCCATCTCACGCGTGGTCTTCATCACCTACAGCGACGATGCGGCGGTGCGGGTGCATAAGCTGGCGCCGGAGATGATGCTGTCGGTCTCCATGGACGATCCGCGCGACATCACCACCCTTGAACGCCGGGGCATCGATCTCACGCGAGTGCTGGCCTGGACCGGCACCGAAAAGCCGAACCCCTCTCTCAACCGCGCGCTTGCTGCCCGTGGGATCGAGGCGATGTTCGGCACACTCGGCTCCCCCGCGTCGTCGTGGGATGGGCGGTTTGCGCGCGACCGGCGCGAGCGTTACGCCGAGTTCGCAAAGACAGGTCTGCAGTTGATTGCCACCGACAGGACGACCGAAGCGGCCCGTGATCTCGATGCGAACGACGGCGTGTCAGGGAATGGCGCGATGCGCTGCCGGTAGGCAGCGATTACCCGAGATTCCTGGACGCCTCGGACAGGCGGTCGTCGACGCAGAGGAACTGGATGTCGTCGCCTTCCGCGCTCGCCAGCAGTTGCTCGAACGACGCCAACTGAATGGCGTCGGCGCCGCGCAGCACATGTTGCCCGGCCAGGGCGCCCGCCGACCGCACCAGCGCGTCGCTCACGTCAACCGTCAGGAATGCGTGCCAGTCGGCGTCGAACTGCCGCAGCACGCGCCGATACTCCACATCCGACAGCCTGCCATCCCGGCGGCACCTCGCGAACGCCGCGCACACTTCGGCGTACGCGATCGAAGACGTAGCAATGAGGCTGGCGGCCCTGGCCCGCGCCTCGACTTCCTCTGAATCGGGCTCATCGAGATACAGCTTCGTGAGCACGCTTGAGTCGAAGTACACCGTCAACGACGGTCCTCACTAATCATCGCCGACGCGAGTGTGCCGCCGCGGTGCGCGATGCGCGGATGCAGCCCCACCGGCTTGCCGCCGTTCCACCGGGCCTTTCCTGCGGCCACCAACCTGACCGCCCACTCCACGGTCTTCGGAGTTTCGGCCGGGCCGATGCTGGCAATGACCGTTCCGCGGTCAGTCACCAGGATCCGCTCCCCGGCCTGAGCTCGCCGCAGGTGTTCACTCAACTGGGCCTTCAGTACCCGCACGCCTACCTGCGTCATATCTTTGCTGCTCCCAATGTAGGCACAAGAATACCATTGTCGTGACCACTTTGGGATAAATCAGCGTTACATTGACGCGTGGATGGTTCCCAACACCACCGTGGCGATTGCTCGCGGCCGAAACACGCGGAGCCTACGGCCGGGTGACGTGAATCCTGAAGCGCATATAGAACGTCCCGAGGGGCGTTGCCGGCTTCGCAGGTCCGTTGTTGCGCGCCAGGCGCGCGATCGCGGGGACCTGGCCGATCGGCTGGATGAACCAGTCGTTGCACCCGCCGAGGTCGGCGGCATTGCAGACCACCTCCACATCCGTCGTCTCCACATGGCCGGTGAACGAGCGCGCCGGGCTTCTGCCGTACGTGCTCCCGTTGTAGTCGAATGAGTTGGGGAGTGGGCATTCAAACTTGCTGCCCGCCGTCATCGTCTTCATGCTGCGGTTGACAAACGTGCAGTGGATGTTCATCCCGCCCGGCACGATTTGCGTGCCCCAATAGGGGGGCGCGGCATCAAGGCGATAGGCCGGTTCGCCAAATTTCACGGCGTCTTCCGGATCCAGTGCGATGCCCAATCTTCTTCCCGATTTGCCCGACGCTGAAAACTGCCAGTCGCCGTGAGTGAGTCCGTTATACACGTTGGCGGTGAGGATTGATTTCACTCCACCGACGCCGTGGACATACGCCCCAAGGCCATCGCTCAGGGTGTCTGCAGGCAATCCATTGGCGTCAAGGTGCTCGATGCGGGTCGTGACAGGAATGTCGCTCGACGCCCTGGCTTCCTGGCTTTCTGGCGTGGGCGCCACCGGACTCGTGCCCTCAGGCCCGAAATCCGAACATGCCGCGTTGACGACAAGCAGAAACGCGACAAGTGCGAGTGCGGCGAACGGAGTGCGACGGTAATGGAACATCAGTTTGGCTCCTGCGGAAAGTGGCTGTTGGACTCCTAAACACCGTCGCTCCAAAAACCGAACACAGCCTAGAATGGCGGCGATGGAAGTCCTGTCGACGGTGGAGCTCCTCGCCCGTGCCCGCGGGGGAGACGATGGGGCGATGGAGGAGGTGTTTGCGCGCTCGATTCCGCTTCTGAAGCGATGGGCGAGCGGCAGGCTCCCCCGTTACGCACGCGCGATGCTGGATACGGATGATCTGGTGCAGGAAACGGTCGTCGCCACCCTTCGCCGCATCGACATCTTCGAATGCCGCGGCGATGGCGCGTTGCAGGCGTACCTGCGCCAGGCGGTGATGAACAGAATCCGGAACGAACTGCGGCGTAACTCGCGGCAGGCCGCCACGGAACTGCTGGATTCAGACGCGCAGGCAAGCGGCTTGTCGCCGCTCGAGGAGTTGATCGGGCAGAGGCAGGTGGACGCGTACGAGCGTGCACTGGCGCAGCTCGAGCCTCATGAGCGTGAGTTAATCATTGCCAGACTGGAGCTCAGCCTCGGTTACGCAGAGATCGCGCAGGCGACCGGCCGGCCGTCACCGGATGCTGCGCGCATGGCCGTGGGTCGCGCGTTCGTAAGACTCGCCGCGCTCCTCAAAGCGGACAGGTGACCCGTTCGAAATCCCGTGAACAGGTGTTTGAGGAATTGAATGCCGCAAACCAGTCTTCCACCGCGCGACGAGCACCGGTTGCTGCCCCTGGCCATCGCGATTGCCGACGGCGAGGCTGTCGACTGGACCGCGTCAGTCGACCTCGCCGAGTCGGATACAGCGGCTCTGCGATTCGTCGAGCGCCTGGCGCAGGCGCACGACGTGCTGCGCACGAGGCATGACGCCGCGGCACACCCTGTCCACGAAACATTGATCACGGAGGCCCGCCGGACGCACGCCGGCGCGGGGCTTGACGTGCAGGTCCGCTGGGGCCCGCTAATCATCCGCGAAAAGATCGCCAGTGGAGCGTTCGGCCACGTCTATCGCGCGTGGGATCCACGCCTGGACCGCGAAGTCGCCCTGAAGGTCATGCCCGATCGCAACCTGCCTGACACGCACAGCGTTGAGGAAGGCCGGCTGCTGGCGCGGATCCGGCATCCAAACGTGGTGACGGTGTACGGGGCGGAGCGGATCGACGGGCGCGTCGGCATCTGGACTGAGCACATCACAGGTCGGACGCTCGCCGAGGAAGTAGCCGAGCGCGGTCCTCTGCCGATCGCCGAGGTGCTTCACATTGGTATTCAGATCTTCCGGGCGCTGGAAGCCGTCCATGCGAATGGACTGCTCCATCGCGATATCAAGGCTCAGAACGTCCTGCGTGATCCTTCCGGCCGTGTCGTGCTTGTCGATTTCGGCACAGGCGTCGAGGACCATGCCGCCGTGGCCGCGAGAACGGCAGGCACCCCGATGTATCTGGCGCCGGAGGTGCTGCAAGGCGCGCCGGCAACGATCGCAAGCGACCTCTACAGCGCAGGCGCCTTGATCTATTTCCTGGCGAGCGGTTCGTTTCCCGTCAGCGGCTCGACGCTTGCCGAAATCACACGCGCCCACGCGGATCACCGTCATGTCCCGCTGCGTCAGGCCAGACCCGATGTGCCGGCCTCGCTTGCGTCGATTGTGGAGAAGCTTCTGGCACCATTTGAGGAACGGCAATTATTGGACGCGGCGTCCGTCGGTGCTTCCCTCGAGACGTTGTCCTCTTCGCCACGCCAGCCATTCCTTCGGCGCGTCGTCCCTCGCAGTCTCGTGGGAAGACTTGCTGCCGCCTTCGGGGTGTTGGCGATCGCTCTCGGCTGGAGCATGGATCTCGGCGGATTCAGAACCGCCGCGGGTGCGGCTCCTGCGCGATGGGAAACACGCCCGTTGACTATCACTGGGAACGCTGCGGTTACCGACATCTCATCAGACGGCAAGATCGTTGTCTATATTCGTACTCCCGAACGAAGCCTCTGGATCCGGAACGTGGAGGCGGGTGAAGACCGCGCGATTCTGACGCAAGAGACATCCGACGGGGTCTTGGGGGCGACCATGACGCCCGACGGCTTGTCGGTTGATGCGTTGAAACTCAACGGTGATCTTTGGCGCGTGCCGCTCGAAGAGACCGGCCAGCCTCGACGGATCGCGACAGACGTAGGGTCACCGCCGGGCTGGTCGCCGGACGGGCTGCACATGGCGTTCATCAGGCAGCCTCTCTTCAAGACCACATCGAGCGCGGTGATTGCCGACGCCGAGGCCGGCGGAGAGCGTGAACTGGCAACAGTCACGCTCCCGACGATCCTGGCTGGAAGAGGAAGAGGCTTTGTGATGTTTCCCGCCACGAACCGCCCCGCGTGGTCGCCGGATGGCCGGACGATTGCGGTCGTCGGGGTGACCCTGTCAAACCCGACGGCAACCGCGCACGTGGCGCTGATCGATGTCGAGACAGGCGACCGCCGCGAAATGGCCATGTCGCGACAAACGCATGCGATTCTGCCGCCCGTCCTCCAGGTGGCGTGGCTCGACGAGACCCGCTTGGCTGTGAATACCGAGATTGATGGCCAGGCGTCATACCAATTGTCGATCCTCGACACACGAACGCTTGCATGGGAACGGATCACCAACGACTCGTCTGTTTACAAAGGAGTGTCGTTGACGCGCGATCGAAAGCGTTTGGTCACGACCAGGGTCGAAGAGCGGACCGGGATCTGGATAGGAAGCAGCAGCGGCGCAGACATGTCGGAATTGATACGCGAAAGTGCGAGCATGCCCAGTGAGGGAACATTCGATGCTGAAGGAAACTTCGTCTATGCGACCGCCACGCCTGATGGGCCCACCGTGTGGGTATTGCGAAAAGGCACATCGACTCCGGCGTTTGTGGCGCGAGGAACGGGGCCGACAATCACTCCTGCTGGCGACGCGGTCCTGTTTATCAGTGCGGATGACAAGCCGGCGTTGTACCGAGCGGCGCTCGACGGCTCCGGCATTCGACAGCTCGCCAGTGGCACGGTAAGACATCTGGCGATATCGCCCGATAGCCGCACCGTGTACTTTATGGCCGAGGAGTCAGTATGGGCTGTGCCAGTGGCCGGTGGTCCACCTCGGCGACTGGCCAGCCGAGCCTCGAACGTCCCGAGCGTGTCACCGGATGGCCGGCACTTGCTCTACACGACACGTGCCCCTACTGACGAGACCAAGGCCGTCTTCCTGGTCTGCGACCTGCCTGACTGCGTGAATTCCCGGGAGTTCATCAAGCCCGACTGGGCGAGGCCACGTACGATCACCTGGTCGCCGGATGGCAAAGGAATCGCCTACGCGAGAATAGGAACTCAGACGGAAAATATCTGGGTGCAACCGCTCGACGGCGCACCGCTGTGGCAGCTCACTCACTTTGGCGATAACCGAACGATTATTAATATCGGTTGGTCGCCGGATCGCAGCAAACTGGCGATCACCCGCGTCGGCACCCTGTCCGATGCCGTGGTCCTGACGCGAAATAGATGAATCCAGGTAAGTGCGACGACTCAGTGCCCCCCGAGTCTCGCGCAATTCGAGAGATGATAAGGATCGATGGAGTCCTTCTCAGACGCCCTTGCCGTTTTGGCCCGAATGAAAGCTGAGGGCGTAGTCGACGAGTATGCGGTGGGTGGCGCGATGGCCGTGAGCTTCTGGACTGAGCCCATTGCGACGCAGGACCTTGATGTGGTTGTCACAGTGGCCGGTCACACGCACTCGCTGGATCCGCTACGGGGCGTTTTTGACTGGCTGAAGGTGCAGGGGTTCCGGCTTGACGGCGAACACGTCATCATCGCCGGCGTCCCCGTCCAGTTTCTTGTCGCGTGGAACTCGCTCGTGACAGAGGCGGTCGCCCAGGCGCGATCGGTGCCGTACGATCCGCAGAACCCGGACACGCCGCTGCTCCGTCTGATCGCGCCGACCTACCTGGTCGCGATGTGGCAACTGGACAAGAGCGCCGACACCGCGCGCCGCAGGGAGCGGGCTGCGATGCTTCGCGAAGCCGGGTTGGTGGACGAGAACCTGCTGGCTGCGCTACGCTCGAACTACCTCTCCAATGAATCCCAGTAATCGGCAGTTCGCAACCAAGGCGGCCTGGCATCGGTCGCAACGAGCTTTGTCTCCGCGTGAGAAGGTTCGCATCGTCATTCAGTTGCAGGAGCGCGCCGCAGCGAACAACGCCGCCCGTGTGGCATTGGGGCGGCCCGTATTCCCCATCACGCCCTGGAAGACACGCCCGTAGCACTCGGGAGTGTTGCGGGCCTATCCCCGAGAAAGCCGGCAGAACCTACGGCCACTTGCTGCCCGCCGTCATCGTCTTCATGCTGCGGTTGACAAACGTGCAGTGGCGTCTTCCGGATCCAGCGCGATGCCTAGAGCGTTTGACGCATGGTTTCGACGGCGGCGAGCCGGTCGTCCGGAGTCTGGCGCCACCAGTACTCGCGCTCGTCTGACACGTCGGTCAGCCGGGACACGACGATGCCTGAACTCACGATCGGGCGTGTGGAGGGTGAGGCCATATGGGACGTCTCCGGCGATTATAGGCGGGGTGCGTGCTTGGTGTGAGGGGCTGATGGCTACCGACGACGGGCGCGGGTCAAGGGGACGCAGGCCGGACAGGCAGCTGCCGCGACGCCGGCGTATGCTGGCGGTGTGAGCCATGAGGAAGTGCGCGTGTCCGCCGACATCGGTACGCTCAGCCTTCAAGTGGCCGAGGCGGCAACGACAATCATCAACGATGCCGTGAAAAGCCGTGGCCGATGCGCTGTGGCACTGTCGGGCGGTGGCACGCCGAAGGCGCTGTACACCTTGCTGGCGTCGAGGTTTCGCGATGAAATTCCCTGGGCTCGCATCCACGTCTTTTGGGCCGATGAGCGCTACGTGCCTTCCAGCGATGCGGGCAGCAACTATGGAATGGCGAAAGAGGCGCTCCTCGACCATGTTCCGTGCCCTGCCGGAAACGTCCATCCAATGAAGACGACGTTCCCGTTGGCTGAGGATGCGGCGCGAGAGTACGAGCAGGTCTTGCGCGGCTATTTCGGCACTCACGTTCCGCGCTTCGACCTCATCTTCCTCGGCCTCGGCGAAGACGGGCATACCGCGTCGCTCTTCCCACAATCTCCAGCCCTCGATGAGCGGGTACGGACCGTGGTGGCGGTCAGCGCGCCGGCCGCGCCAACGACGCGCCTCACGCTGACGTTGCCGGTGCTGACGCGAGCCGCCCACATTCACGTGCTCGTCGCCGGGGCCAACAAGGCCGCCGCGCTGCGTCAGGTGCTGAGCGGAACGGCCGACCCCATGGTCTCCCCAGCCGCCCGTCTTCGGTCCGCCGAAGGGACACTGATCTGGTGGGTCGATCAGGACGCCGCAGGATCGTCAAGTGTCATACTCGGATAGGGAGCCCCACCAGCGATGCAACTTGGAATGATTGGTCTTGGACGGATGGGCGGCAACATGGTGCGTCGCCTTCTTCGGGGCGGCCACCAATGCGTGGTCTTTGATTCGCAGGCTGCAAGCATCGCGACATCGGTGCAGGACGGCGCGACGGGATCGCAGTCTCTCGACGAGTTCACCAGGTTGCTCTCGGCTCCTCGGGTGATCTGGCTCATGGTACCGGCGGCGGTCGTCGAGACCACACTCGACGCGCTGGCTCCCCACCTCCAGCCCGGCGACATCGTCGTGGACGGCGGGAATTCGCATTACGTCGAAGATATCCGCCGGGCGAAGGGGCTTGAGGCGCGCGGCGTCCACTATCTGGACGTGGGTGTCAGCGGCGGGATCTGGGGCGCCGAGCGAGGCTATTGTCTGATGATTGGCGGCGATGCCGGGTCGGTTGCGCATGTTGACCCGGTCTTCAGGACGCTGGCGCCGGGCATCGGCGCCGCGACGCGGACCGAGGGCGCCGCCGCCAGGCAGAGCACGGCGGAGCACGGGTACTTGCACTGCGGTCCCTCTGGCGCCGGGCACTTTGTGAAGATGGTGCACAACGGCATCGAATACGCACTGATGGAGTCGTACGCGGAAGGGTTCAACCTCCTGGCGCACGCCAATGTCGGTGCGCAGCAGCGTGCCAAGGATGCAGAGACGGCTCCGCTTCAGCATCCGGAGCACTTTCAGTACGACATTCCGCTGCCGGAAGTCGCCGAACTCTGGCGACGTGGCAGCGTCATCGGTTCCTGGATTCTCGACCTGACGGCTCGTGCGCTCGCCGAGCAGCCGGGTCTGAAGCAGTATTCAGGACGCGTATCCGACTCGGGCGAGGGGCGCTGGACCGCGGCCGCCGCTATCGAGAGCAGTACCCCGGCCCCGCTCCTGACCGCTGCGCTGTTCCAGCGGTTCAGCTCGCGTGGCGAAGACGACTTTCCCAATCGACTGCTCTCGGCCATGCGCTTTCAGTTCGGTGGCCATCACGAGCGCCCGGTGGACAAGTAGCCGATGGAGAACTCGGACGCCCTGGTCTTGTTTGGAGCGACGGGCGACCTCGCGTATCAGCAGATCTTTCCGGCGCTGCAGGCCATGGAGCGCCGCGGCAATCTGAACGTGCCGGTCATCGCTGTCGCA
This sequence comes from Vicinamibacterales bacterium, assembly GCA_046594875.1. Taxonomy (GTDB): domain Bacteria; phylum Acidobacteriota; class Vicinamibacteria; order Vicinamibacterales; family SCN-69-37; genus SYFT01. Next base: position 17,268 of record JBKJQX010000017.1, read on the forward strand.
CGACCACCGTGGACGAATGAAGAACTACTCGCAAGGGTGAGAGAGAGCCTGACCTCCCACGGAGGTCTTGACGCCGAGGCCTACGGGCGCCTGGCGGCGCGACTGTCCTATGTCGCAGGCGATTACCAGGATCCCGAAACGTTCAGCCGGCTGCGAGAGGCGCTGGGGTCGGCCAGACACCCGCTGTTCTATCTGGCCATTCCGCCAAGTCTGTTTGGCACGGTGGCCGCCAGCCTCCACCGGTCCGGTTCCGCCGACGGTGCTCGAGTCGTGGTCGAGAAACCGTTCGGCCGTGACCTGGCATCTGCGGAAGCGCTCAACGCGACCCTTCACGAAGCGTTCCCTGAAGACGCTACCTACCGGATCGACCACTTCCTTGGGAAGGAACCGGTACAGAACATTCTCTATTTCCGTTTTGCGAACGCGTTCCTGGAGCCCATTTGGAACGCCGCGCACGTCGATGGCGTGCAGATCACGATGGCGGAGACCTTCGGCGTGCGCGAGCGCGGGCATTTCTACGAAGAGGTGGGTGCGGTTCGGGATGTCTTCCAGAATCACCTCCTCCAGATCCTCGCGCTGTTGACCATGGATTCGCCGGTCGCGAACACCGGCGCGGCGATCGATGCCGCCAAGGTCGCACTCCTGCGGGCGATTCGACCGCTTCGTGCCTCAGACATGGTTCTTGGCCAGTATCGCGGCTACCGCGCCGAGAAAGGTGTGGCCACGGATTCCCGCGTTGAAACCTACGTGGCCGCGCGGCTCGCGATCGAGAGCGACCGCTGGGCCGGAGTCCCGATCTGGATCCGGGCCGGCAAGAGCCTGGCCGCCACGGTCACCGAGGTGCAGGTCACGTTCAAACATCCCGCCCACTCCATCTTTGACGAGGCGTCGGATGGCCATCCCAATGAACTGTGCTTCCGGCTGAGCCCGGACGTGTTGATTTCGTTGACGACGCGTGTGAAGACGCCTGGTGAAGCGATGGTGGGTGAAGACGCGTGGCTGGCCGCCCGCCGGATTCGCAGCGATGAGAAGGCGCCCTACGAGCGACTGCTGGGCGATGCGCTTCGCGGGGAGCGTTCGCTGTTTGGCAGCGAAGCCGGCGTCGAGGCCGCCTGGCGCATTGTCGAGCCCGTCCTGATTCGCACTGACGCACCGTACGAATACGACGCCGGCAGTTGGGGGCCAGCGGAAGTCGAGGGGCTCATCGCGCCGACCGGCGGCTGGATCCAGCCGCAGGTGCCGTGATGGTGGCGCTGTGCGCGTTCAGCGCCGGCCGACGCGCAGGATCGACAGCGAATAGGGCGGCAACGTTCGGGTGAATGTGGCGCCAAGCCCGGTCACCGTGGTGGTGACCGGGGCGATCTTGCGCGGTTCAGCGAACGAATTTTCGTCGGTCGGGCTCGCCGACGCGATCGTCGTCAACGTCCCGGTCGTGGCGATTGCCGCTCCACCGAAATCAAACGTCATGGCGGCCGCGTCAGGCCCGGTGTTGAGCGCCTTGACGATGACCTCGCCGGTGCGGTCGTCCCGTCCCGCAATGGCGAGCACCGTGTCGATGCGCGGATAGGTGGCTTCGTTGACGAGGGCCCCGTCCACGTAGCCGCGCACGGTCCGGCCGCGCACCTCGAGGCGCAGGTCGTACCAGCGGCCCGTCTCGATGCGATGCCGGACCGCTCGACCCACAATGGCGTCGCTGGCCTGAATGGCGGACTGCGTGTTGCCCCAGCCGGCGACGTTCCATTGCACGCGGCGGCCGTCCACCTCGCCACCCATGACCAGGAACCCTTCGGCGCCCGAGATCTTGCGCGCCTTGAGCGAGATTGTCGTATTCGCGGCACTCGAGCCTGTGAGGTACGAAAACGCCACCTCGTTCGCGATCTGGCGATAGGCGCCGTCGGTGACCTGCCAGGTGCCACGCGAGCCCTGGCCCCGGCCCGTGACCGCTGACCACGGGAGCGGCGCACCGGTGAAGTCCGACTGATAGACCACGCGGCCATCGCGTTCGATGCGGATGTCCTGGAACTCGGCCGCGGTGTTCCAGGTGCCCAGGCCGACGGGGCCGTCGATGGCCTTGTCGCCCACCGGCGCGTACGCCACCGTGGCCGGCAGCGAGACAGATGGCAGATTCTCGGCGAACAGTTTCTGGACGAAGTACGTCGCGCGCGCAAACACGCGGCTGCTGTCGAAGTGAATCATGTTCACCTCCCAGTCGCGATGATTGACGTTTTCGAGGAGCGGCGCGTAGCTGGCCATCTTCACCAGATCGGTGTTTTTCTCGACGCTCATCATGTAGGCCGCGTCGTTCAGGGCGGCAATCCAGTTGCCGCGCCCGACACCGGCGTTGGTCGCAAACTCGCCGATGTACAGGTCCCAGCCTTCGCGCTTGTAACTGGCGAAACTATCGAAATTTTCGATCGCCCAGTTCACCGGCTTGTACGCGTGTTCGTCGATGATGTCGATCGGCCCGACGGCATCGATGGCCCGACGGTCGAGTCCGGCGATCCACGAACTGAGCACCACGGGCATCTGCGGATACCGCACTTTGATCGCCTTGTAGAACAACGCGACGCGCTGTCCGTATCGCGCGCCCTGCTGCTCATTGCCGATCTCGATGTACTTGAGCGGGAATGGCGCCGGGTGGCCGTGCTTCGCGCGCATGGCGCCCCAGGTGCTGGTCACCGGACCGATGGCGTACTCAATGGCGTCAAGCGTGTCTTCAATCAGCGCCGGCACCTCCGCGTCGTTGAGGAACGTGCCGCTGCGGAAGGAGCACGAGACGCCGACATTGACCACCCACAGCGCATCGGCGCCCACGTCCTCGGCGAACTGCAAAAACTCGTGATAGCCAAAGCCGTCGGTGCTCCAGTAGCCCCACGGGCTGTAGGTGCCGGGCCGCTGTTCGACGGGCCCCAGTGAGCGTTTCCACTGGGGCCGGCTCTCCACCGTGATGCCTTCAGCGAAGCAGCCGCCGGGGCCTCGGATGAAACCCGGTTTCATGTCTGCGATGACTTGCGCCAGGTCCGGGCGCGCGCCGTTGGGTCGCCCCTTGAACGTTTTTTCCGGGAACAACGAGACCATGTCGAGCCACACACGGCCCGGTGTGTCGAACCGCAGCGCGAGCCGGCCAGAGGCTTCGCTGCCCTCCGCGGCGAGGCGCACTTCGTGCTTCTGCCAGTTGCCGGCGGGAATCGTAACCGGCCGCTGCGCGAGCGTCCGGCCATCGGCCGACTGCAGCAGGGCCGTCACGGTGATGGCCCGTTCCGCGCGCGCGAAGAAGCTGAGGCGATAGCCATCGCCCTGCACGAAGCGCATGCCCCAGTGACCGGCGTTCACAAGATGGGCCCCCGCTGCGGTCACGTCCACCTGCAGAGAATGCGGTGTGGCGTCGTTGAGCGGGCGATCAGCGACCAGGCCGATGGTCGCCGTGGCGCCTGCGGATGGCTCAATCGTCCACGCGGGATGTGGATTCGTTTCATCCCAGCGCAAACGCCAGGTGCTCGGCTGGCCGGTATCGAAGTGCGCGGTGCGCGGCGGCACGATGAAGTTGCCTTCACGGAAACACGCGGGCGGCAGGTTCGCGTCTTCGAACCCGCGGTTGCGCACCAGTTCGGCATAGAGCCCGCCGTCGCCGGCGTGGTTAATCTCTTCGTAGAAGATGCCGTAGAGCCTCGGCGGAATCGCCGCGCCGGTTTTGGTCACATCCACGGTGATCCGGCCAGTGCCTACAGGACGTTGTGGCGGGTCAACCCGCGCGGCGGCGGCACCGGCCACGACCACGGCACCCAGAACGATTGAAAGAAACAACGCGGAGCGGCTCGGCAGACGGAGTGCAGGCACGCACGCATTGTACCCACAGTCATCGCGGAGCCGGCGATCGCCATCGCGCGGCCGGCGGTGTCTATTACCCGCAGAGTTTCAGGGGTACCATGACGCAGATGCTCAACTCCGGCAGTGGCCACGGCCTGTTTGCAGCGCTGCGGCCCCTGCTGCTGCCGCTGTTGCTGATCGGGCTGGCGCTGACGGCGTTCAACACGCGCATCGGCCGCGAGATGGCGGACTTCGAGGTCTATCGCACTGCAGGACGCCGCGCGCTGGCCGCCGAACCGCTGTATCAAGTGACGGACGGACACTACACCTTCAAGTACCTGCCGGCGTTTGCGGTGGCCATGGCGCCGATGGCCATCCTCGGACATGATTCGTCACGCGTCGCCTGGTTTGCCATGTCGTGCGCGTGCCTGATCCTTCTGCTCCGCTGGTCGGTGGTGGCGCTCCCTGAGCGACGCTGGTCCGAGCGCTCCCTCATCATCGTCACGCTGGTGCTGCTGGCGAAGTTCTATGCGCACGAACTGGTGCTGGGCCAATCCAACCTGCTGCTGGGTATCGTGCTGATGGCGGGGCTGGGTACGTTGCAGTTGGAATCTCCACGGCTGGCGGCGGGTTGTTTCGCGGTGGCTGTGTTCATTAAGCCGTACGCGGTGATTCTGCTGCCGTGGATCGTCGTGTCGCATGGGTTGGCCGTCAGTCTGGTTGTGGGATCGGTGTTGCTGGTCGGACTCATGCTGCCCGCTCTCCTCTATGGATGGGCCGGCAATCTGGCGCTGCTCGGTGAGTGGTGGCACATCGTCACCAGTTCGACCGCACCGAATCTGCTCGGCGGCGACAACGTGTCGCTCGCGTCGATGTGGGCGAAGTGGCTGGGACCAGGGACGATGGCCTCTGTGCTGGCGGCGGCGTCGGTCGTGCTCCTGCTCGCTGTTGCGGTCACGATGTGGCGACAGCGCACGCGCGTGCTGGAGCCTGACTACACCGAGTTCGCGTTTCTGCTGTTGCTGATTCCGCTGATCTCGCCGCAGGGCTGGGACTATGTGCTGCTGCTCGGCACGCCTGCCGTGGTGTGTGTGGCCGATCGATGGCGCGAACTCACGCTGCCCTGGCGCGTGGCCAGCGGCGCCGCGCTCGCCGTGATGGGCTTGTCGCTGTTCGACCTCATGGGCCGCGCGGCCTACGGCCAGTTCATGGCGTTGTCCGTGGTCACGGTGTGCGCGGTCATCGTCGCCGCTACGCTGGCGCAGATTCGCCTGCGCGCGCTGGCGTAAGGCGCCGGGCGGCCTATACTGCGTTATGACCCGCGCGCTGCTTCTGGTCGTGACTCTGGGCGGCGGGGTCCTCGCCCAGCAGCGACCCACGCCGCCGGCGGTCACCGGTGCGACGGCGTTCCTCGAGAGTCGCGAGATTCCGGCGCAGATCGTCTCGTTCACGAACCTCGCGGACGCCCCGCTGGCGAGCGTCACGATCGAGGTGCAGACTCTCACCGGTCCGCTACGACGATCGTGGAGCGCGCGTCCCACGCCGATCGGCACCGGAGGAACCGGCCGAATGGCCATTCCCGCAAAGAACGGCACCGTCCTGTTGCCCATCAAGGTGACGCTGGCCATGTTTGCGGGCGGCGTGGTCGAAGGCGAGCCTGAAGAGGTCGCGCGGGTGTACGCGCAATCGACCCTCCTGGAAGAAGACCTGTCGACATGGCGCGACGCTCTGTCCGTCATGCCTCGATCACCGCAGTCGGAAGCCTTCGGGTTCCTGCGAGCCACGATTGAGCAGCGCCGCAAGGAGCAACCGCCTGACCCTTCTGGCATGCGGCGGCTTGCCGAAGTCTGGGTACGCGAAGACCGGGCGCCTGGGTTCACGTTCGCAGTCATTGACAGCACGCTGAAGGACATCGACGGCCGGCTCAGCGTCGTCGCTCCAGAGGCCCGCGCAGCCCGACAACCGCGACAGCCACGGCCGATGTCCGGCCTCATCCGTCTCGACGTCGCCGACGGCACCGCGCAAGAGTCCGTGGTCAAGATCGCGAACGAGCGGGACGCACCACTCGAAGCCTGGGCGGCAGTCGTGACCGAGGCGACCACCGGACGACCGCTGCGGGCGATCGGGCGAGACACGGTCAGGGAACTGGAGCGCGGCACGACGCCACCTGGCATTGAGCCGCGGGAACTGCGTGCCATCGGCACCTACCAGCCCGACGGGGATGTGGCCGGAGGGCTCGCGGTGCACCTGGAATTTGCGATGTGGCAGGACCTGTTCTGGCAAGGCTGGCAAGAGAGAGAGCAACGCACGCTGGCCAATCGTGAGCGCAGTGCCGAAGAGCACGCGTTCTTCATCGGGCCATTGCGGTCGGCGGCTGACTTGCCGGCGCCACAGGCACTGGCACTTCTTCGAACCCGACAGCAGGAATTCAGGCAGAGCCCGCTTGGCCGGCAGTCATTCGGGCTCGAGACCCTGCTGGCCGAGTGGGAGCGTCTGGCGGCGCGGGCGCCGGGAATGTTGTCCAACGAACTGAAAGCCCACGCCACGGCGCTCGAGCGAAGCCGGGTGTTGCTGCTGCGGCACCGCCAGCCGCGATAGCCGGCCGGAGTTTGTTATCCTTCTGCCACCCTTACCGGTGATCCGCATATGCGACTGACTTTCGACTACTCCATCGTCAGTGCCCTGGAAACTGCGCGAGCGCAGCCGGACCCGGCCGTGCCCGATGTCGGGTTTCTCAAGAGCGACTTCGCCGGATCGCTGCAGTCGTTTTTCGCCACGATCGAGCGTGCCCTTGTGGCCAACCCCGTGCCGATGGCGCGGCTGAAAGAGCTCTCGTCCAGTGCGCGCCTTCGCCCGCTCACCGAGCCGGAGACTCAGGAGTTGCAGGCGCTCACGGTGCAGGCGGGCCGGCAGGGCCGCGCGGTGGCCACGGTCATCGGCTTCTTCCTGAAGTTCAAGGCATTCGACATGCTCGAAGAAGTGCGAACGGCCGGCACGCTGTTCCAGCCGGCGTTCGGCCCGGTGCTTGTGGTGGAGGGCGACGCGGTGCGCGATGTGTTTGCCCGCAGTCAGGAGTTCACGGTTGATCCGTACGGCGTCGAGATGAAGAAGGTGATGACGCCGGCTCACAACGGCGGTTTCGACACGTTCATCCTGAGCACCGACAACGACCCGTTGTACGAGCCCGACAAGCGTTTGCTCACGGCGGTGTGCACGCGCGAAGACGCGCAGCTCATCACCACGCTGATCCACGAAGAGTGCATGCGTCGCGTCGGGACGGCGGTGGCGGCGGCGCGCTTGGCCGGCGGGACACCCACGATTGATGTCGTTCAGGCACTGGCGCGATACGTGCCGGTGACGCTCGGGCATCGGTATCTGGGCGTGCCCGTTGCGGCCCAGGCCGGGACGTTCGACCTGACACCAGAGATGCTGAAGTACTACGGCGCACCGATCGAGGGCCAGGCCGAGACCGCGCTGAGCAAGCCAGACGGCGTCATCCCTGATGAGGCGGTGATGTACGGCTGGATCAAGGCGGCCTTCCAGCACTTCTTCAACAACGTGCAGAAGGACCCCTTCGTGCAGGCGCAAGGCCTGCGGGCGTGCCGTTTGCTGCTGGCGTACCTGCTGCGGGAAGTGGGCATCCAACGCAAGCGGATCATCGACAGCCTGCCGGTGGAGGACACGATGCTCACGCGCCTCGTACGATTCCAACTCGGGCAATCCACGCCGACGGCAAAGCGCCCGTTTGATCTCGATCCTCGTTTGGTCAGCGACCTGCGCATCGCCGAAAACGTCATGGGCACCATCGTCGGCGCCGTGGCGGGTCAGGAGGAATCCACCTGCCGTGTCGTGGATGCCTTGCTGCGCCTGAAAGAAGGCGAGTACCCAGCACCGAGCACACCCGGCGCCAGGGTCGGGACGTTCGCGGACGCCGCGCAGATGGCGCGCAACATCCTGGATGGCACGAGCGTGAATGAAAGCCGCGCGACCCTTCACACGTACTGCCTCGAAGCGCTGCGCCTGCGTCCGCAGGGTGAAGTGCTGCTGCGGCGATGCGCGAATGATGGCGCCCGCATCGCGGACAGTCGGCCGATGGCGGCCGGCACACTGATCTTCGCGTCGCACGGATCGGCGATGAAAGACGTGCCCGATCCGGAGAGCTTCATCCTGGACCGTCCGCGGGAACACTACCTGCAGTACGGGTGGAGCCGGCATACCTGCCTGGGTCAATACGTCTCGCCGGTCATCATCGTGGAATCGCTGATCGCGCTGCTCGGCCTGCAGGACCTGGCGCGCCCGGACCCGCGCGCCGGCGAAACGGCATTCCCGTTTGAGCGACGCCTCGGCCATCTCCAGTTCGACGATCAGAACCTGTACGCCACCACGTTCACGCTGGCATTTTCGGACTCAGGCACGACTCTGCGGTTCTAAGGACATCAACATGCTCGATTCAAGAGGTTGCAGCCTGGTCTCCATGGCGCTTCTGCTGGTCACCGCGGGTGCGTGCTCGCGCGAGGAGGCGCCGCAACCGGGCACCTACGTCCGAGGGACAACGGCGGACTTTGTGGCTCCGCTCGCGGACGACTCGAGCGCCGACCTCGTGTCGTGGGTGGATGGACAACCGGTCACGGACTGGACCGCCGAAGTGGCCAAACGCGAAAAGGCCATCGATGGCTATTTGAATGATGACGACCCGGGCCGCGCGGCGAAGTACGGCTTCCGCGCCGGCCAGACACCGCGGCTGGCGTGGGACTGGTTCCGCCAGAACCCGGTGGGCTTCAACGGCATGCCGTACGTGCTCTTCAAGACGATCCTCGACCTGAGCCCGGATCACGAAAACGCGACGCTGCGCACGCTGGCGAGGATCTGGAAACGTCAGTCCCCGCTGCCCCAGGGCACTGGCGCGGCCGCCACCAGATGGACGCTGGACCACCTCGGGGTGGTTCCGAATCCAAGCGACTATGAAAACGGCGTGGCGCGATCGGCCGCCAATCGCCAGTCGCAGTTGCCCTACGGCTTCGCCTTCGAGAACCCGCAGACATTCCAACCGTTGTCGAGCGCCGAAACGGCTGTGTACGATACGCGGTTGCTGGCCCGCCGCGTCTTCAAGAACACGACACTGCTCTTCGCCAAGCTGAGTACGTCGGACCATGAAGACAACTGGGAGAAGGACCGGCCCGACTTCGGCAGCCCGGGCAAACTCGACCGCGTGTTTTTTTCGTGCGCGGCGTGTCACGTGGGCCGCGTGGTAGTGGGTGGCAAGATGAAGTTCCTGGCCGGCATGCCGAATACCGAGCTTGAAGGGCAGTACTACTCGAAGCTCATCATGCTGACGGCGGCCGCGATGACCGAGTCGGGGTTCGACCCGGCCACCAGAACGCCGGTCAATCCCACGGCCATCAAGCCCAATGCGTCGGCCGTCAAAGCCCTCTATACCGAGATGCTGGACAAGGCGCGCAAACACCCGGAAACCCTGTATGGGTCGTCGCCAGCCGACATTGCGCGCGGAAAAGTCCAGGCGTTGGCCGTGGCCAGCGAGTTCCCGAGCGTGTTGAAGGATCTGATTGCCGCAGGCGTCAAGACGCACTTCATCTATCAGGTGGTGGCCAAAAACAACGGCTACAAAAACGCCCTGCCCGATGTGCTTGAGGATCGACCGGGACAGATGGACGCGTTCGGCATTGCCTCGGGGCTGGTGGCCATTCACACGCGGCGTCCCGACAACAGCTTCATCGAGTTCGTCCGGCGGGACAACCCGCAGAGTCCGATCTTCACGGGTTTCTCAAAAGCGAATGGACAGCCCACGGATATCGCCGGCATGACTGAGCCCACCACGGATGCGAAAGTGGCTGGCGAGCGAATCCTGAAGAACCTCGCGGCCTGGGCCCCGCCGGTGCCGGCGCCCATCGACATCAAGAGCATCACGTGGGCCAGCGAACGCGCGCACGCGAACTGGGACGGCAATCAGGGCGCCTCGTCGCGCACGCTCGCGTCTGGCGCATCGGCCACCGGCGATCCGCGCATGGTCAACGTGCGCATTCACGAGCCGCTCAATCCCTTCATCAACAACCTGCCGCCACCTCCTTATCCGTTCGCTGTGGAAGTGAAGCGCGCCAAAGAAGGCAAGGCGATCTTCCAGACCGAATGCGCCGGCTGCCACAAGCCGCGCAACGCGCAGATCTACCCAGTCTCATCGCTGGGGACGGACGTAAACCGCACGCTCGTCAACACCAGCGTCTCGCGGTACGGCCTGTCGGCGCTCGTCATGGAAGCGTGCGTCATTTACGGCGCCAATAACGCCGGCAAGCCCGGCGCCGATTGGTGCGTGCCGAAGGGCGACTGGCAGGCGCGCCAGGAGGAGTACTTCCGCGACACGCCGCGGCGCGTGGCCGAGGGCAGGCACGGCTACAAGGCCGATTTGCTGGATGGCATCTGGGCGCAGGCGCCATACCTGCACAACGGATCGGTCCCCACGCTCGGCCAGGTGATTTGCCCGACCACGCGACCGGCGCGGTTCGTGCGCGGCAATGTCAACTATGACGAGGCGCTCGTCGGCTTTGAGTGGGCCGCGAAGCCGGGTGCGCGTTACAGCCCCAACGACTCGTTGCTGGCCAAGGAATACGACACGACGGTGACCGGCAAGTCCAATGCGGGCCACACCTTTGGCGCCGACCTATGCCCCGACACCTCGGGCCTGGACCCGATGGTCGACCGAAAAACCATCGAAACACGTCTGTTGGGTTCGAAGGTCGGCGCGCTGCTCGAGTACCTCAAAACCCGATAGGTTTCACACGAGGCATGAAGGTCTGAAGGAACTCCCACCGCTTCTGCAGGTGTTTTCTTGAAGATCTTCTTGTTCCTTAACGCCTTCATGCCTCGTGTGAATCAAGTGTTGTTCTGGCGGGCGCGCAGGAGCGAGATGATCTTCTGGTGCGTCGGAAACTTGTCGCCGCACGCCTTCTTCGAGTAAATCAGCTCGCTATCGGCGCGGACTTCGAAAATGCCCCGGTCGCCTTTGACCAGATTTGCCGCGATGCCCAACGCCTTCTGTAACGCAGCCTCCAAACTGGAGGCCTCCGGGAGGTAGTTTCAACGGACGCAGTATTCGATCGCGATCTTCATGCTGTTGACAGTGCCACGTTCAGGGGCGGATCGCCAGCGCGTCAGGGCCACGCTCGTCGTAGGATGAGATCGTGCGGACTACAGAGACTGACGCGAACACAATCGGCTGGCAGGTGCTGAAGAAAGGCGGCGCGCCTGGTGCGGTGACGACGGACTGGGCCAAACGGGTGGAGTCCGAATCGCACAATCGGATCAGGTGTCCGAAGTGCGAGTGGGTGCCGGAGTCGTCGAGTCGATGGACGTGCTGGAGCGGCGGTGGACCCGAGCCGCCGTTCACGTCATGCGGCACGGCGTGGAACACGTTCACGACGCGCGGGAAGTGTCCGGGCTGCGCCCACCAATGGCTGTGGACATCGTGCCTGCACTGCTACGGGTGGTCGTTGCACGAAGACTGGTACGAATTTCCACCATGAAGGCGAAAAAAAGACGTCGGGTGTCTTTTTGGCGACGGCAGTCAAAAAGACACCCGACGTCTTTTTCTATTGCCAGCTGCCGTACATCGAGTTGGGCAGGATGAAGTAGCGCACACCAAACTGGGTGTAGGCGGCTTCACCCTGCGCACGGAGCGCCTGGCTGCCTGCGGGGAAGTCATGGATGTTGTCGCCCACAAACGCGATGACCTCAATCGGTGTCCGGCTCGCGTCTGTCTGCCCGGCGGCGACCGCTTCGAACCTCGGATTCTTGTCTGAACCAGACCCCGCGCCTTCGGGCCGGCACAACACGGTGTCAAAGGGCAGCGCATGTTTGCGCAAGACGGCGGCGGTGTCGGGGCATTCACTCGCCAGCCGGTTGGTCACAATCGCGATGCGCCCGCCCAGGGCGCGCACACGGGCAAGGAACCCCGCGGCGCCAGGCACCGGCGTGGACGCCTGCGTTCGCACCCAGGCCGTGAACCGCTCTGCCGTGTGCGTCGCGCGCTCACGCGCGAGTCCCATCTGATACGGGAAGTTGTTGATGACCGTATCATCGGCATCAAGCACCACGGCCCACGCGCCGGCTGTGCGCGTCCGCGCCATGGCCTCCACATGTGCCGTCGCGATCCGGTACGCCTGTACGGTCAGCGCCGGATATTCAGCGGACGTCGTCATCCACTGGATGCTGGTGGGCATCGGGGCCTCACCACTCGGCGGCGGTGTGGGGGTGGCCACCTGCTGCGTCTGGGCCGCGCAGCCGGCCATCGTCAACAGGAGCGCGAACCCGGCGAATCTGTGGAGCGTCATGACGGCAATTCTGACACCACTGCGTCCACGCAGCTCGGGCTGGTTCTCAAGCCCGAGTGTTCGCCGGGTCTGAAGACCCGGCCTCCTTCCGGCAAGAGGCCGGGCCTATCAGGCTATTTTGCTGCTGGCGGCGGGGGCAGCGGCACCGAGGCGTGGTCCATGATGAAGACCCACTTGCCGTCGCGCATCGCCTTCACATCCGAGTAGCGGCCTTCCATGACCTGATGGCCACCCGGGGTCGGGATGGTCATCTTCCAGGTGCCCGATCCGATGACCACATCGCCGTGGACGTCGTTATGTTTGGTCGGGAACTCGAGCGTCGCACCGGGCATGGCTTTGAACATTTCGCCCGAGCTCGCCTTTGCCGCAGTCCATCCGCGTACACCCATGCCGTCAGGTCCGATATTCACCAGGTCCGGGCTGTTCCAGTACGTCTCCATCAGGGCGTCCGCATCGCCCTTGCTGAAGGCCGCGAGGAACCGTGCATCAAGCGCGTCGGCACCCGCCATCATCTCGGCCGGCGTGGGGCCTGCCGGCACTACCGGGGCCGCCGGGGCACACGCACTTGCCACCGCCACCACAATCGTCGCAACCATCGTCACCAGTGTTCGTCGCACAAGACCTCCTTGGGGAAGCGTCATCATACGCCTTCTCAGGAATCCTTGAGGGCCAGCAAAGGGCTGGACTGACCGGCGCGACGAGCGGGGAACCACGCGGCGAGGCCGGCGGTGGCCACAAGGAGCAGCGCCGCGGCGGTCCACACTACCGGATCGAACGGGCTCAACTCGAACAGGAACTGGCGCGTGACACGCGCGACGATCCAGCTGAAAAACCCACCACACACTACGCCAACCCCCACGGCCACACCCACGCCTCGCATCGCCAGGGTGACCAGCCCGCGAGGCGATGCGCCAAGCGCGGCACGGATCGCCATCTCGCGCCGACGGTCTTCCACCATCTGCGCGATGGTGGCGTGAATCCCGAGCACGGCCAGGCCAAGGGTGACGAGCGCGAGAACGGCCAGCACCGCCGACTGCGTCCGCGCCGTCGCCGTCTGCGCGCGAAGACGATCGGTCAAGAGCGACGCTTCCACATGGAGGCTCGGATCAGCCTTCCGTACCGCGTCTTCGATGACGCGCAGGGCGTCCCCGCTTGCGCGCGATTCACGGCTCACGACGTGGAACAGGCCCGGTGTGCTCCGTCTTGTCACAAACAACGGGTACAACACCGGAACCATCGGCTTGCTGACCCCTTCCTCGCGGACGTTCGCCACGACCCCGACGATCTGGTGCAGGACGCCGAAGTCGAACTCACGCCCGACCGCCGCGGCAACGCCACCGAAGTATTTGGTGGCGAAGTGCTCGTTGACCACGGCGACGGCGGGCCCTGTGGCATCGGACGGCCGGAAGTCGCGGCCGGCGAGAATGGGCGTGCGCATGGCGCCAAAAAACCCGTCGGTCACGAGCTTCGTGCTGACGAACTCCGGAACGCGGTGAAGGAAGCGGACCTGCATCCTCGAGGCGAAGTCTGCCAGGGGCGGATCGATGGCCAGTGCCACGTCGCGGCGGCCCGGCGCCGCCAGCACCTCTCGTCGAATGTCATCCATCACCTGCTGGTACCGAGGGGGGTCCAGAAAGTATTTCTCAGTTGGAGTGATGCGCGCGATTACGACGCCGGCAGGGTCAAAACCGAGCGGCTGCGAGAGCATTCGCCACAGCGTGGTGGACACGAGACCGGCCGCCGCGAGCAGCGCGAGTACAACTGCAGTCTGCACGGCAATCACGGCCCGCCGTATGAACAGCGTGCGGCGCGGCGGGGTGAATGCCAGGCCGCTGGTGTGCAACGCGCTCACCAGATCGCGCCGTCGGCGCAACCAGCCCGGCATCAGACCGAGGATCAGGCACAGGCCGAACGTGATTGCCGCTGCAATTAACCAGCCGCGCCAGTCCACCTGCAGACCATCGATGCGGGGAATGTCGCGTGGCGCCATCCAGGCAAACGCACGCGTCAGACCGATGGCCAGTACTCCAGCCAGCGCCCAGGATGCCGCCGCGATCGCGGCCATCTCCGTCAACGACTGGCCCATGAGCCGCCGCGGGCTCGCGCCAAGCGCCGCGCGCACGGCAAACTCCCGGGCCCGCCGACTGACCAGCACCGACATCAGACCGGCCGCGTTGGCCAGCGTGACCAGCATCACAAACCCGGCCGCTGCGGTCAGTAACCACAGGAGAGGCCGCGTTCGGCCAAACCACACTTCCTGCAAGGGGACGATGTCGGCGCGGCGCACACGGTTGAACAGCGGATGCTCGCGGTCGATGTGCTGCAGGACCGGCGTCAGCATGTCCTGCACCTGCGCGACACTGACGCCAGTGTGCGGACGGCCAAAGACCACGCGGTCGTAGCTCCGACGCGAGGCGCCACCGCCGGGCCGGCGTCCATCCGGCATCGCGACGAAGAGATCGACCATACCGTTCCGGCCCGGACCGGGCGTGCCTGGGATCGTCGCGCCGGCCGGCAGGACGCCGACGATCTCCACTGTGCGCGATTCACGCACCGCGCTGACGCTGATCAGGCGCCCGACGATGGAAGGGTCGGCCCCGAGCGCACGCCGCCACAAGCGGTCGGTGATCATGGCGCGCGGCACGCTGGCGGTCGCGTCGGCGTCTGCCGGCT
>JBKJQX010000079.1:0-8817 GCA_046594875.1 Vicinamibacterales bacterium
CAGGTACTCATAATCGTCAACGGCGAACTCGCGGCCGGGTCGGTTGGGGAGTGGACTGCGGGTCGACGCGTCAGAATGCCGGCCCGGCTTCGGGTGCCCTCTGTGGTGCGGAATCCAGGGTCACCAAGCCCCACGTGGCAGCGACTCACGCGCCCGTTTGACCTGGTGGGCACGGTAAAGAGCGCTGCACTGGTACAAGTGGAGCGTGGCACCGCCTGGCAGGAGGCGGCGGCAGCCGTGCGCCGCCATGTGCGTACCGTCGCAGCGCAATGGCTTGTACCGCTTGGTGGCGACAGTGCCGCCGTGGTCACTGCGATCCTCATCGGCGATCGCGCCGGGCTTGACGAGGCCGTCACCCGACGGCTGCAAATGGCCGGCACGTTTCACGTCATTGCCATTTCCGGCGGCAATGTGGCCATCCTCACGGCGTTGTGCCTGTTTGTGTTCCGGCTGTTCATTCGCCGCGACCAGATCCCGGTGTTGCTCACACTCGTGATTGTGGTCGCCTATGGCCTGGTGGTGGGACGCGACGCATCGGTGGTGCGCGCGGTGATCGCCGCCACCTTGTATCTGGGACTTCGGCTGACCGGCCTCGTGCCCAGACCGATCAATGTGCTGGCGCTCACCGCGCTCATCTCAGTGGTGGCCGATCCGCTGGTGGTGCTGGATGTGGGCGCGTGGCTTTCGTTTGGCGCCACGCTGGGCCTCATCACGATACTGCCGCGTCTGATGAGTGACGCTTCGCCCGGGCCGCACCGCCACTGGGTGATGTCCTTTCGACTCGCCAAGGGTCTGTTCCTGGCAACGGTGGCAGCAGAGATCGTCATCCTGCCTGTCGCCGCATCGGTCTTCATGCGTGTGGGTGTGGCTGGGTTGTTGCTGAATTTTGTCGCCATTCCCGCCATGGTGGTGGCGCAACTGTCGGGCCTCCTGCTGATCGTGCTGGGGTCGTGGCCCTGGCTCCACGGTCCAGCGTCGTTGCTGGCGTTGACTGCGCACAAAGCGATCTGGGCCCTGACGGGTTCAGCCGGACTGGTGGATGTGGTGCCGTGGGTGTCGTGGCGCGTCCCGCCGCCGCCGGTGGTGCTGACCATGGGGTACTACGCGGTGGTGGCTTTGGCGCTCGTCTGGCGTGGCCGTCGCTGGGTCTGGCGCGTGGCGGTCGGTGCTGCAATGGCCTGCGCCTGCCTGATCGTGACCGCGCCGTGGGCGCCCTGGCAGCGTCCGGTCCCGGGGTGGGTGCGCGTCACGATGATCGACGTCGGGCAGGGCGAGGCCATTGTCGTGCAGTTCGCGAGCGGCCACGTGCTGCTCGTGGATGCCGGCGGAACCGCCGGGACGTTTGATGTGGGCGGCCGCGTCGTGACGCCGGCCCTGTGGGCGTTGGGTGTCAGGCGGATCACCTGGCTGGCCCTGACCCATGCCGACGTGGACCACGCCGGTGGCGCGGCGCGAGTGGCGGCCGATCTCGCACCGTTGGAAATCTGGGAGGGCGTCCCTGTGCCGGCGCACCCATTGATGGGCGAGTTGCGGAGTGTCGCGCAAACGAAAGGCGCGGCCTGGCGACGACTGCAAAAGGGACATCAGATCGAACTCGACAACGCCGTGATCGAGGTGCTGCATCCGCTTGTGCCGGACTGGGAACGTCGGGGTGTCCGCAACGATGACTCGGTCGTCCTCCGCCTGCGCGTTGGACTGGTGGAGGTGCTGCTGACCGGTGACGCGGGGCCGGAGTTCGAGTTGCCTTTCACCCGCGGCGATCCATCGCCGCCAATTCGTGTCCTCAAGGTTGGGCACCACGGCAGCCGGACCTCTTCCGGGGAAGACTTCCTGGACCGGTATGCGCCGGTGATGGCCCTGGTGTCGGCAGGGCGGGACAACTTGTTCGGTCATCCTTCGCCGGTGGTCATGGACCGGCTGGCGCGCCGCGGCATCGACGTCTTCCGGACCGATCGCGACGGCGCTGTCGTCATCGAGACCGACGGGCGCGAGGCGCACGTGCGGACCGCGACCGGGCGGTCTTTGGTGGTGACGACCGTTTCACCCGCTGCCACGCGGCCTCGATCTCTTCCGTAGTGGCCGCGTGGACGCTGGAGCCGCGCCGTTCTAGATCGGCTTCGACGGCCGCAAACCGGGCCGAGAATTTTTCGTTGGCTGATCGCAGCGCGCTTTCGGGCTCGAGCTTGAGCTTGCGGGCGAGATTGGCGATCGAAAACAACAGGTCGCCCAGTTCTTCAGCCGCCCGCTCAGGGTTCTGAGACAGCGCTTCGCGCAGCTCCCTCACTTCCTCGTCAATCTTGTCCACCACCCCGACGGTGTCGGGCCAGTCAAAGCCGACAGCCGCCACGCGCGTGCCGATTTCGTACGCGCGCAACAGGCCAGGCAGGGCACGGGGGACCCCCGACAGCAGGCGCTTTTGTGCGCCCGCGCTGTGCTGCTCCGACGCCTTGATCTGTTCCCACTGTGTCAGCACGCCCGACGGCGTCGTGGGCAGCCGCGCACGGCCTTTTCGGCCGCGTGGAAGCGGCCGGCCCGAGGGGGTGAAAACATGGGGATGGCGCCGTACCAGCTTGGCGGTGATGGCGTCGAGCGCATCCGCCATCTCGAAGCGCCCGGCTTCAGCGGCGATCTGGGCGTGGAAGACGCACTGGAACATCACATCACCGAGTTCGCCCGGAAGCCCGTCCAGATCGCCCCGATCCAGGACCTCGAGCGCCTCATAGGTTTCCTCCAACAGGAAGGGCCGCAGGCTTGCGTGGGTCTGCTCGCGGTCCCACGGACAGCCGCGCTTCGAGCGAAGCGTGGCCATGATGCGCACGAGTCGCGCCATGGATCTGCCGGCGCGTGTCGCGCGGGCTGAAAGAGACGTGACGGCGCGTTTTGCTGTGGGCATTGCTGTCATTTATAACCAACCGCAGGCGCAAGATGGCAAATAATCCTTGGTGATGCAGGTGTTGTTTCTCGGGACGGGCACATCGCATGGGGTGCCGATGATCGGCTGCGACTGCGCGGTGTGCCGTTCGCAGGACCCGCGCGACTCGCGCCTGCGTCCGTCGCTGTATCTGGAGTGCGACGACGGGATGAGGATCCTGGTGGATACGACGCCCGACCTTCGCCAGCAGGCGTTGCGCCACAACCTGAGGAAGGTGGACGCCGTCATCTACACGCACTCGCACGCAGACCACATCCTGGGGTTGGACGAGGTGCGCCGCTACAACCACATGACCCGGGCTCCGCTGCCCCTGTATGGTGACGCGGCCACACTTGCCGACATTCGCCGCGTGTTCAGCTACGTCTTCGAGACCGGCGGCGCGGCTGGCGGTGGCGTGCCCGACCTGCGTCTCAACACGATCGTCGGGCCATTCTGCCTAGGGCGGACGGAGATCCTGCCGCTGAGGGTCCTGCACGGCGGCCGGCCGGTGCTGGCTTTCCGCATCGGCACATTCGCCTACCTGACCGACTGCAACGCAATTCCTGACGAGACGATGGCCGAGCTCCAGGGGCTCGACGTGTTGGTGCTGGATGCCCTGCGCCGGAAGCGCCATCCCACCCACTTTTCGATCGACGAGGCCGTGGCGGTGGCCCGCCAACTTGGCGCGCGTCAGACGCTGTTCACGCACTGCTGCCACGACCTTGGCCACGCCGAGACGTGTGCATCACTTCCCGAGGGCATGGCGCTCGCATACGATGGTCTGCAGGTGGCATGCACATAGCGCACTTTCCGGCCGACGCGCCGCCGCACTGGCCTCGTCCCGTCGCCGCGCTCGGAAATTTTGACGGCGTTCACCGCGGACACCAGAAGATCCTGGACCGCGTCAAGGCCCAGGCGGCCGCCTGCGGGGGCAACCCCGTGGTCGTCACGTTTGATCCCCATCCCCCGCGCGTGGTGCGGCCCGACAAAGCGCCGCCGATGCTGATGACGCTCGCGCAGCGGCTTGAGACGTTCGAACGCGCCGGCGTGTTTGGGGTGGCGGTGGTCCGGTTCACACCCGACATGGCCCGCTGGGAACCTGAAGCGTTTGTCGATCGCGTGCTGGTGGACTGGCTGCAAGTGGCTGAGGTGTGGGTGGGCGCAAACTTCCTGTTTGGCCGGGAGCGGCTCGGCACGTTCACGCTCCTCAAAGCCCTTGGCGAAGACCGGGGGTTCCTCACCGGCAACATCGAACCGGTGCGCTACAGAGAGTTTGTTGTCTCCAGCACGCGTATCCGGCGCCTGATTGGGGAGGGCCGGGTGGGCGAGTCGGCCGAGTTGCTGGGCCACTACTACTTTCTGGACGGTGTGGTGGTACACGGCGAAAAGCTCGGACGTCTCCTCGGATTTCCCACCGCGAATCTTCAGGTGGCCAATGAACTGCTTCCGGCCTACGGCATCTACGCCACCATCGCCGTGATTGACGGTGTCCGGCACCCGGCTGTGACAAGCGTGGGCGTTCGTCCGACCATCACCGGCGACGGGCCGGTCACGGTAGAGACACACCTGCTTGACGGGGCGATGGATCTGTACGGCTCATCCATGCGGCTGGAGTTTGTGGAATGGCTGCGGTCTGAGGAGAAATTTGACAACCTCGAGGCCCTGAGTGCGCAGATCGGCCTCGACTGCGAGGCCGGACGCCGAGTGATCGCGCGCGAGGGCTTGTGAGGAC
The DNA here is from genome assembly GCA_046594875.1 of Vicinamibacterales bacterium. GTDB lineage: Bacteria > Acidobacteriota > Vicinamibacteria > Vicinamibacterales > SCN-69-37 > SYFT01. Next base: position 4,644 of record JBKJQX010000079.1, read on the forward strand.
TGGGGGTTACGGCACCCGTGTCCTTCCGGGTAGAATTGGGGCACGATGGCGGATCCGGTGAATTTGATAGTCCCCGCGGACGAACGTTTTCGGAATTTGGCGCCCGAAGTGGGGGGCCGGTACGTGGTGGCCGCCGGTGGCTCGGAAAGCGACGCGAGTGCGCTCGCGGGCGCGTTGACCGAGGCCATTGGCGCGCTGACCGCCGGGGCGCTCGCCGCCGATGCCGGCCTCGAACTGACTTTCCAATCGCCGGGCAGCGCCGTGGAAATTACGGTGCGCTGCGGCGAGAAGTCGTCGGTCGTCACTCATCCTCTGCCGGCAGCCCGGGTCTGACCCCGCCTGCCGAGCGTTCGGCACCTTTTTCCGTTATGCGCCTGTTTAATACCCTGACCCGAACCGAAGAAGACTTCGTGCCCGCCGATGGCACGACGGTCCGGATGTACACGTGTGGCCTGACGGTGTATGCCCGCGGCCATATCGGGAATTTCCGCACGTTCATCAGTCTGGATGTGTTGCGCCGCGCCCTCCGTCATCAGGAAGGCTACGCCATGCGCCACGTCATGAACTTCACCGACGTGGACGACAAGACCATCAACGCCTCGCAACAGGCCGGCATGTCGTTGCGCGACTACACCGACCTGTACATCCAGGCGTTCCGCGATGATTGCGCCACCCTGGGCCTGGAACCGGTGGAAGAAAACCCGCGCGCGACCGACGATGCGAACCTGCGCGCAATGGTGGACATGATCGCGCAGCTCAAGGCGCGCGGCCACACTTACGAATCAGACGGATCGACCTACTTCCGCATTGCGACTCTGCGTGACTACGGCAAACTCGCGCGGCTGGACCACGAGGGCATCCAGGCCGGCGCCCGCGTGGATACCGATACGTACGACAAGCAGGATGCCCGCGACTTCGTGTTGTGGAAGGCCACCAAAGCGGGCGAGCCGACCTGGGACTACGGCTGTGGTCCGGGACGCCCCGGCTGGCACATCGAGTGCTCCGCGATGGCGCTGCGCCTGCTGGGCGAGGGGCCCATCGACATTCACGGTGGCGGCATCGATCTGATTTTTCCGCACCACGAAAACGAGATCGCCCAGGCTGAGGGGGCGACGGGTCGCCAGTTCTCGCGGTTCTGGGTGCACGTGGAGTTCCTGAACCTCGACCACGAGAAGATGTCGAAGTCGCTCGGGAACGTCTACAACGTGCAGGACATTCTCGATCGGGGTTTCAAGGCGTCGGCGCTCCGCTACGCCTTGATTTCCGTGCACTACAGGAAACAGCTGACGTTCAGCTTCGAGATTCTGACCCAGGCCGACGCCGCGTTGACGCGCCTCACCGACTTCCTGGCGCGCGTCGATCGTGTGACCGGGGGCGACGCGCATCCAGAAATCGCAGCGCGAGTCACGGCGGCGCGCGAGGAGTTCCGCAGTAAAATTGCATCCGACCTCAATGTGCCAGGCGGCCTTGGGGTGATGTTCGAACTCCTCCGCGAGATGAATGCGGCGATGGATCAGGACGGGGGCCGGGCGCTCGGCGCGGCCGACGCGGCGCTCCTTCGCGACGCGTTCGAAGAGTTCGACAAGGTGCTGGGCGTGGTGGCGTTGCGACGCCGCGAAGAAGCCGCGCCCCCCGTGCCCGAAGAGGAAATTCGCACGCTCATCGACGAGCGCCGGCAGGCCCGGCGCGATCGACAGTTCGCGAAAGCCGACAACATTCGCGCAGGTCTCGAGGCGCGCGGCGTCATGCTCGAGGATTCTCCCACCGGAACCAGGTGGAAGCGAAAGTAGCGTGCCATGATCACCACACCGAACATCAAGACTGCGCTGCCGGGCCCCAAGGCCGCAGCGATCATCGCGCGCGACGCCAAGCGCGTGTCCACGTCCTACACCCGCGACTATCCGTTTGTGATGGCCCGGGGCGAAGGGGCCGTGGTCGAAGATGTGGATGGCAACGTGTTCCTCGACTGCGCGGCGGGCATCGCGGTGACCAGCACAGGGCACTCACACCCCGACGTGGTCAAGGCCATCGTGGACCAGGCCCACAAGTACCTGCACATGTCCGGGACCGACTTTTTCTACGAGCCCCAGGTGCAACTGGCCGAAGAGATGGCGGCCATCGTGCCCATCGACGGCGAGGTCCGGTCGTTTTTTGGCAACTCCGGCACTGAGGCCAATGAAGCGGCCCTGAAGCTGGCGAAGTACCACACGAAGCGGATGAACATCATCGCGTTCCTGGGGTCGTTTCACGGCCGGACGCTGGGGTCCCTGGCGGCGACGTCCAGCAAGTTCATTCAGCGCCGCGGCTTTGGCCCGATGATGCCGGGCGTGTTCCACGCGCCGTACGCCACCTGCTACCGCTGTCCGGTGGGCCTCAAGCCCGAGTCCTGCCAGGCGGAATGCCTGGGCTTTGTCGAAGAACAGATCCTGGTGCATCTGGTCTCGCCCGATGAAGTGGCGGGCGTGCTGGTGGAACCGATTCAGGGTGAAGGTGGGTACGTTGTGCCGGCGCCCGTGTTCCACCAGCGGCTGCGCGACCTCACCACCAAACACGGGATGATGCTCATCATGGACGAGGTGCAGTCCGGCATGGGCCGCACCGGCCGGATGTTTGCCGCCGAACACTTCGGCGTCAAAGCCGACATCGTCACCATCGCCAAAGGCATTGCGTCGGGGCTGCCGCTGAGTGTGACCGCCGCCCGCGCCGATGTCATGAACTGGCCGCCGGGAGCCCATGCGAGCACGTTTGGCGGCAATCCGCTGAGCTGCGTAGCCGCCCTTGAGACCATCAAGGTGCTCCGCGCAGGACTGATCCAGAACGCCGAAACAGTGGGGAACCACCTGCTCGACCGCCTGCTCGCCCTGAAAGACAAATACCCGCTCATCGGTGATGTCCGCGGCAAGGGGCTGATGGTCGGCGTGGAACTGGTGCGCGACCGCCAGACCAAGGAGCGCGCCACGACCGAACGCGACCGCATCGTGCAGGCCATGTTCAAACGTGGTGTTCTCATCCTGGGCGCCGGCCGCAACGCCCTTCGCTTCGCCCCCCCGCTGGTCATCAACACCGCCCAGATCGACTCGGTCCTCGACGTCTTCGAGCAGGCGCTTGGGGAAGTGGGGCACTGAGGAACTGAGGAACTGTCCTCCTAGCGCGGCCTGGGTCTCAAGGCCGCGAACTAACCTTGGGCGGTAGGAAAGTGAGTAATAAGGTAAGGGTAGGTAGGCGGAGGAAGTAAGAAATTTCCTGTCGTGGCGTCGGGTGGTTAAAAACGCCGTGATGTCTGGTGTCGGGAAGTGGTACCCGATTTGCTACCCACCATCTCGTGCGACTCATCTACGGTAACTACGAGGCCGGAAAAGCTGGCGAAAACCTTGCTGCCGAGGAACTTCGTCGCCAAGGGTACGTAATTCTTGCGCGCCGCTACCGCACCAGGTTTGGAGAAATTGACATCGTTGCGCAAGACGACGGGACGCTGGTGTTTGTGGAGGTGAAGGCGCGCCGGACAGACCGGTATGGCTCAGCCGCCGAGAGCGTCACCGATTGGAAGCAGCGGCGAATCGCCGCGATGGCGCTCGACTATCTTGGGTGGGTGGGTCGTTTGGAAGATCCGTGCCGTTTCGACGTGGTGGCGATCGATGGTCTAGGCACCGGCGAGATCAAGGTCAAGGTCATCAAAGAGGCCTTCTTCGCGCACTAGCAGGCTGTTGAAAAAGCCGATATCACACGAGACATGAAGGGGACCTGTTGTTGATAGTCCCTGGTGCCATCCGATCGCGGGTCGGACAGCGCCGAGCGGTGAGGCTCTCGACCCCGCGAGGGCAGATTGTAGGCGGCGGCCGCGAAGGTGAGCATCCAATCCACGAGGAGGCCGCCGCGATGCCGGAGCTTCCGCAGTCCGCCGACCGTCTTCATCCAGCCAAAGACTTGCTCGACCAGTTTCCGTTTGCGTTGGCTGACGGCGTAGCCAGGATGCCGCGTCGTCCGCGCATCAATCGCGCTGCGCTGCGCTGCGTGGCGGGATCGGTGGTGGAGACGTGCGTCGCATTCGAGCGCCGTTCCCCGCGAACATTCACGGACGGATTCCCCGGGTCGTCGGGCGAATCCGTCCGTGAATGTTCGCGGGGAACGGCGCTCGAATGCGACGCACGTCTCCACCACCGATCCCGCCACGCAG
>JBKJQX010000153.1:0-73033 GCA_046594875.1 Vicinamibacterales bacterium
CTCGTCAGGACGTTGCTCGGCGGAGGCGCGGACGTCGTCGCAGTCGTCCGGCCGTCGGCGGACTGTTGGAGACTGCGGGGCGTGGAGCCTCGGATCCGGCTCCTCCGGGTTGAACTGCCTGGTCTTGTCAGCCTGTCCGTGTTGCCGCGTGTGGACCTCCTATTCCATCTGGCGTCGGCCGGTGTCGATCAGCGCATGCAGGACGTGTCTGCCATGCTCGAGGCGAATGTCCTCGGGACCCATGCGGTCCTGCAGTTGGCTCAACGCATGAAAGTCCAGCGGATGGTCCATGTCGGCACCAGCGCTGAATACGGCCCGGGCTCCCTCCTGCGCGAAGACGCCGCCCTCGCGCCGACGGTTGAATACGGCGCGACGAAAGCGGCCGGCACACTGCTGGCCCAGGCTTTCAGCCGACGCGTGGGGCTACCGCTCGTGACGGTGAGACCGTTCTCGGTGTTCGGCCCGTGGGAAGCTGCCTACCGGCTCATTCCTTACTGCATCCTGCGCGCCTTCGACGGCCAACCCATCGGTGTCACCGACGGCCAACAGACGCGCGACTTCGTGTTCGTGGACGACGTGATGCGCGGGCTCGTTGCGGCCGGCACGCGACCCGAGGCGGTCGGCCATACGTTCAACCTGTCCACGGGCATCAGCACGCCGGTGCGCGATATGGTCAACCTTGTCGTGCATTCATCAGACCGGCGCGCGACGGTGGTCGCGACCCGGCCCCACGAATCGGACGAGATGTGGTTGACGTCGGGGAACCCCGAGCGCGCGGCTCGTGGGCTCCATTGGCGCGCTACGACTCCGCTCGCGGCGGGCGTTGAGGCGACGGTCGAGTGGTTTCGCCGCGAGCGTGACTCCTATCGCGACGTGTATCCCTGAGGCGGGTTCACCACCGCGGTGGTCGGTCCGCGAGTCCGGGCGCGGTCAGCGCCAGTGGTCCGAACAGGGCGACCAGGGCAGTGTAGACGACACCACCCAACGCCACCTGTGCCGCCAGCGGCCAATTCGCAGCCACCGCCACAATCACCCCACCCATGCCTGCGGCAGCAGCGACGGGCGCCATGAGGGGCCATGCCGAAGGCAGGGCGTTCATGCGATGCAGAATCACCACGCCGGGGATCAGAATGATCGCCTCGGCAACCAGGGTGGCGGCCGCCGCCCCTTCGATGCCGAATTGCGGAATGAGGAATAGATTCAGCAGGATGTTCAGCACCGCTGACATCCCATGGATCGCCGCGTAGAGCCGTGTCCGATGGGCTGCGATCAACACGTTGCTCAGGCACCAATTCAGAAACAGGATGCCGACGCTGCACGCGAGCAACTGCACCGCCGTGGTTGCACCTGCGTACTCACTGCCAAACAACACCGCGACGAGGGGGCGGGCCGTGACGATCACTCCCGCCACAAGGGGCGCGCCGATGAGCAACGCCATGCTCAAGGACGTCTCAACCAGCCGCCTGACCCCGGCGTTGTCTCCCTGGATGACCCTGGTGTAAGAAGGCATGTACGCCGCGCTGATCGAGCCGGCGACCGCCATCAACAGGAAGGCGACCCGATACGCAGCACTATAAAGCCCGACCTGATAGTCGGTTGTCAGGAAGCCCAAAAGAAGGATGTCGGACGAAATGACCAGCGTCCGAAGCATGCGCGCGAGACTCAGATACCCCGCGCGCTGCAGCAGCCGCCATCCATCCGCAAGGGCGACCCTGGGTCGACCGTGGCGAAACAGGAGGAGGCACAGACCTGTGGCCGCGGTCAGCTCGCCTGCGAATTGCAGGACGGGTACCCGCGTCACATCGGAAGGCTCCTGTATCAGCAGCACGACCCCCAGAGCGTAGATGACCTGACTGACCACAAGACCGGCGCCGGCCAGCAGCGGCCGCTCGAGTCCCTTGAAGACCCACGTTGGATCGACGGCCAGGGAGAAGAACGAGAGACCGTACAGCAGCACCACCAGACTGGTGACCGGCGGCTTGGGGATGACCCACGCCACCCCCGCGAGAATGACCATGCAGCCGACCGCGAGAAACAGCCGTACGGTCGCCACGCTCGAATACAGTCCCACCGCCTGCGCGGGCGCGCGCGTGACTTCTCGAGAACCAACGTCGTGCAGGCCGCTGTTGACCGCAAGCGCCAGGTAACCAGACAACGCGACGGCGAACCCGATGATGCCGAAGCCATCCGGACCAAGCCGGCGAGCGAGCACGGCAGTGGCGGCGAATGCCGCGGTGCGCGCGATAAGTTCGCTGCCCACCAACGCGCCGATCGCGCGAGTGATCGTGCGGGGTGCGGACGCCTGATGCTGGGGATTGACGTCGGCCACGGTCACTCGACGCGAACCCAATCGAGCATGACGCCGAGGCGGCGATCGTCAGTACCCCCGACAAGGTCTTTCGGGACGAAGACGTCCGATGCCATCGACAGAATACTGGGACCCGCGAGCAGTCGGGCGATCGCGGCCGCAGACAGAGCAACGCGGTACTCGCGCAGCTCAATCGTCGGAGCGGTGATGGTGCCGACCGGAATGCCGCCGATCGCCAGGCGGACCTCCACCGGGGCGTGGCCGGACGGCCGGTCGGCCGCAAAGCGCAGGACGAGGTCCATGCGGCCTGAGGCGGGACTCGCCACGCGGGGGAGTGCGATTCTCGAATCTCCGGTGGTCCAGCGGGCACGCGTGGAGTGGAACGGCTCCGCCGCGTGGAAGCCATCGACGAGCGCCTGGAAGTCGTCGACCCCCACCTCCACGGTGTGCGGCAGCGGCGCCCGGGTCTGCCAGTCACGCGCGCGCACCTGATACACGGCCACCGGCGGGCTGTCCGTCCGGAGTTCCCGAGGGAACACGCCCCGCGTACGGACGAGCACCGCATAACGTAACGACAGCTCATGCTCCTGCCGAATGTCGAAGTCCGCGAAGTCACTGCGCCAGAGCCAGAGCGGCTTGTGCTCGACCATGGGCGCCGCGACTACGTACACCTGTCGACCCGAAGTCAGAGCCGCGCTGATGAGCGGGTCGATACCGGTGCCGCTGGTCGGTCGGGCAATCACCCGGACAGCCCGCCGATCAAAGGTGTAGGTGAGGGCAAGTGACAGATGGCCGGGCACCGACGTGTCTGAAATGACGAGCGCGTCAGGAGGGATGCGAGCGGCGAGATCCGCGATCTGCGCATGAGCCCCTTGCAGAGGCGGTGTGCGCAGGATCGGTGCGGCATCGTTGAGGAAAGCGACGCCGAGGCCAATCGGCAGGATCCAGATCGCGCGCGCCGTCCACGTTCGCCCCGTGCCGATGTGGGAGACCAGGAAGCCGACACACAGCATCGCGCCCGGAAGGACCAACGGCACCGCGCGTCTGAAATCGTCTGGAAGGGTCGTCTCCTCGTGCAGGGCGAGCAGCAGTGCCGACTGCGCGATGAGCGGTGCCACCAGCGGGAGCGTCCGCATGTGGGAGCGCCACGTGAGCAACGTCAATCCGCCGAGCGCGGCCGCGGCCCCGACGGGCGAAATCAGGCGGCCGACCATCGGGATGATCGGCGGCGACAGGGCGATCACTCCGATCGCGGTAACGGTCGCGCCGAGCCCCAGCCAGACAACGCGACGACGACGAAACACCAGGATGACGAGGGCAAGCGCGCACAGGGCAATGGGCCCCACGACCACCAGCAGGGGAGGGGCCGCGATGACGTTGTGTTCGAGCATCGCCAGGCCGTCTTCGAAGAGGCGCCGTGTGTAGAGGCCCGCGACGGTTCCGGCGTGCACCATCGCATGCCCCGACACCAGAATGAGCAGGGTCACGTACGAGGACCAGGCGCGCCCGAGCGATTTCGATCGCCTGGCCTGGAGGAGCCACAGCACGGCGAGCGGCACCATCACGAGCAGCGCATCGACGCGCGTAAACGCCGCGAGGCCAATCGCTGCGCCCGCGCAGGCGCCGACGACCCGCAACCGCAGGTCCCAGGCCATGATGGTAAAGAGGATGCCCGACATCCCCATGAACTGGGTGAGCATCTCCGACGCGGGTAACCCACCGAAGTAGATCTGACCGAAGTTCACCGCCAGCAGCGCGGCCGCCACGAGTCCCGCACGATGAGACCACAGGCGTCGCCCGATGAGGAACACGGCGATCACGCCAAAGATCGCCGGGATCACGTTGACGAAATAACCGGCAGAGGGACCGGCAGCCGACACGCCGATCGCAATCCAGACCGGGAGAAGGTGGAAGAACCCGGGGTTGACGCGGTCGTCGTCGCCAAGGCGGAGGCCGCCCGGCAGCCGTGCCTCATGTTGGCGGATTCCCCGGGCGACTCGAAAGAAGCTCGGGCGCAGGTCCTGCGGCATCAGACTCACGACCGGGTCCGTCGTAATGACTCCGCCGGTGCGTCCGAGGTTGTGACCAACGGCCAGGTAGACGGAGGCGTCAGCCCCCTCGATCAGGTAGTCACCCGGACGAGCAAGCAGGGTCGTGGAGAGTGCCGCAAGGAGTCCCACCGAAAGCCAGGTGGCTCGGGATACGCGCTGGATGGGACCCGCGCCGCGGAGATCGCGCCACGCAGCGGCCAGCGCGATGGCGCTGACGATTCCGCCGGCCGCTGCGACGCGCCAGCCGTTGAAAGCGCCGAATTCAGCCAGGAGAAGGCCGACCCACGAAAACACCGCCAGTGGAATGAACGATGCAACGAACAGGACTTCAGGCCAGTCGATGGGCCGTTCGATTGGTGTGGTGCTCGTCACTTCGGAGCAGGCGGTTGTATCAGGTGCCGGTCACAAGGATCTGGAACGTCGTCGAGACAGCGCTTCCATAACGCGGGACGACGGTGACCGTGATGGTCTTGAGGCCAACCGACTGGTAGCCATGCGTGGTGGTACCCGTGTTGGTGTTTCGCACGCCAGAACCGTCGCCGAAATTCCACTCGTAGCGAGTGATGGGCACACTGGTTGGAATGCCGGTCACGCTCATGGTGAAGATGGTGGTCACCGGGCCAGACGTTGGGAGGCCGCCCGCGGAGAACTGAAAAGGAATGACGGCGACGCTCCCAGACGCTTCCGCGGTTCCGCCATCCACGTCGGTACCAACGACCGTCACCGGGAACACGCCGTCGGCGGCGTAAAAATGCACCTCGATGGTCGTCGAGGAGATTGCGCCGAGCGAACGTGACTCACCATCGCCGAAAGAGATCGCCACGTCCTTGAACGCGACCGCAGCGTCAGGCGTGATGGTAAAGGCGGCCGCCGCGCCGACAAACACGCTGCCGGACGGGGGCCCGAGTGTGATTTTTGAACGTGACCGGACCTTAATGAGAGCCGTCCCCGTCTTGCCTCCGGCACTGGCCGTCACCGTGGTTTCGGTCGTGGTGGACAGTGACGTTGTGGCGACACCGTTTTCGTTCGTGAGAGCCGAGGCCGCGCTCAACGTTCCGCCGGTGGCGGTGAACGAGACAGGGACACCAGAAAGGGGATTCCCGTTGGCGTCTTCCACCCGCGCGGAAATCGTGACCGTGCCACCGCTGGCCGGCACAGTCGCGGATGAGGCAGTGACCGCAACACGTTCAGCCGCTGCCGCGCCAATCTTGACGTCGAGTGCCTTGGTCGCGCTCCCGGAGAAGGCCGTGATGGTCGCCGTGCCCGACCGCCCGTCGGCGACGAGTTTGACGGTGACGCGACCGTTCGTCGTGCGCGCCTCGGCAGGCTCAATCCGCCCGAGCGACGTCGTAAAGGTGACCAGCGTGCCGTTGTGGACCGGCGTTCCGGCCGAGGGTGTGGCCGCGCCGCCCGTGCCCGTGCCCGTGCCCGTGCCGGTGGTACCGTTTTCGATGAGCACAGCGATGAGATCAGTGCTGCCGTTGATGGGCAGCACGTTGGTGGAGGCGACCAGCGTGATGACCGTTCCGGCAGGCGCAGTCAGGGGCACCTTGTCGCATGCGGCGGAGGCGACGAGGAGCGCCGCGGCCGCCGCGCCTCGCATGCCCGTCATGCCCTTGATGGAGCGGCGGAAGAGGCGGGGCGCTGAAAGGGCGTGTGGTACCATGCTGGACCTCAAGGATATTACGTTCATGGACATAGTGGGTCAAGATTGTCAGGACGTGAGAGGCCTGACCGTTCGCCCCTGCTCCCGGTTGGACGCCGAGGGCTTCACGATGGTCGTGCTGCTCGTCGTGATGGCCATCATGGCAGTGGGCATGTCGGCCCTGTTGCCCACCTGGCGCCAGCAGGCCATTCGGGAGCAGGAAGAGGAGTTGATCTTCCGGGGTAACCAGTACGCGCGGGCGTTGGTCCTGTATTCGCGCAAGAACAACAACCTGTTGCCCAGTGACATTGAGGTGCTTCACACCGGGAAGTACCTGCGAAAGAAGTACAAGGATCCGATCACGGGAGGGGATTTCGGATTGCTGCCGGCGGGACAGCCCACGGGTGCTGCCGGGCGGGGAGCGCCCGGGGCAGGTGGCGTCGGCCGTAGTGGCGGCTCCGCACCTCAGGCGGGACGCGGCGCGCCGACGGGCACGCAGATTCTCGGGTCCATCGGGGGCGTCTACAGTAAGAGCACCAATACCTCGATTCGCGTGTACCTGAGTCAGCAGCGGTATATCGACTGGCCATTCACCGTGCAGAATGCGCTGTCAATGATGGGACGCGCCGGCGGGGCGGGCCAGACTGGCCAGCCTGGTGGTGGCCGTGACGGCCGAGGAGGACCGGGAGGGACTGGTGGTCTCCCGGGCGACCCACGCGGTGGTCCCGTGGGGCCACGTGGTGGCGGACCGGGGCGCGGCATCGGGATCCCGCCTGGCCGCGGCGGCCTTCCTGCGCCGACCCCGGGCCGCGGCCGCGGCGGTCTCTAGCAGGCTGCTGAAAAACAGGATGTTACACGAGGCGTGAAGGGGATCGACTGCTGATCGGGCCTGTACTACGATGCGGCATGCGCGGTGATGATCAGCAGACGGGCCACTTGTTCAGTTGTCTCTCGCCGGAGGCACGCGTCCCGGCCGACCATCCATTACCATCCATTCGGCGGATGACCGATGAAGCCCTCCGTTCGCTGGCGTCCGATTGCGATCGGTTGTACGCCGCGACCGGACGGCCTTCGATTCCGCCCGAGCCATTGCTGCGCGCCCTGTAACTGCAGGTGCTGCACACCGTCCGCAGTGAGCGGATGCTGATCAATCTCCTTCACGCCTCGTGTCACATCTGATTTTTCAGCAGCCTGCTAGCTAGCGCTTCGATTCGCTGAGGTCGGCCATCACCGCATCGTGAAACCGCGCGCGGTACGGCAGGAAGCGCTGGTTCTCGCGCGTCGGATGCACGCGGTTCGTCAACAGGACCACATACACGCCACGCTCCCAGTCAACCCACAGCGATGTACCCGTAAATCCGGTGTGCCCAATCGCTGTCGCCGACATCCGTGAGCCGCAGGACGAGGTGGGCAGCATGGTGTCCCATCCCAAGGCGCGCGAACTTCCCGGGACCGTACCGCGGGCGGCAAACTGCCGCATCAGCTCGGGCGTGGCGAGCCATGTGGGCTCGTGGAACGACCGAAGCACCCAGGAAGCGAACACGCCCACCGCAGGTGCGGCGCCGAACAGGCCCGCGTGTCCGGCCACACCGGAAAGCACTTCAGCGTTGTCATCGTGGACGACGCCCTGCAACAGGCCGCCCCGTTCCGCCTGAAATTCTGTCGGCGCGATGGAGGGGCGCGTCGAGGCGTCTGGCCTGAACTCAAGCCACGCGCGCGTCGCGCTTGCACCGGAACGCGCGCTCCACAGCTCGCGCCAGAGCACCTCGAGAGGACGGCCGCCGACCGTCTCGAGCAGCAGGCCCAGCAGCATGAACCCCACATCCGAATACACGGCCGACGCGCCAGGGAGCCGTTCAAGCGGTACGGCGCACAACAAGGCGAGCGCCTCCTCGCGGACTCGCGCGGCTGGCGGAAGGCGGAACTGGGCCGGCAGCCCGGACGAATGATCGAGTAACTGACCGACGGTGATCCCCGTGCGGTCGGCACCGCGCCAACCAGGCACCACATCAGCGACGCGCGTTTCAACCGACAGGGCCTGCTGCCGCACGAGTGACATCACCACCGACGTCGTGACAATGACCTTCGTCAGCGAGGCCAGATCAAATATGGTGTCGGTGGTGGCCGCGGCTGATTCGGAGTCGTACGACAGCCGGCCGAAGGCGTCGGCCCAGATGGGACCAGCCGCTCGGCCCACCTCGCAGACAGCGGCGGGAAAAGCGCTGGCTCCTCGCGCGGCCTCAAGTACCGACCGGCCCCGATCAAACACGTCAGGCATCAGATGGCCGACGGTACCAGTCCTGCCCCTGGCTGTGTCAAGCCGTCGATGGGGCAGGTCGATGGAGTAGGCTGTTGGCGTGTTCGTCATCGGCATCGACGCTGGCGGTACCAAGACGGTGTGCCAGCTTGCGGACCGCGACGGCCGGGTGCTGGCCGAGTCGCGCGGCCCTGGCGCCAATCTGCAACATGCCGGGGAAGTGCAGGTCGAGCGGGTCCTGCATCGGGTGATCGCCGAGGTGTCATCGAACGTGGCGGCACCGCCTGCGGTGGTGTGCCTCGGCATGGCGGGCGTGGACCGCGCGGCGGATCAATCGGCGGCGCGGGCGATTCTTTCCAGAATCGCACCACACAGCCGGATGATCGTGGTCAACGACGCACTCATTGCCCTCGAAGCCGGTCTGCCTGGTGGGCCTGGCGTGGTGATCATTGCCGGCACCGGGTCGATCGCCTACGGCCGCAACCGTGAGGGCCGGGCCGCGCGCGCGGGCGGGTGGGGCTATCTGCTCGGTGACGAAGGCAGCGGCTATTGGCTGGGCCGGCAAGCCCTGCGAGCCGTGGTGCGTTCGGCCGACGGCCGTGGGCCCCACACGCAACTCACCGCTCGGGTGCTCGCGCACTTCGGCGTGGCACGGTCGCAGGATCTGGTGCGCGAGATCTATGACGGCAGCTTTGAGCCCGCGACGGTGGCCGCGATTGCGCCGCAGGTGGAAGCCGCGGCCGCCGATGGCGACGAGATCGCGCTGTACTTGATTGATACCGGCGCGCGCGAACTGGGACTGGCGGCATTGTCGGTGTGCAGCACGCTGCGGCTCTCGCACGGGCCGGTGATTCTTGCCGGCGGGATGTTCAAAGCCGCGCCGCGACTGCGCCAGCGTGTCGCCGCGCACCTGACAGGCCGATGGCCCGGCATGGTTGTGACACCATTACGCGGGGAGCCTGCGGCCGGCGCCGTCTCCCTGGCCCTGGCCGCCGCAAGTGATGTGCTGGTACTGCCGACTTATCTCGACGAGTAAGTGTCTTCCTCCCATCCCCGATGCACGTAGTCACTTACGCCACTGCCGCCCGAGCCGCCGCCGCCGCCGCCGCCCTTGTGCTGGATCACCTTCGCCGGCAACCGGCACTCGTGCTTGGTATGCCGACCGGCGACACGCCAGTGCCGATGTACCGCGCGCTTGTGCGTGCGTACCGCAACGGCCACGCGGATTTTTCCCGCGCGACGACTTTCAATCTTGACGAGTTCGCAGGGCTGGGCAGGGAAGACGCCGGCAGTTACCGGTCGTTCATGGAGAAGCACTTCTTCGACCATGTCAACCTGTCCGCACGCCGGGCGTGCCTGCCTGATGGTCGGACGCCCGACTGGCGGCGCGAGGTCGCGCGCTACGAACGCCGCATCGCCCGTTCAGGCGGGCTCGACGTGATCGTGCTCGGCCTTGGACGCAATGGCCACGTCGGGTTCAACGAGCCGGCAGGCCACCTGCAGGCCCGCACGCACCGGGTCGCGTTGCGGCCCGCCACGCGCCGCGCCAACGCCCGTCTGTTTGGCGGACAGTGGCGCGCCGTCCCGACGCACGGGCTGTCCATGGGCGTGGGGACGATCCTGGGCGCCCGTCAGGTCATCCTGCTGGTGACCGGGGCCGCCAAATCGCGCATGGTGGCGCGCGCGCTCACGGGGCCAATCACCACTCGGGTGCCGGCGTCACTGCTGCAGGCGCATCCGAATGTGATGGTGATTCTCGACCGGGCGGCTGCCGCACACCTCAAGGCGCCGCGATCCCAAGCGAAGCGCTAAACCGGCACATCGATGTCTTCGCCCAGCGCTTCGCGAATGGAATCGTGGGCGCGCCTGAGCCGTGCGCCGGCCTGAGCGGCTGACAGCCCCGCCTTCTTCATGACGATGGCGATCTTCACGTTCCACCTGGCGCGCACCAGCAGCGCCTTTGCCTCGTCGGGATCCGCGCCCGTCACCATCGAGACGATGCGTTGCGCGCGGTCCTTGAGTTTCTCCGAGCCGGTCTTCACATCCACCATCAGGTTGCCGTAGGTCTTGCCGATGCGGACCATCGAGACAGTGGTGAGCATGTTGAGCACCATCTTGGTGGCGGTGCCGGCCTTGAGCCGCGTGGAACCCGCAATGACTTCAGGCCCCACCGACGGCGCGATGATGAGGTCCACGAAATTCTGCAGTTCAGTGCCGGGCCAGCACGTGACGAAGATGATCCGCGCGCCCTTTTTGCGGGCCACGGTGAGCGCGCCCCTCACGAACTGCGTGATCCCGCTCGCCGACACGCCAATCACCACATCCCGTTTGCCGATGCGCAGCCGGGCAATGCTGCGGCCACCTTCTTCAAAATTGTCTTCCACGCCCTCACGCGCGCGGAACATCGCTTCCTGGCCGCCGGCCATGATGGCCTGCACCAGTTCTGGCTTCGTGCTGAATGTCGGCGGCATCTCGGCCGCTTCGAGTACCCCAAGCCTGCCGCTCGTGCCGGCGCCCACAAGCACCAGGCGGCCGCCTTTCTTGAGCGCGGCGGTGATGATGTCGATGCCATGAGCGATACGTTCACGCTCCTTCTGGACGGCCGCCACCACCTTCTTGTCTTCCGCCAGCACGAGGTCGACGATCTCGAGCACGGGCATCCTGTCGAGTGCCATGGACGCGCTGTTGATGGCTTCGGTGGGAAGATACTGCCACTTGGATTGGTAGGCCATGAGTTACACCAACACCGAAAGTGCGTAGAGTACTCGACAATGAGTCCGGACACCATCGTCACCTATCTCCGGCACCTTGAGGTCGAGCGGCGCTTGTCGGTGCACACGCTGGATGGCTATGGCCGGGATCTGGCGCGCCTGCGTGCATACGCGGAAGGCCAGGGCCGTGAAATCGCGCGCCTGGACCGCCGTGACCTGGAAGGATTTGTGCGTGACGCCATGGCCGGCGGGCTCTCACCGAGTTCCACGGCACGACTGGTGGCGTCGGTGCGCGGTTTCTATCTGCACCTGCGCCGCTGCGGCGACATTCCAGAAAACCCGGCCGATGACCTGCACGCGCCGAAGGCGTTCCTGTCACTGCCGCGCTTCCTCTCGATGGCCGAGGTCGATGCGTTGCTGGCCGCGCCCGATGCTTCCACGCCGGGCGGGCTTCGCGACCGCGCCCTGATCGAAGTGCTCTATGCGACGGGCCTCCGCGTGTCGGAACTCGTGAGTCTGCGCATGGCCGACGTGCGCCTCGATCGGGGATATGTGCAATGCCTGGGTAAAGGCAGCAAGGAACGGATCGTCCCGCTGGGCGACATCGCCGCGGGATGGGTGAGGCAGTATCTGTCAGAGGCGAGACCGTCGTTCGTCACAAAACGGGATCCGCCCTGGCTATTTGTCAGCCAGCGCGGCGCCCGCCGGCTCAGCCGGGGCAGCTTCTGGCAGATCCTGAAGGACTATGGGGACGCGGCCGGCCTCAAGGCGCATCTGAGCCCGCACGTGCTCCGGCACTCGTTCGCCACGCATCTGCTGGAGCGGGGCGCCGACCTGCGCGCGATTCAGACCATGCTGGGGCACGCGGATCTCTCCACGACGCAGATCTATACACACGTGATGGAGGTGCGGCTGCGCCAGGTGTACGACACCTTCCACCCGCGCCGGTAAGTGCCGGCCTTTCCCGATTGACCCATGAGAGAACCGTCTGGTACGCTGTGTGTTTCCCGGGCCGTCGCGCGGCCCTAACGTGAGGAGTGTCTGGATGGGACGCGCTGGCCGTCATTTGTTTACGTCCGAATCGGTGACCGAGGGTCACCCCGACAAGATCGCCGACCAGATTTCAGACGGCATTCTCGACGCGATTCTCGCGCAGGATCCGATCGCGCGCGTGGCGTGCGAAACACTGGTGACCACCGGGCTGGTGGTGGTGGCGGGGGAGATCACCACCTCCTGCACTATCGATACACAGCGCGTGGTCCGCGAAGTGATTACCGACGTCGGATACACCCGGGCCAAGTACGGATTCGATGCCGAAACCTGCGCGGTCCTGTCGTCGATTCACGAGCAGTCGCGCGACATCGGCCAGGGTGTGGATACGGGCGGCGCCGGCGACCAGGGCCTCATGTTCGGGTATGCGTGCACCGAGACGCCCGAGTTGATGCCGCTGCCGATCATGCTGGCGCACAAGCTCACACGAGGACTCTCGACGCTGCGACGCTCCGGCGAGCTCACGTACCTGAGGCCCGACGGCAAGTCGCAGGTGACGGTCGAGTACGACGGCGACACGCCTGTTCGTGTGGACGCCGTGGTCGTCTCGACGCAGCACTCTGCGGAAGTGGACAACGAGACGTTGCATCGCGACCTGACCGAAAAGCTGATTAAGCCGAGCATCCCGGCCAACCTGATGGACGCGAACACCAAGATCTACATCAACCCCACCGGCCGATTCGTCGTCGGCGGGCCGCACGGCGATGCCGGCGTCACCGGACGCAAGATCATCGTGGATACCTACGGAGGCGCGGCGCCACACGGTGGCGGGGCCTTCTCAGGCAAGGATCCGACGAAGGTGGACCGGTCTGCCGCCTACATGGCGCGCTACGTGGCCAAGAACATCGTGGCGGCGGGATTGGCGAGCAAGGCGTTGCTGCAGGTCGCCTATGCGATCGGTGTGGCAGAACCCGTCTCGGTGTTGGTGGATTCCTCGGGCACAGGCAAAGTCTCCGAAGAGAAACTGGCCGAGCTCGTGAAACAGCACTTTGACCTCAGGCCCAAGGCCATCATCAGTCACCTCGATCTGCGTCGTCCGATCTATCGCAAGACGGCCGCGTTCGGGCACTTCGGACGCACCGAGCCGGAGTTCACCTGGGAACGTACCGACAAGGCTGCAGCGCTGAAGGCTGACGCCGGGGTCTGACGGTCACTGCGGGGCCACAGACGAAGCCGTCATGCGCCCCATCCGAAAGACGATACTCATCACAGCGGCGGCCCTCGGGGCCGCCGCTGTCGTGTACATCGGCGTGACGCTGCCGTCCGCCTCCCGGACGCTCTCGCCCATTCAACCGACGACTGTGTTCGGCGCCTTTCACGTCCACACAAATAGGTCGGATGGCAGCGGCAGCCCAGACGACGTGGCGCGTGCTGCGGCGGCGGCACACCTTCAGTTCGTAGTCCTCTCCGATCATGGGGACGCCACCCGGACACCGGACCCCCCGTTTTATCGGCACGGTGTCTTGATGATCGACGCCGTCGAGATCTCCACCACATCAGGCCATGTGGTCGCGCTCGGCCTCACGACCGCTTCACCGTTTCCCCTCGGTGGCGAAGCGCGCGACACGATCGAGGACGTGCATCGCATGGGGGGATGGGTGGTGATCGCGCATCCTGATTCTCCGAAGCCCGGGTTGAGTTGGCGCGGAGATACCACACGGGCGGATGGTCTGGAATGGCTCAACGCCGACTCCGGATGGCGCGACGAATCCCCTGGCACGCTCGCGCGCACAGTGGGGCACTACCTCATTCGCCCTTCCGAAGCCATCGCGGCGCTATTCGGCCGCCCGGCGGCATCGCTCGAGCGCTGGGATGCACTCGCCCGCGAGCGTCCGGTCGTTGCCCTGGCCGGGGTTGATGCGCACGCGCGTATCGGTGTCGACGAGTCAGGTGAGCCCCAAACCGCCACGACCATTCTCGCGCGCCCCAGCTATCGGGATATGTTCGGCACCGTGGTGCAGGGGATCGAATTGTCACAGCCGCTCACTGAACAGGCGGCCAATGACGCCGGCGTCATCCTCGGTGCCCTGCGCAGCGGCCGCACCTACTCGGTCGTCCGCGCCATCGCATCGCCTGGGCGCGTCTCGTTCACCGCGTCGCACGACGCCATGACCTGGGTGATGGGGGAGTCGGTCAGCACCGATCAGCCCGTGACGCTGCAGGCCACCGTGCCCGAACCCGACGACGCGGTCGTGGTGCTGCTGCGGGGCGGCGAAGAAGTGGCGTCGGGCCGGGGGAGTGCCGCATACATTCACAACGGCGCGCCGGCCAGTTATCGAGCCGAAGTCAGGCTGCCAGATCGCGCGCTGCCGTGGATGGTCACCAATGCCATTCGCGTGGGCACGTCGGCACCTCCGCCGGCAACCGCCGTTCACGAACCGGCCGACGCCGTCATCGTGAGAGCGCTGAACGAGGCTGCCTTGTGGGCCATCGAGCGGCACGAGCCTTCAACCGGCGAGCTGACGTCCAACGGCGGGGAAGTAGGGCTCGCCTTTTCGCTGGCACCCGGCCGCGCCAGTGGCCAGTACGCCGCGATGGCGTACCCGCTCTCGGGCCAGGATCGGTTCGACGCGGTCACGATGACTCTTCGGGCTGATCCGCCCATGCGCGTGTCGATTCAGTGGCGGGTACCGCGAGGCGTGGATGGTGACCGGTGGCAGCGGTCTGTCTACGCCGCTGCCACACCCCGAACCGTCACACTCGATCTTCAGGACTTTGCGGCCGTCGGTGCGGGGCTGGCGGCCGCGCCGCCGCTCGAGCTTGTGCGATCGCTGTCGCTGGTGGTGGATACCTGGCACACGCGGCCTGGGGCCGCAGGCCGCGTGTGGATCTCGGGTGTATCGCTCGTCACGTCCGCACCGTCAACAACGCGGTAAGCGCTGCTGCGGCAAAAACGATGTTGGTGGCCCAGGCGGCCAGCACGGGAGGCAGCCACCCGGCGGCGCCAAACGCGATAAACAGCGTCGAGACGAGCAAGTAGGCCACCGCCAGTACAATCGCCAATCCAATGCCGTAGAGCGCACCGCGGCGGCCGAGCGTCACGCCAAACGGAATCGCAATCAGTGTCATGACCAGCGTGACAAAGGGAAACGCGACTTTGCGCTGCAGTTCCACCTTGTGCGCGGCAAAGCTGATGCCGCTCTGGTCGAGCTCGCCGATATAGGTTTGAAGCTCCCCGTAGCTCATGAACTCCGCTTCAAACTGCTCGGCGCCGAAAAAGCCCGGCTCTTCAAGCGGGAGTGCCTCGGACTTGAATGCCGTGCGACGCACCTGGCCCGTGTCGTCGAATGTCTGCACCCATCCGTCGGTGGCGTGCCAGACTCCATCACTAAACACCGCTTGCGTGGCAAACGTGTGCGCCGTGAGGCGGTACGGGTTGCGTGCCGTTTTGAAGATCGACAATTGATGAAGCCTCTTCGCGCGCACGTCAAACACCGCGTAGTGGTAGAGGTCGCCGCCTCGGCCAATCATCCACGAGCGGTTCGCGACACTGAACGTACGCTGGGGTCGGTCGCGAATCGTGTTGCGCAGGACCTCGGCCTGGCGTTCCGAGTGCGCCATGACACGGTCTTCGAGGGCAAACATCAAACCGCTTGAGATGAGGGCCAACGCAAGCAAAGGTGCCGCCGTCCGGTAGAGGCTGATGCCGCAGGCTCGAAGGACCGTCAGTTCATTGGTGCGCGACAATCCACCGAGTGTGGTCAGGACGGCCACCAGCGTGGCCAGAGGCACGATGAAATAGATGAACTTCGGTGTGGCGTAGTAAAAATACCGCGCGATCATCGGCATCGTCGCCTGGCCCTTCGAGAGTTTCTCGGACAACTCGATGAACTCGCCGATGTAGTACAAGGCCATCAGCCCCACAAACGCCAGAATCACGGTGCGCAGGTATTTGCGGCCGACGTACACGTCCATAAGGCTCGGACGGGGCAGCGACAGCCGCGGAAAGCGGATGACCAGCACCATCTTGCTCGCGCCTGCGGCTGCTGCCGTCGTGCGCGGCGTGAGGAACGCCGGCCACCGAATCGCGAGCCAGGCCGGCATCGGCATCGCGCCACGAGTGCGCCACCACAAGAGGGCCACACCAACGGCCCCCAGGATGATGTTCGGCATCCATCGGGCCCAGACGGCCGGGAACGCGCCGCCTTTCGCCCGTCCGTCGAACAGCGTCATGATGCCGTAATAGGCCATGATCACGCCGATGCCGATGGCGAAGCCGGCGAGTTTGCCGTCCTTGCGGGTGCTCACGCCGAGCGCGACGCCGACGATGGCGAAGACGAGGCAGGCCAGCGGAAAGGCGAATCGCTGGTGCTTGTACATGATCTCGTTGTGCGGGCTCTGGCCCGCAGCGACCTTTTCGGCGGCCTGGGCGTCGAGCTGGGCCATGGTCAATTCGTTGAACCCGCGCCCCGGTGAGGCCCCGTCCCCGAACACCGACGTCGGGTCGATGTGGGCCACTTCTTCCTTCGACCGCTGAATCTGGTATTCCTCGCCGGTGTTGAGGGGCTTGTAGCTGGCCACCTCTGACAGAATCACGTTGACCAGGCGGGCAGACTCGTCGGCGACCAGACGGCCTTCCTGGGCGAGTTGGACGGAGGGGCGGCCGGCCACCGAGGTGTCTGCCACCATGACCTCGGTCCACCCACCATCGGTCTTTCGTTCGCCGATGAGAATCACGCGCCCCGTGAAGCCCTCATAAAACAGCCGGGGCCTGATGTCCTCGGCCGCCATCTTTTTGGTGAGTTGGAAGGTCACGTCGCGGAACGACTGGTTGGCGTCGGGCATCAGCCAGACCAGAACGTAGAAGGTGGCGCCGGCGGCGACAGCCGCGAGCAGCATCATCGGCCGGATGAGACGGACCGGGCTGACACCGCAGGCCATCATGGCCACAGCCTCGCGGTCGCCTGAAAACCGTCCCAGGGCCATGACGACGCCGGCCAGGAACGCCATCGGCACCGTGATGCCGAGTGCCTGCGGAAGCAGGGTCAGCAACAGGTACCCGATGGTCTGGATGGGCGCGCCCTTGGCAATGAGCATCTCCGCCGTTTTGAGCATCGGCTGGACCCAGAGCAGGAACGTGAACAGGGCCAAGGCCAGGGCAAACGGGCCGAGAGTTTCGCGAATCAGGTAGCGGTCGAGGGTCCGCATTCAGGCTTGGTTTGAGACGATATCACGCTGGAAGTAGCTCCGCAATTCATGCACAGGCACCAACCGCGAACAATATCATCAACGTCTGATAAGACATATTATGTCATCTATTATTGCTAATCACTGGGCTCAATGGCTCCTGGCTTGCTGTGCGGCCCCCGCCTGCCTCGGACTTGAGGAACAGTCCGAGCTACGTACGGACTCCCACTCCGAGCTACGTTTCCGACCCGGCGTTCTGACAGTGACGCTCCGAACGTAGCTCGGCCTGTTCTTCAAGGCCGAGTCGCATGCACGTCGCGTGCATAACTATGCGCTTGACCCTCCTCCGTAGCGCGCGCTGGACATCAAGCGCGCGTGCGTCCGCAGCCTTGAACCCAAGGCCGCGCGACGTTTCTGAGGGGTCGCCTTAGCTCTTCCGCAGGTCGGCGATGATGCCTTCGAGTGCGGCGATGACTTCCTTCTTGTCGACGTCAGACTTCCTGAACTGAAGCTTCAGACTGAAGGTTTTCGTCGGGGGAAGATACTTGAAGACGAAGGCTTTTGGGCGGCCTGGCTTCGGCTTCGCGACCACTTTCCTGGCCTGTTCTCGTGTCACAGCCGCGCCGCCACCGTCCCTGGTCAATCGCTCTATCAGAGCGATCATTTTCTGGGGGTCTTGTTGCCTAACTATCTGTAAAAGCAACGACTTAGAGGAAATGTCGGCCAGCCGACAGAGATTTCTAACCTCCGTGGGCATCTGAGCCAGCGCCAGGGACTCTGTCACGTTGGTCCGCGACTTCCCCATGCGCCGTGCGAGGTCTTCGTGGGTATATCCGCAACGCTCGGCCAGGGTGTGAAGGGCTTCCGCTTCCTCAAACGCGCTGAGGTCCTTGCGCTGGATGTTCTCCACGAGCGCGACTTCGACAATCTCGTTGTCGTCCACGTCGCGGATAACGACCGGCAGCTCACGGAGTCCCACTTGGACGGACGCTTGATACCGGCGCTCGCCGGCAACAATCTGGTAGCGGCCGCCGCGCTGGCGGACGATCAGCGGCTCGATGATTCCCTTCTCGGCGATGGACGCCATCAGCTCCGAGAGGTCGCCCATGACCTGGCGGGGCTGATCCGGGTTGGGATCAATCTCGTCGATGGGGATCATCCGGCCGATCGGCGTGCCCGCCGAGTTGGTCAGCGCGTCCACATAGTGTTCGTCATGACGCATCTTCAAACTGGTTGGCAGGCCTCTCTTAGACACGATCCAACACCTCCTCGCAAAGCCGGTAGTACTCCGTCGCGCCTGACGACTCAGGCGCGAACTTGAAAATAGACTCTTTGTAGGCCGGGCTTTCCTCCAGCCTGACGCTCTTGGTAATCACCGTCTTGAACACTTTCTTGCCGAAGACCTTGTCAATCTGGGCGCGGATATCCTTCGCCAGGGCCGTCCGCTTGTCGTGCATCGTAATGACCACGCCGAGGATCCGAAGATCGGTGTTGGCCCGCATGCGGACCTTCTCAATCGTCTCGAGCAAATCGTCGGTCCCCTCAAGGGCAAAGTACGACGACTGAATGGGGATGAGAAGGTGTGTGGCCGCGACGAGCGCATTCACCGTCAGCAACCCCAGCGCCGGTGGGCAGTCGATGACAATGGCCTGGTAGTCCTTGATGATGGGCGCGAGTTTATCCTTGAGCCGGAAGTGCGAGTCGAGCTCGCCCGACAGCTTCCCCTCAAGCTTGGCCAGCGCGATGCGCGAGGGCGCCACCCAGAGATTTGGATGAGAAGACGCCTTCACGATGTCCTGAATCGCGACCGCCGGATCGGTGATGGCGTCGTAGACCGAACGCTCAACCGTCGCGACGTCCACGTAAGACATCGTGCTGTTGGCCTGCGGATCAAGGTCGACCAGAAGCGTACGCTGGCCTCGAAGGGAAAACGCCGCCGCCAGATTGATCGCGGTCGTCGTTTTGCCGACGCCGCCCTTCTGGTTGGCAATGGCAATAATCATGTTGTTGGAACGGTCAGCCTACGCGTCGGCCATCCGCCGCGCTGATGATACACCCACTACATCTTGTAGCCAAGATCATCCGGATCCAGGCTCTCAAGCCAGCGCTGTAGTCGCTCCTGCTCGACGTGCTGCGGCCCCACATCCACCGCCTGGACGTTCGAAAACACGCTCTCGTTGACGAAGATGGGCACCTTGGCCCTGAGCGAGAGCGCCAGGGCGTCACTCGGACGCGCGTCAATCAGCAGGCGCTCGTGGTCGCGGATGACCTCGAGGAAGGCATAAAAAGTACTCTCTCGCAGTTCGTGAATGATGACCCGGTTCAACCGGCCACCCATCCCCTCAAGGAGCTGCCGCAGCAGGTCGTGGGTCATCGGCCGAGGCGTCGCGACATTCTCCATCTGGAGGGCGATCGCGTTCGCCTCAACGGGACCGACCCAGATCGGCAACACGCGCTCGTTCGCCTCGTCGCGCAGAATGATGATGGGCAGGTTGGTCAACGGGTCCACCATCAGCCCCTTGACCGCCATCTCAATGAGCATGCGCGACCTCCGCGACTTCCCCACGCAGGCTGTTCGGCGCAGCCGACGTCACCCGTACCTGGACGAACTGGCCAATCAAATCCTCAGAGCCGGAGAAATTGACCAGCACCCAACCATCGGTGCGCCCCGCCAGTTCCCAATCCCTGCGACGTGATTTTGATTCCACCAACACCTCTACGACCGAGCCGACCTGCTGCTGATAAAGCCCGAGCTGAATCTCCGCCTGCAGGGCCTGAAGAGCCATAATCCGGCGGGTCTTGTCGGACTCCAGGACGTCATCAGCCAAGCGCTTGAAGGCCAGCGTGTTCGGTCGGGGCGAGTACTTAAAGGAATACATCGACGAAAACTGAACCTCCCGGACCAGGTCCATGGTCTCTTCGAAGTGGCCTTCCGTCTCGCCAGGAAACCCGACGATCACATCCGTGGACACCGAGATGCCAGGCACTTCGGCGCGAAGCCGGGACACCAGCGCCAGGTAGTCCTCACGGGTGTAGCGCCGCCGCATGGCCTGAAGGACGGCATTGGAACCGGACTGGACGGGTAAATGGAAGTGCCGGCAGACCTTCGGCAGGTCGCGTATCGCGGCGATCAGCCGGTCGGTCGCGTGCCTGGGATGGGGACTCGCGAATCGAATCCGCCGGATTCCAGGCACCGCACTCACCCGCTCCAGGAGCGCCGCGAAATCGCACGAGGCATCATCTGGCGCCTGATAGTGATTCACGATCTGGCCGAGGAGTTGCACCTCGACACGTCCATCCAAAGCCGCGCGTTCGACCTCGGCCAGGATGTCGGCCACGGGGCGCATGCGCTCGTGGCCGCGAGTGTACGGCACCACGCAAAACGAGCAGAATTCGTTGCAGCCTTCAATGATGGTGACCCACGCCCGCGAGGGGTCGGACGGCTTGGCCACGCCCAGCGGAAAGGACACATCGTCGTACGGCTGGATATCGACGAGTCTGGCCCGACGCTCCGTGGCCTCCCGCACAAGACCAGGGAGCTGCTTGAGGGCCTGGGTGCCGATGACCACGTCGATCGACGGGTCGCTGTCGATGAGTTTGGCGCCCTCCTGCTGCGCCACACAGCCGGTGACCGCGATTGTGGGACGCCGGCCAGCCAGGCGTGCCGCGCCTCGAATTTCGGCGAGGCGGTGATGGAGCTTGTCTTCTGCCCGTTCACGGACACTGCAGGTGTTGAGCACTAACAAGTCGGCCTCGACATCTGAGCCAGCCAGTTCGAACCCGTCTGCCTCCAGCAGTCCCGCCATGCGTTCGCTGTCGTGGAAGTTCATCTGGCAGCCGAAGGTCTCGAGCCGGTACTTACGCGCCACGCCGCTTGCCTTTCGCTTTCGCTATCGGCCCACTTTCGCTTTCGCCTTTTGCTTTATCTTCGGTGAAACGGCGGGCGGCCAGCATGTCGCGGGCGGACGCCAGAATTGGGGCGGAGACGTCCTGCCCCGCGATCATCCGCGCAATCTCAAGTTCCCGGTCCTCCCCGTCGAGCCGCGAGACCGCGGTGATGGTGCGGCCCTGCCTGACCTGCTTGGCGATGTGGAGATGGGAAACCCCGCGCGACGCAATCTGCGGCAGGTGGGTAATGCACAGGACCTGGAACCGTGCGCCCAACTGCTGTAGCCTGGCGCCGACCGCATCCGCGGCTGCCCCACCGATGCCGGCATCGACCTCGTCGAAGATGAGCGTCCGGCCCGCCACGTCAGGGGTGGCCAGGGTCTTGAGAGCCAGCATGATGCGTGACAGCTCGCCTCCGGACGCAATGCGGGCCAACGGCCGAAGGTCCTCGCCGGGGTTCGGGGACAGGAAGAACTCGACGGCGTCCACGCCGAGGGCCGTCCAGGTGTCTGGCTGGTCCGGACTTGAAGAGACTTTGACCTCAACCCTGGCACTCGGCATGGCGAGCTGACCAAGGGCCGACTCAAGCGCGGCCGACAGGCGCTGCCCCGCCGCCCTTCGGGAGGCCGACAGGTCGAGCGCCTCGCGCCGGAACCTGTCAGCCGCCGCCGCGGCCTCTCGTTCGAGAACGGCGGCACGCTCGTCATTGGCCTCGAGCGCGGCAAGTTCGTCATGGAAGGCCTGGCGGGATGTGATGACCTCGTCGAGTGTCGGTCCGTACTTCTTCTTCAGCCGTTCGAGCGCGGCCAGGCGGTCTTCGGTGAGCTGAAGTCGTTCGGGCGAGGCGTCCAGATCGCCCGAATAGGATCGCAGCATAAAAGCCAGGTCTTCGAGACGGGCTTTCACTTCGTCGCGGTGATCGACGTATGGCGCAAAGCGGGGATCGATCTCGGCGAGATCGGCGACGCGCTTCCAGACGAGCGTCAGTGATTCGAGCGCCGAGCCTTCCTTGTCGTACAGGGCGGCGTAGGCCTCGGCCGAGAGCCTTCCGAGCCGATCCACATTGGCGAGCACTTGTCGCTCGGCCGCCAGCCGATCGTCTTCGCCCGCCGTTGGAGCCACGCGATCGAGCTCGGCAAGATGAAATGTGACTGTTTCGATGCGGGCAGCCTTCTCGCGTTCTGATAGCCGTGTGCGTTCAAGGGCGCCGGCGGCCGCGCGCCACTCGGCGAAAAGCCGTGCGACATCAACGGCCAACGCATCGTGCCCAGCGTACGCGTCTACCAGGCCCGCGTGTTCCTGCGGGTTCAGAAGTGTCTGGTGTTCGTGTTGCCCGTGCAAGTCAACGAGCGATGCGCCCAGTTGCCGCAGCGCGGCCGAGGTCGCGAGTGCGTCATCAATAAACGCGCGGCTGCGGCCCTGCGAAGAAATCTCGCGCCGCACGATGACCTCGCGTCCGTCCTCGCGCTCGAAGATCGCCTGGATGGTGGCGGTCTCTTCACCGGTGCGGACCAGGTCGGCGCTCGCCCGTCCCCCCACGAGCAAATCGATGGCTTCCACGAGCATCGACTTGCCGGCGCCCGTTTCACCGGTGAGCACCGTGAGCCCCGGCACAAACTCCACCTCGAGGTGGTCAATGACCGCGAGATGACGAATCGCGAGAAAGCGCAGCATGGGAATTGAACGAAGTCCAATGGTATCAAACCTTTGACAGCCCTTTGGCCTTCTGGTACATTCAAATCTGTTCGCGCTGTCCCAGCGGCGCCTCAACTTGTGTAGGCGGAGGTTTTGTTGCGCACGCTAGGCACACTGATCCTGGCTTTTCAAACCCAGGGTCCGGCTGGAGATGCGGCCGTCACCGGCCCGAGCAATACCGATATCGTTTCGCTGCTGAAAGACGCGTCGCCACTCTCGTGGGCGGTGCTGGTCATTCTGCTGCTGTTCTCGGCATTGTCCTGGGGCATCATCTTTCACAAGCGGAGCCAGTTCCGTCGCGCTGAAAAACAGACGGCGACGTTCCTGGAGATCTTCCGCAAGAGCAGCCGCTTCTCCGAGGTCCACTCGGTCTGCGGCAGTCTGGTGGCCAGTCCCCTGGTGGGCCTGTTCCACATGGGTTACGCGGAGCTGAACACCCAACTACGCGCGGCGGGTGAAGTCAAACCCGGCTCGGCTGTGCCGCGTCCTACTCTCCGAAGCCTTGAGAGTCTGGACCGTGCGCTGCTGCGTGCCACCACCGTCGAGGTGAGCCGGTTGGAAGCGCGCATCGGTTTCCTGGCGACCACCGCTTCAATCACGCCGTACATCGGCTTGTTCGGCACGGTCGTGGGCATCATGGCGTCGTTTCAGGGGATTGGTGATTCTGGTTCCACCAGTCTCGCGGTGGTCGCGCCCGGTATCGCTGAGGCACTCGTCGCCACAGCGGCCGGATTATTCGCGGCGATTCCCGCAGTGTATTTCTATAACGACCTGACGTACAAGGTGAAGGGCTTTGCCGCAGCGATGGATGACTTCTCAATGGAGTTCCTGAACATCGCCGAGCGGAATTTTTCCTGAAGGAGCGCGCCCGTGCCAAAGGTCGAACAAGTCTCGCAGGGCAGCGGTCGCAGTCGGCGTGGACGCAGCCATCGTGTGTCCACCTCGCTGGCCGAGATCAACGTGGTTCCGCTGGTGGACGTCATGCTCGTGCTGCTCATCATCTTCATGGTGAGTGCGCCGATGATGCAGCAGGGCTTCGGCGTGCGCCTGCCGCAGTCGCGCAGCCCACAGCCCATCAAAGCCGAACCGGTCTACGTCACGGTTCCCCTGACCTTTGAGCGTGACAGGGTCGTGTTGCTCGGCAAGCTCCGCGTGGGAATCCGGTTCCTGGCTGAGCGGGTTTCGCAGGAGTTGAAGGACCGGCCGACGCGTGACGTCTACGTCGGAGGCGACGGCGATATCACCCTGCAGACGCTCATTACCGTGATGGACACACTCAAGGCTGGAGGCGTGGACCGGGTGATGATTGCCACCGCCCCACCCGACGGGAGACAGTTCCCGTGAGAGGCGCGATCACCGACGTCATCGACGCACGTGCGAAAGACGACGGAGGGCTGACGCGGCTCTTTGGATATTCCCTGGCCGTCCACCTGATAGTTTTTGTCGGGGCCGTGTTGATTCCCTCGAATTGGTTGTCGAGCGAACCTGTGAAGCCCAATGTGATTGAAGTGAGCCTGGGCGGTTCGTTTGGCGAAAAAACCACGGGCGTGGCGCCGATTGCCGGACGACCGGTTGAGAAAGCCGTTCCCGACCCGCCTCGCCCGGAACCGGTCAAACCGGCGCCGCCGCCAAAGCCAGACGTGATGCCGACGCCGACCAAGGCCGTCACTCCAGCGAAGGTGCCTGAGAAGGTGCCCGAGAAGACCGCGCCTCCAGCGGTGAGTCCCCCGAAGCCGCCGACCACCGGAAAACAGGTGCAGGCGGGCACGGCCGTGACCGATACAGGGGCTACAGGCATTGGACAGGGGTTGACGCAGGCCGGAGGCGGTGGCACCGGGGGCGTGGTAGACCTCAATACGTTTGATCCTGTCTGGACCCGACAGATGACAGACGCGATCCGAAAGCAGTGGAACAACCTTCAGCAGGAAACCGGCTGGAGCGAGGTCCTGTTTGTGGTGACGAGGGACGGCAAAGTGGTGAGCCGGGAAATCGCTGCCACAAGCGGCAGCTTTATCCTGGACCAGGAGGCGCGTCGGGCCGTCGGGCTTGCGATGATTCCGCCCTTGCCACGCGACTACAAAGAAGCGACCCTGCGTGTACGGCTCCGATTCAACTACGAGGTCAAATAGCATGCGCGCAACCGCCCTTGTTGCTGCCGCGCTGTTCGGAACCATGCTGGCGGCCTGGGCCCCCAACGGGCGCCACATCGCGTGTGTCACCACCAGAGGGGGCAAGGGCGAACAAATCACAGTGATGAGCCTGGACGGCAAGAACGTCCGACAGGTGACATTGGTCGGCAACAACAGATACCCCAGCTGGTCTGCCAGCCCAAAGGGAAGGTAGAGGTCAAACACACGATGCGTGCTTCTTTGTTTATCGCCACGGCACTGTGCGGCACCGCGCTCGCGGCGTGGACTCCGCCGCTCGACACGGCAGACGTCACCTCTACGCCGCTCGGCGATCAGCAGACGGAAATCCGCACCAGCATCGGCGGCGCCAGCGGCCGGCTGCCCCGCCTCGCGATTCCAGCGTTCGTCATCACCGGCGCGGATACCGAACTGCAGGAAGCGGCCAAGACGCTCGGCGACGTGTTGTGGAAGGACCTCGAGTTCGAGCGCGAGTTCCAGATGATCAGCCAGGCCGGCGCCGCGCAGG
The DNA here is from genome assembly GCA_046594875.1 of Vicinamibacterales bacterium. GTDB lineage: Bacteria > Acidobacteriota > Vicinamibacteria > Vicinamibacterales > SCN-69-37 > SYFT01. The sequence continues at coordinate 25,388 of JBKJQX010000153.1, forward strand.
TGCCTTCCGCGCCTGCTGAATCCCTTCCCTACGATTCGTGGAACCAGATCGGCGCCGACGATGTGCTGGTGGGGAGCGTGCGGCGAGCCGACGGAAACCTGCAGCTGGACGTGCGCGTGATGAACGTGGAGCGGAAGATGGCGACCTTCGGCAAGCGATACACCTGTTCACTGCGCGGCGTGCGCCTGTGCGCACACACCATCGCCGACGAACTGCACAAGGAACGATTCGGTCTCGACGGTGTAGCGCGTACAAAATTCGCGTTTGTCTCCGATCGCGATGGTGAACGGATGGGCGGCACGATAGAGCAGCGTTCGATCAAGGAAGTGTACGTTGCGGACTACGACGGCTTCAGACCCAGCCGCGTGACCGTGCGTGGGTCGCTCAATCTGGCGCCGTCGTGGTCGCCCGACAGCCGCGCGATCGTGTATCAGTCTCACCAGTCGGGATTTGTCGATATCTATGTGCAGAAGCTGTACGAAGTGCAGGTGCAGCTCGGCCGGCCCGCGCGCGGCACCGATCGCGCGCAGAACTTCCTGCCCGCATGGTCGCCCGACGGCACGCGCATCGCCTACGCGTCCAGTCGCGACGGCAACTGGGAAATCTATGTCGTGAAGGTCGACGGCACCGACATGCGGCGGTTGACGTCCCATCCCTCCGACGACAGCGCCCCAGCGTGGTCGCCCAACGGCACGCAAATCGCCTTTACATCCGACCGCGGCGGCAGCAACCAGATCTACATCATGAGTGCCGACGGCGGCCCCGCCACCAAGATGACCAGCGAGGCCAGAAAGGCCGACCGTCCCACCTGGGCGCTCGACTTCATCGCGTACAGCGCCGAAGTGCCTGGTGGTGTCGAGATCAAGAAAGTCAACGTCGGCACCCGCGACGTCGTACAGTTGACGGATGGCCCCGGGTCCAATGAAAGTCCCACCGTCTCTCCCAACGGCCGTCACATTGCGTTTGTGACGACACGCTGGGGCAAGGAACACATCGCCGTCATGGATGCCGACGGGAAAAACGTGCGGCAAATCACGTTCGCCGGCAACAACCGCTACCCACGCTGGTCCACTCGCTAGTTGAACGATCAAAAGGATCCCACGCTTATGTCACGCTCCTCGCTCACGTCGCTTCTGGTGGTTGGTGCCTTGGCGCTGGCCTCGGCATGCGGAGGCAAAACGCCGCCCGCGATCAGCCCCACCCCTCCGCCGCCCGGGCCACAGGCATTTCCTGGCGCTGGTGGCACATCCTCCACGCGGCCCCCGGTGCCGCAACCGCCGGACGCACCACCCGTCATCTCGGCGGAACCACTCGTCGTGTCGTCAGACCCGCTGGCGACGATGGACACGGATGAAATCAATCGGCAGGCGCCGCTGGGGCCGGTCTTTTTTGGCTACGACAGTGATTCGGTGGAAGCCGAGGGGCAGAAGGTACTCACCGACAACGCGGCCATCCTCAAGAAGTACCCCACGTGGGCTATCACCATCGAGGGCCACAGCGATGAACGTGGCACCGCCGAATACAATCTGGCGCTCGGCGAACGGCGCGCACTGGCTGCCAAGAGCTACCTGCTCTCGCTCGGGATTTCGGCAGACCGCATCCGTACGGTCAGCTATGGCAAAGAGTTTCCGTTTGACCCCGGCCACGATGAGGCCGCCTATGCCAAAAACCGCCGTGGCCACTTCGTCGTCACGGCGAAGTAAGGTCTCGGTCCGCGAGAGGGATGACGTCATGAATGTTCGGTCACTGACCCGCGCCGGTCTGCTTGCGATCGCGGTGGCGGGCGTGTTCGTGCCGGCTGTCGCCTCGGCGCAGAATCGCGAGCATCAGCAGACGTTTGCCGACCTCCGCATGCTTCAGGAGCAGACGCAGCAGTTGCGGCTGGCCGTGGCGTCGCTGTCCGAGGCCCTGGCCAAGGTCGGCCCACGACTGGACGAGCAGGCCGGCGCTACGCGCAAACTGTTTGCCGATCAGGGCCTCGTGATTGGGGCGCTCACGGACAATGCGCGTGTCCTCCGCGAGAAACTGGATGCCACGAACGTGAGTCTCTCGAAAGAGGCGCACGAAATGGAGACCATGCGGCAGGAGCTGGCTGCCCAGCGGACCCTGCTCACTCAGATCATCGGGCTGCTGACCGCAGCGTCGGCCGCGACTGCCCCGCCAGCGGCCGGGGCCGCCGGCCTCGGCGCCACGCCTCCTGCGGCCACTCCCCCGCCCGCCGCGCCCGCCCCACCGCAGAACCCGCAGCGCGCGTTTGATTCCGCGTTTGGCGACTACGCCCGAGGCGACTTCGAAATGGCGATCACGGGGTTCGAGTACTACATCAAGATCTTCCCGACCTCCCCCGACGCCGCCAAGGCCCGTTTCCACATTGCCGAGTCGTATTACGGCAAAGGTGGATTCAAAGAAGCCGTTGCAGCCTACGAACAAGTGATTACAATTCACAAGGGGACGGACTGGGAACCGCAGGCGATTTACAAGCAGGGCCTGGCCTACGAACAACTGGGCCAGACGGCGCGTGCCAGGACGAATTGGGAACTGGTGCGACGGTCATTCCCCGATAGCAGCGCGTACATGCTGGCCACACAGGCATTGGCGCGTATCAATAAGTAGGGCACTGGCTTCAGTGCCACAAGTAGCAGCACCACCCACGCGCGGGGTATACGCGCGAGAGAGCACAGGACGCATCATGGGCAGTGTCAATAAAGCAATACTGGTGGGGAATCTCGGTCGCGACGCAGAGATGCGTTTTACAACCGGTGGCACCGCGGTCGCCACGGTGAGCATCGCCACCACAGACCACTTCACGGACCGCGATGGCCAGAAGCGTGAAGATACGCAGTGGCATCGCATTGTCATCTGGGGCAAGACGGCCGAGTCGATTCAGCCGTACCTCACCAAGGGCAAACAGATCTACGTCGAGGGCAAGATCCAGACGCGCGAGTGGACCGACAAGGAAGGCAAGCAGGTCAAGACGACTGAAATCCGCGCCGACCGCGTGGTCCTGCTTGGGGGCGCCGGTGGTGGTGGCGGTGCCGAACGCGCCGCACGGCCCCAGCGCGACCGCTTTGCGTCATCGGGCGCCACATCCGGAGGCTCGGACATGCCCGACGACATGGGCCCGGTCGATGCCCCGAACGACGACGACATACCGTTTTAGCTGAATCAGCAAGCGCCATCTGATGCAGCCGGGTCTTGAGACCCGGCTGCACCCTCAGGTCTTTCTGCCGTAGAGGTCCTTGAGCCGCACGACGTCGTCGAGTTCCGGCGTCGAGACCTCCATGATGTCCGAGTCTTCGATCGCCGTCATGCGGTGAACGGTCGGCGGTGTGATGTGCACGGACTCACCCGGCAGCATTTCCCGCTCGACGAGTTGGCCGTTTTCCTCGATCTCGAACTTGATCCTGCCTGACCAGAGAAAAATCGTCTCGTCCTTGACCTTGTGGTACTGCAGGCTCAGCGCGTGGCCCTTGTTCACGTGAATGACCTTGCCCACGTAGCGATCCGTCTTCGCCCAGTGCAGCTCGTAGCCCCAGGGCTTCTCTACCCGTGTCACGTTCTCCATCGTTTCCCCCACTCCTGTGCGGCTACCCTTCCGCAATCGCCTTGTGCATGACTTCCGCAATGGGCGCCAACAATCGGTGCACGTCCTCGACACCGTCAGCGATGATCGCCTGGCGCGCACACCGTTCCGCGAGGCGGCTATCCACCGCCCGCAGACTTCGTTTCACGACCGGGAGCGCCGCCGGTGTCATGCTGAACGCCCGGTACCCCAGCCCGACGAGAAGCGCCACCAGCAGCGGGTCGGCCGCCATTTCGCCGCAGACCGAAAAATCACGGCCCGTGCGCCGACCCGCCACGGCCACCATTCGCAGCAGCCGCAACACCGCCGGCTCACGCGGCTCGTAGTGGCCCGACAAGCGCTCATCGGTCCTGTCGATGGCCAAAGTGTACTGGATCAGGTCGTTTGTGCCGACGCTGAGAAAGTCCGCGTCACGCGCCAGCCGATCGGCGGTCAGAGCCGCGGCGGGCACTTCAATCATGGCTCCTACCGGCACGGCGTCCAGACCGGGCAGGCCTCGGCCGATCTCCCCGATCAGGGCGCGGGCCTGGCGGAACTCGGTGGCTGAGGTCACAAATGGAAGCAGAATGCGCAACTGCCCGAACGGAGCGGCCCGCAGCAGCGCGCGAATTTGTACGCGAAACCGATCGTCATGCTGGAGCGCGGCCCGCACACCACGAAGGCCGAAACGCTCGCGGTGTGTCAGACCATGGCTCACCCGATCCCACCGCTCTTCGCCCGCGTCGAACGTGCGGATCGTCACCGGTCGCGGGGCCAGGGCTGCAAGGAGCCTGCGATAGGTCTCGAACTGGGCGTCTTCATGAAGTCCGCCTGCGACCGGCGCGCGGTCGAGCAGGAATTCGGAGCGATAGAGTCCAATGCCCTCGGCGCCCACGTCGAGCACCCGGCTCACTTCCTCTGCGATCTCGAGATTGGCGTCGAGTCGAATCCGCAGCCCGTCGGCCGTGGCCGCCGGCACGGCGCGCCATTCATCGAGTTTTCGCAAGGCGGCCGTCGCCAGTTGCGCGCGCAATGTCCATCGCTCAAGGGCCTGCTGGTCGGGCTCCACCACCACTTCGCCCGTCGCGCCATCGATCGCGATGGTCTGTCCTGGCAGGATGACCTGCGTCGCGCGGCCAAGCCCCACCACCGTCGGTATACCAAGCGATCGCACCAGAATGACGGTGTGGCTGGTCGGACTGCCGACGTCGCACACCAGCCCCCGCACCTTCGTCCAGTCGAGCTGGGCGGCGATGGAAGGCGAGACTTCATCGGCCACCACAATCAGCGGGCCCTCGAGTTCCTGGACGAGTGACACCAGCGGATCGCGGCCGGGACGAAGGTTGCGTTGCAGCCGGCCACCCACGTCGGCGAGGTCGCTGATGCGCTCGCGCAGCCAGGCATCGCCTTCCCTGGCGAACACCTCGTGCAGTTCCCCGATCGCCCGCTCGAGCGCCCAGTCGGCATTGATGCGTTCGGTGCGGATCAGCTCATCCACCCTCGAAGCCAGCATCGGGTCATCGAGCATGAGCAACTGCGCCGCGAAGATTGCTGCCTGGGCCTGGCCCACGGTGCGCGAGACGCGCGTCGAGATGTCTTCGAGTTGGGTTCGTGTGATCGCCCGGGCCGCGCGCAGGCGTTGCCGCTCGCGATCGACCCGGCCGGCTGCCAGCCTGTAGCGCACCTGCCGTGCGTCGCTCACGGCCACGACGGCGCGGCCGATTGCCGTGCCCTCAGCCACACCCCGTCCATTCAGGCGCACATTCGTGCGGGTCATGGTTCGTCGAATCCCCGCGAGACCAGCGCAGCCAGTGAGTCCAGCGCATCGACCGCATCTGGACCCGACGCAGACAACTCAAGCGTGGCCCCTCTTGGGGCCGCCAGCAACAGCAACCCGAGGATGCTCTTGCCGTCTACGGTGCGCGCCCCGCGCGTGATCTTAATCTGGCTCTTGAATCGCCCGGCATGATGGACAAATCTTGCCGCCGCTCGCGCATGAAGCCCCAACGCGTTGACGATGGTTACCGTACGCGCCTCCATGGGACCAATCAGCTGCCCGTGCCGCGCAACAAGTCGGACGCCACACGAATCGCCTGCCGGCCATCGTCGGCGATCGCCCGTGCCGCTGCCAGGACGTTACCGGTGGCGGCCGCGCGCGCCAGTTTGATCAGCATCGGCAGATTGACGCCGGTGACCACTTCGATGCGGTCGGCCTCGAGGAAGGTCATGGCGAGATTCGACGGCGTGCCGCCAAACATGTCTGTGAGCAGCAGGACACCCGCACCGGTATCCACGCGCGCGATTGCGCGTGACATCGCGGTGGTCGCGACTGGCACATCGTCGTGCCAGCCGATCGAGACCGCCGTGAACCCCGGCAGGTCGCCGACGATCGTCTGGGCGGCGTTGAGCAATTCAGTGGCGAGGAGGCCGTGCGTCACGATCACGACGCCCACGACCGGGCCGGACGCGGGAACCACCGGTTCGATGTCAGACATTGGCGAACTCCCTGTGCCGGACCCGCACTTGCACGTGTCGTGTCCGGCGAAGTGCGCGCCCGAGCGCTTCCGCAATGGCGACGCTGCGGTGTCGGCCGCCAGTGCAGCCGATGGCCACGGTCAGGTAGGCCTTCCCTTCCGTCACGTATTGCGGCAACAAAAAGCGCAACAGGGCGGTGGTCAGCGTCAGAAACTTCCTGGCCTCAGGCAGCCCGAGCACGTAGCGGGCCACTTTGCGGTCACGACCTGACAGAGGCCGCAGGGTGGGGACGAAATGCGGATTCTTGAGGAAGCGCACATCAAACATGAGGTCCGCTTCCGAGGGCACGCCTCGCTTGAACGCAAAACTCTGCAGCGTCACGGTCAGCGGGGTTGTCGCCGGCGTGCCGCCGCCGAAGGCGAGCATCTGCTTCCGAAGGTCGTGCACGGTCAACCGCGTCGTATCCAGGACGAAGTCGGCCAGTTTCCTGATCGGCGCCAGGCGGCGTGACTCCTCGGCAACGCCCTCGGCAGCCGAACGTCCGCGACCAAGCGGATGCGGCCGCCGGGTTTCACTGAACCGCCTGACGAGCGCCTCGGGCTTGGCCTCAAGGAAGACCAGCGTGGCGTCCACATCGGCGCGCCGCTTCAGCGTGCGATACACGGCCGGCAGCTGCGACAGCCTGGCGCCCTCGCGCACGTCCACGACCACGGCCACGCGGCGGCGGGTATCGTCATCCCTGACGATCAGATCGACAAACGTGGAAATCAGCGCCACCGGCAGGTTGTCGACGCAAAAGAAACCCAGGTCTTCAAGCGCGTGAATGGCCTGGGACTTCCCTGCGCCGGACAGGCCTGTCACCACCACGAGCTGAGGGCTCGGGTTTCGTGCCTTCCCCATCAGTCCTCCTCCAGCCCTGCGTCATCCTGGCGTTCAGCTGCGCGCGCCAGCCGATCCTCCAGTCGCCCGGCCAGCAGTCGAGCGGCATGGCGCCCTCGGGACCGCAACAGCGTATTTCTGGCAGCGACCTCCACGAGCATGGCGACGTTTCTGCCCGGCGCCACCGGCATGCGGATGAGGGGCACGGCGACGCCCAGCAGGTCGCTGGTCTCCACCGTGAGGCCCAGGCGATCGTACTCGCGGCCCATCTCCCAGCGTTCCAGTTGCACGACGAGTTCGATGCGCTTGGAGGATCGGGTGGCGGCCACGCCAAACAGGTCGGTCACGTTGACCAGGCCCAGGCCGCGAATCTCAACATAGTGGCGGGTCATTTCCGGGCAGCTGCCAATCAACACCGATTCGCCTCGCACCTTGACCTCCACGGTGTCGTCGGCCACCAGCCTGTGGCCGCGGCAGACCAGGTCCAGCGCGCACTCGCTCTTGCCGATGCCGCTTTCACCCGTGATCAGCACGCCCAGGCCCAGGATGTCGAGCAGGACGCCGTGCAGCACTTCGCGCGCGGCCATGCGGTCTTCAAGCAGTGTGGTGAGTCGAGCGATGGCGGTTGGCGTGGTCGCGCGCGTGCGCAAGACGGGGACGCCGGCGCGCTCGGCTTCCACCAGCAGTGCGTCGGGCGCGTCGAGCCCCAACGTCAGGAGCACGCACGGAAAATCGCGGGCGAAGAGGCGTGCCAGCGCCTGAAGCCGATCGTCGGCCTGCATGCGCTCGAGATAGCGGATCTCGCTCTCACCAAAGACCAGCACCCGGCCGGGTCGAAGGTATTCGTCAAATCCCGCAAGAGCCAGGCCGGTTTTCTGGGCATACGGCAGCGTGATCACACGCTCAAGGCCCGCGGCGCCCGCCAGGAGATCGAAATCAAGGCCGGCGTCGGCACCGCGTGCCCCAAGCAGGGACGCCACCGGCACTGACATCAGAAGAACACCTTGCGCTGATTGGAGGTGGGAATCCGCAACTCCTCGCGGTACTTTGCAATCGTGCGGCGTGCCAGCACCAGTCCTTCCCGCTGCAGCACATTCATGATCTTCGAGTCGCTCATCGGCCGCTTGGGATCTTCCCCTTCGATGATCTTCCTGATCCGTTGCTTGATCGTCACTGACGACACGTTTTCGCCGTACGAGCTGCTGATGCCGCTGTGGAAAAAGTACTTCATCTCGTACACGCCCTGCGGCGTGTGCATGTACTTGTTGTTCACCACGCGCGAGACCGTGGATTCATGCATCCCGATGTCGTTCGCCACATCCCGCAGCACCAGCGGTCGAAGGTACTCGATCCCCTTGTCGAGGAACTCGCCCTGGAACGTAATGATGCTGGTGGCGACCTTCACGATCGTTTTCTGGCGCTGGTCCACCGACTTCAACAGCCACAGCGCGGAACGAAACTTGTCTTTGACGTACGCCCGCGTTTCGTCAGACGTTTCGCCGCCCTTGTCGAGCAGCCTCCGGTAGACGGGGCTGATACGCAACTGCGGCAGGCCCTCTTCGTTGAGCACCGCCCGATACCCGTCTTCGGTCTTGATGATGTAGATATCCGGGATGACGTACTGGGAATCTGCCGGCGTGTAGCGGGCCCCGGGTTTCGGATCGAGGTGGCGCACCACTTCGAGGTACGCCTTGATCTCCTCGGGCGGCAATCCCAGCGCCTTGGCGAGTTCAGGCACGCGGTGATTCTGCAACAAGGGCAGGTGATCCCGCACGAGCGTCTCCACCGGTGTGCCCGCCAGGCCCGCGCCCCGCAACTGCAGCAGCAGGCACTCCTGCAGGTCCCGTGCGCCGACACCGAGCGGATCGAACGACTGAATGTGCTCGAGCGCCTTTTCCACGATCGGCACCGGCCAAGGGCCAAGGCCCGCAATCTCGCCGATCGACGCCACCAACATGCCGTCGTCATCGATGTTTCCGATGATGGCCTCGCCAATGTCGCGAATCAATGGGTCGGCGGTCTGCAGGCTCAGTTGCCACTTCAGGTGATCCGCCAGCGATCCCCGGTTGGCCAGCGTATTTTCAATCGGCGGCAGTTCGCGCACTTCGTACGCCTGCTTGGGCCGATAGCCGTCGTTGAGATAGTCGCCGAAGAAGTACTCGTAGTCGGCATCATCCCAGGTATCGCCTTTTTCGTCGGTCTTGTCGGGGACCGGCTCCGCCTCGGCGGCGACTTCCGGAGCGGGAACGTCCTCGGCCGATTCTTCGAGGAGCGGGTTCTCGATCATCTCCTGGTTCAGCAACTCCGCGAGCTCGATGGTCGTCATCGGCAGCAGCTTGATCGCCTGCTGGAGCGAAGGCGTCAGAATCAGCTTCTGGGAAAGCCGTGCGGAGAGTTTTTGTGAAAGGGCCATCAGGGACGAAATACTGCTGTCGATTCCATCTTAGTCCAGCCGGAAATCAGTCCCGAGGTAAATCCGCTTCACATCGTCATCGTCGGCCAACGCCTGTGGCGTTCCGCTGCGGAAGATCGCACCATCGTGAACGATGTAGGCGCGGTCGGTGATTTTCAGGGTCTCCCTCACATTGTGGTCGGTCACCAGCACGCCGATGCCCCTGGTCTTGAGGTGCACCACGATCTGCTGGATATCGCTGACCGCGATCGGGTCAATGCCCGCAAATGGTTCGTCGAGCAGGATGAACTTCGGCGAATTCACGAGCGCGCGCGTGATTTCCGTCCTGCGGCGTTCGCCTCCCGACAGCGTATACGCCTTGGAGCGGGCCAGGGCCGTGAGGCCCAGTTCCCCCAGCAGCGTCTTGAGGCGCGTGCGCCGGTCGGCTGCCGACAATGGCAGCGTTTCAAGGATCGCCAGAATGTTCTGCTCCACCGTCAGGCCACGGAAGATGGAGGCTTCCTGCGGAAGATAGCCGATGCCTTTGCGCGACCGGACGTACATCGCATCGCCCGTCACGTCGGCATCATCAAGGAGCACGCGTCCGCTATCGGGTGCGGTCAACCCGACCACCATTCCGAAGGTGGTGGTTTTGCCTGCGCCGTTGGGTCCCAGCAAGCCGACAATCTCGCCAGAGGAAACGGAGATGTCTACGCCCTTGACGACCGTACGTCCGCCGTAGGCCTTCGTCAGGCCTTCACTTCGCAGGGTCGCCATCTACTTGAGGACCTCGGCGCATTTGCGCTCGCGTGCCGTGCCCACTGAGCCTCCCTTGTTCTTCACGTTCGACCATCCTTCCGTGCGCAGGAAGGACAGTTCCGTCCCGGTCCCCACCTCGCAGATGCCGGGGCCATTCGAGGCGGAGCGTGACACAAAGAGCGCCTGCGTTCCGGTCACGACATACCGATCGGTCTCAGCATCGTATGTCAACCGCGTGCCGATCGTGACCCGGCCCTCGGGCAGAGTCGCGCGCACTTCGCCTTTGTCTGCGGCCACCGCTTCCAGGTTCCTGAGCGCGCGACGCTCGGGCAACATGTCGAGGGTGATTCGCTCTGCCGTGAGCCGTTGGGCCTCGCCTGCTTCGATGGTGTCCATACTGGCGTCGCCCGAGAACACCACGCGACGGGTGGCGTCAACAAACGTCATCCGATCGCCCGTAAATTCCGTGCGACCCGGTTCCTTGGACTCACGCAGCCCGGGAGTCTGCTCGAGCAGCAATTGCGACCGCACGCGGCCATTGGCTTCGATGTCCTGTTTCTGTTCGTCGAGCCGCACCTGGTCTGCCCGGATGACGCTGGCGTCCTTGTTTCCGTCCCCCCGCTGCAGCAGCACCACGTCCCCGGTATACACCGCGATGCCCGTGACTTCCGAGTAGGCCAACTCGCTGGCTCGGCCTGAGATCGGCCGGCCTCCATCGAACAGGCCCGACGCTTTGGGGTGTTTCGCCGTGGCTCCTGCCTTCGGCTTGATCGTAGATTCCACCTGTCCACGCGCCTTGAACGCGTCCTGTCTGATATCGAGATCAATCTCGGTCGCCGTCACATCAACCTGCTGGTTGACCACTTTGGAGAGTGACTTCTGGACACCGGGGCGCAATTGCAGGGTCTCGGCCTTCGCGTCATAGAGTCCCTGGTCGCCGGCAGCCACCACAGATGTCTCCCGGTTTCCCACAAACGCCGGCATCTTCGCGGCCGAACACTGCACGGCGGCGCCCGAGGAGGTTGGTGCCATCGGGCCAACGAAGCAGAAGTTCTGCCGGAAGTCCGCCACGGTGACCTGGTTCAACGCGCCTTCAAGACCGAGTACCAGCGAGTTCGAAGTCGCGACGCGGATGGCTGCGGCCTGTCCCCGCGATGCCGGCAGCGTCTCCCGATACTGTACCCCTCCCGAAAACACGGCCCGGTCAAGGCCCTTGGGGTCCGGCCCTTCGGCAAGCAACTCGGCCGACTGAATCGTGCGGGCCGGTGTCTCGCCATCGCGCGGCAGCACGACCTCTGTCGGCGCTGTGGTCGAAAGCCTGGTCAGCACCTCTCCGTCCGCTCCGACGTAGAACTCGATATCGCTGCCGCTGACACGTGTCGTGGTGCCGTTCTCCCGCATCGTCAGCACGGCGCTGCCGCCGATTTGCGCATGCGACAGCAAGCTTGTCTCAGGTGCGAAGTCCATGAAGATCCGGTCACCACGCATGTCGGGCCGGTCGCCCCCGCCCGTCTGCCTGACCACAGACTTGCCTTCCAGTTCGATGCGATTCACGGTCTGGGTATTCTCGCCAAACCGCACCACCATCGCATCTGCGCTGAAACGCTGATCGTCGCGGATGAGCTGCGTGCCTTCTTCGGCCCGGATATACCAATCCGCTTCCGCCAGGCCAATCCGCTTTCCGGTGACCACCACCGACGGCCCGCCGCCGTCCGGGCTAATGGTGATGCGCGACTGGTCATACATCCAGAACACCGAGCGGTCCATATACAGGTCGCCACCCACACCCTCGCCCGTCATCCGGTCACGCTTGAACGACACCGGACCGGGAAAATTGGTTCGCTCTTCATCCCGGAGATACGTCGCTTCGTCTCCCGAGACCTCGAACCCGTCCTCGCCGGTCATGCGGACTTTGCGACGGAACACAACCGTTGCGGGCAATTCGCCCTCGGGTCCGGAGAGCCCCGCGGTTTCCGCGACACCGGCCACAACGGTGTATGGAATGCCGTTGCGATCAAAAGACATCGTGACTTCCTCAAACACATTGCGGCCGTCGGCCAGGACGCGCAGGCGGTCCCAGGCGATGTCGTAGATCACTCTCCCAGTCGGATCGACCGACTTTCGTGAACCCTTCGACGAGGTGGCTGTGACCGTCGCATCCAGCATCGTTGGCGTCGCTGCCGCCGCCGGTGTCGTGCCGGGCTTCCTTTTCAGCACGACGTACACCGCGACAGCGCAGCCCACGCCAATGAGGGCGACCACGACCCGCGCGACTTTCTGCCACCTCACGCCGCTGTCTCCCCCTCCGGCGCCCGTACATCAGCCACCGTCAACTCCGTGACCCGCTCGCCTCGAAAGTCATTCTGATCGAGAGAGTACGCCAGTTCCAGCCCAAATCGGTTCGCCGACAGGTAGGCCTCCCGTTCGGCTGCCCGCCATGCCACGCCTCGAAATGAGCGGCCGTCCTGCCGGAACATCAGCGAGAGGTGCCGCTCCTTCATGACGCGAGGCGGTTGCGCCAGTTCCACAGGCGACGCCCGGAAGATCGGCTTGGGGTTGGCCGTGCCAAACGGCTCAAGGCGCGAGAGAGCCTGGACCACGTCCCCAGTGATGTCACGCAGGCCCAGGGGCGCATCAATGCGCAGACGCGGAATGAGATCACCAGGTTCAAGCGTGAGGTTGGCGTATTCCGTCAGCCGGCGCCGCATCTCTGGCAGGCGCCCCACTTCAACCGTCACTCCCGCGGCCTGCTTATGACCTCCGAATTTCACGAATAGGTCGGGGTTGGCCTCAAGCGCCCCCAGCATGTCGAAGGCGGGAATACTCCGGCACGAGCCGTGAGCCACGCCGTCCTCGATGGCCAGCACAATCGCCGGCTTCCAGAACGAGTCCACGAGCTTGGACGCCACGATCCCAACCACGCCCCGATGCCACCCCTCGGACGCCACCACGAGCATGTTGTGACCGCCAATTTCCGGGTCCTTCTCCACCATGCGCCTGGCTTGCACGAGCATCCCGGCCTCGCTCTCCTGCCGGCGGGTGTTCTCGTCGGTCAGTTCCTTCGCGAGCGCGCGAGCGGCCACTTTCGACTCCGCGTCGCGCCCTCTGGACAAGAGCAAATCGACGGCGCGACCGGCGTGGCCCATTCGCCCCGCGGCATTCAACCGGGGAGCGAGGACGAAGCCCACGTGAAAACTGTCGAGTCGCTTGCCCGACAATCCGCTCTCCTCCAACAACGCCTCCAGTCCCGTGCCATGCGGCCCACGCGAGAGCGCGTCGAGCCCGAACTTGGCGATCACCCGGTTCTCGCCCACGAGCGGCACCACGTCTGCCATCGTGCCGATGGCCGCCATCTTGATGAAGGACGACAACGCGCCGGCGCCGGCCGCGTGGTCCTTTAGCAAGGCCTGCACCAACTTCAGCGCCACACCGGCTCCTGCCAGAAATTTTTCTGGATAAGCGCAGTCGGGCCGCTTCGGATTGATGACCGCGACCGCTTGCGGCAGTTCTGCCTCAGGTTCGTGGTGATCCGTGATGATCAGATCGACGCCCAGTTCGCGCGCACGCCGCGCAGCCTCGTTCGCGCGAATGCCGCAATCGACCGACACAATCAGCCTGGCTCCCAATGAGGCCAGGTGTTCGATCGTCTTCGGCTGCAATCCATACCCGTCTTTCATTCGATCGGGTACGAAATGACCCACGTCCGCGCCGAGCATTTCGAGCGCGCGCTGAAGCATCGCGGTGGACGTGATGCCATCCGCGTCGTAGTCGCCATGAATCATGATGCGCTCGCGGCGCTCGACCGCCTGGTGCAATCGGGCCACGGCCGGCCGCATGTCGGTCAGCAGAAACGGATCATGGAGGTGCGCCAGACTCGGCTCGAGAAACCGCTGCGCCGCGTCGGGATCGGTCAGGCCGCGCTGATGCAGCACCCGCGCGAGTACGGGCGGCAGGCCGAGGGCCGCGGCCAATCGTGAGGCGCCGTCGGCATCCGACGGCACCTCGTCCCAGATCTTCCGGGCCATCACTCTACGGGCGTGGCCGCGGCGTCGGCGCTCTCGTCGGTAAACGCGTGACCGAGCCGTCCGATCGAGCGGAACTTCTGGTAGCGGGCCTCCAGGCGGTCTGCCCCACTCATGGCCGATACCTCAGCCAGGTGCCGGGAAATGGCCTCATCGAGAAGCGCGGTGGCGGCGGCATGGTCCTGATGCGCGCCTCCAAGCGGCTCTGGCACGATCTCATCGATCACCTGCATCGCCAGCAAGTCGGGCGCGGTGATCTTGAGCGCTTCGGCTGCCTCCACTTTTCGCGCGGAATCGCGCCACAGGATGGCCGCACAACCTTCGGGCGGAATGACGCTGAAGACCGCGAATTCCTGCATCAGGATACGGTCGCCAATGGCAATCCCCAACGCGCCTCCCGACCCGCCCTCACCCGACACCACAACAATGATTGGGGTATCGAGCAGTGCCATCTCGCGCAAGTTCAGGGCAATCGCTTCAGCCACTCCCCGCTCTTCGGATTCCACACCCGGGAATGCCGCCGGCGTATCAACAAACACGATGACCGGCTGCTTGAACTTCTCTGCCAGGCGCATCACGCGGAGCGCCTTCCGGTACCCTTCCGGTTTTGCGTACCCGAAGTTCCTGTAGATCTTCTGTTTGGTATCACTGCCCTTCTGGTGGCCGACGATGAAGACGGGTTGGCCGTGGAAGTGGGCCATGCCGGTGACGATCGCCTTGTCGTCGCCAAAGCGGCGGTCGCCATGCAGTTCGGTGAAACCGGTAAACAAGCGGCCGACGTAGTCCAGCATGACGGGCCGGTCCGCATGTCGGGCAACGAGCACGCGCTGCCAGGGTGTCAGGTGAGAGAAGATCTCGGCGCGAAGCTCCCGGACCCGCGTGTCCAGGCGCGCAATGGAGGCCAACCGTTCGGTGGTGGGCGGCATCAAGCGCATGGCCTGAATCTCCTTCTGCAGGATGGCCACAGGCTCTTCAAATTCCAGGGCGTCTACCGTCATTGACTCCTCACTTCAAACACACCGCGCCTGCGCCGCAGACCAACTCGACGTCGCGCACAAATCCTTCGCTGGGGCGAATGCGGTGCGACGTCCCGGCACGCACGCGAAGGCCGCCGCCGCTCCCCGGCACTTCGACCACAAACGACACGCGCCGATCGCCTGGGTGCCGTTCAAAGACCTGGACCAGCGACCGCAGCACGTCGCGCGATCCGCCGCGTCCGGCCACCGTGATCTGGACCTCGCGCACCACCCGTTCGCGGGCGGCCTCAAGGGTGCTCAGTTCCGCCGCGACCATCTTGCCCGTCTCATCGTCGCGCTCGAACTTCCCCCGCACAATCAGCATGGCATCATCTGCCACCAGGCGGCCGAATTTCGCATAGGCCTCGGGGAACACCACCACCTCGAATTTGCCGCCCTCGTCCTCGAGATTAAAGGCCGCCATGGGGTCGCCCCGCTTCGTTTTGAGCCGGCGGACGCCCGTGACCACACCGGCCACCTGGCAATCCGGCTCGGACTGGAACAGCGCCGATACGGTTCGCGCGCCCACGGCCGCCATGACCTCTGCGTATCGCTGCAATGGGTGCCCGCTGATATAGAGCCCGAGGGCTTCCTTTTCGAAGGTCAGGGCCTGTGTCTCGGTCCAGGGCGCGGCATCGGGCAGAACCGCCGCATCGTTCTGCGGCGCGGCACTGTCCTCATCATTCCCGAACAACTGTGACTGCCCCTGATCGCGGTCCTTCTGGTGGCGGTTCCCATGGTCCAGGATGCGGTCAACACCGGCCAGCAGGCGCGGCCGCCATTGGAGGTACTGCTCACGCCCACCGGGGGCAAGGCTGTCGCACGCACCCGCCTTGATCAGGCTCTCGATGACCTTCTTGTTCACCAGGCGCAGATCCAGATGCTCGGCCAGCGAGAACATCGATGTGATCGTGCCGCCCAGGGCTTCGCGCGCCGCCATCAGCGACACAATCGCGCCTTCGCCTGCGCCCTTGACCGCGCCGAGGCCAAACCTGACGCCGTCGGGCTGGCCATCCGTCTTCTGCACGGTGAAGTGGAGCGCGCTGGCGTTGATGTCGGGCGGCCGCACCGCGACACCCAACTCGCGGCACTCCGCGAGGTACAACGCTACTTTCTCTGAGGTCTGCGACTCGATGGTCAACAGCGCTGCCATGAAGTGCTGCGGGTAGTTCGCCTTGAGGTACCCCGTCTGGTAGGCCAGCAACGCGTAGGCTGTGGAGTGCGACTTGTTGAAACCGTAGCCGGCGAAGAATTCAATGAACTGAAAGATCTTCGTGGCCTTCTTCTCGGAAATCCCACGCTCGGCGCAGCCGGACATGAATCGTTTCCGGGTGGCCTCCATCTTTTTCTCGTCCTTTTTGCCCATGGCGCGGCGCAGTTCGTCCGCCTGCCCCAGGGTGAAGCCGGCCAGGTCACTGGCCAGCCGCATGACCTGCTCCTGATACGCGATGACGCCGTAGGTCTCTTTGAGGATCGGCTCCATCTGCGCCAGTTCGTACTTGATTTCGACCCGGCCATGTTTCCGGTTGATGTAGTCGTCAACAACGCCGCCCCGCAACGGTCCAGGCCGGTACAACGCGTTCAGGGCGATCAGGTCTTCCAGACACTGCGGCTTCGCCTTCCGCAGCGTCTCGCGCATCCCCGAGCTTTCAAACTGGAAGACGCCGTGTGTTTGCCCGTTGGCAAACAGCTGATACGTCTTTGCGTCGTCAACCACCAGATGGTCGAGGTCCACCACGTCGCCGGTGGTCTCCTTGATGTGTTTGACGGCATCATCGAGCAGCGTCAGGGTGCTCAGACCCAGAAAGTCCATCTTGAGCAGGCCAACACGCTCGATGTCCTTCATCGCCCATTGGGTGGTGATTTCGTCCTTCTGACTCCGATAGAGGGGCGCGAACTCCACCACCTGCCGGGGCGCAATGACGACACCCGCCGCGTGCACCGACGCGTGCCGTGTCATCCCCTCGAGGCGGCGAGCCACCTTCAGCAGTTCCCGCACGCGCTCGTCCTTGCGCTCGAGGTCGGCCAGCGCGGGCACCTCCTCGATCGCCTTGTCAAGACTCATGTCGAGCGTGCCTGGTATCAACTTGGCCACGCGGTCGACTTCGGAGATCGGGAACTCCATGACACGCCCGACGTCGCGGACCACGGCGCGGGCCTTCATGGTGCCGAACGTGATGATCTGCGCCACGTTCTCGCGGCCGTACTTCTGGGTGACGTACTGAATCACTTCGGCGCGACGCCGCTCGCAGAAGTCGATATCGATATCGGGCAGCGTGATGCGTTCGGGATTCAGGAACCGTTCGAAGTACAAGTCGAAGTGCAGCGGATCGACATCCGTGATCCGCATGCAATACGCCACCAGACTGCCCGCGGCCGATCCGCGGCCAGGCCCGACGGGAATGCCGCGTTCACGCGCGTGCCGGATGAAATCCCAGACGATCAGGAAGTACCCGTCGTACTTCATCTGCCGGATCATGTCGAGTTCGTACTGCAGCCGAGTCTCGTACTCGGCCAACGTGCGGCGCAATTCACCGCGCCCTTCCATCTCCCGCCACCGGACCATCCGTTCCCGGAACCCCTCTCGGGCCACGTGCTCGAAGTACGAGCCGGCCGTGAACCCGGGGGGCACATCGAAGTCGGGCAGGTGGTTCACGTTCTTGGGAATATCGACCGAGCACCGGTCGGCGATTCGCAGCGTGTTGGCCAGTGCGTCGGGATGGTCGCCAAACACTGCGGCCATCTCTTCGGCCGTCTTCAAAAAGAACTGATCCCCGTGGTATTTGAGGCGCTTGTCGTCGCTGACGTTTTTGCCGGTGCCGATGCACAGCAGGATGTCGTGCGGGTGCTGGTCGGTGTGTTTCAGGTAGTGCACGTCATTGGTCGCCACAAGCGGCAGCCCAAGGTCACGTGCGATCGGCAGAAGACCCGTGTTGACGATGCGCTGCTCTTCGATGCCCTGGTACTGCATCTCGAGAAAGAAATTCTCCGGCCCCAGGATGTCGCGATAGCGCGCGGCCGCGTCCATCGCCTTGCGCGCCTGGTCGGTGCGAAGGCCGGTCGCCACCTCCCCTTTCAGGCAACTGCTGAGTCCGATTAATCCCTTCGCGTGCTGCGCGAGCAGATCCTTGTCGATTCGCGGCTTGTAGTAGAACCCCTCGGTGTAGCCCGAAGACACCAGCTTCATCAGGTTGTGAAAGCCGTCCGTGGTTTCCGAGAGGAGCACGAGATGGTTGGCCGTCTCACCGGGCGTGCCCGACCGGTCGCGCCGGTCACCGGGTGCGATATAGACTTCGCAGCCCAGGATTGGCTTGATGCCGCGCTTGTGGGCCTCGTCGAAGAACGAGACCGCCGAGAACATGTTGCCGTGTTCGGTCACCGCCACGGCGGGCATCTTGAGTTCGACGGCGCGGTCGAGCATCTCGCCGATGCGACAGGCGCCATCAAGCAGCGAAAACTCCGTGTGCAGGTGCAGATGGACGAACTCGGCCATCCCTATTCCCACTCGATCGTGGCCGGCGGCTTGGAACTGATGTCGTAGACGACGCGGTTGATGCCGCGTACTTCGTTGACGATCCGTGACGAAATGGCGCCGAGCAGCTCATGCGGCAGGCGCGCCCAGTCTGCAGTCATGCCGTCGCGGCTTTCCACTGCCCGCACCGCGACGGTGTATTCGTAGGTGCGCTCATCGCCCATCACCCCAACGCTCTGCACCGGCAACAACACGGCGAACGACTGCCAGACGCGCCGATACCAGCCGGCGCGGCGGATTTCGTCCGCGACGATCGCGTCCGCCAACTGCAACAGCCGCAGCTTATCGGGACTGATCGGCCCCAGGATCCGCACCGCCAGGCCCGGGCCTGGAAACGGCTGGCGCCACACGAACTCGTCGTCCAGCCCCAGCGTCGTGCCCACCGCGCGGACTTCGTCCTTGAACAACTCGCGCAGCGGTTCAACGAGTGTGAAGTTGAGGCGTTCGGGCAGTCCGCCCACGTTGTGATGGCTCTTGATCACGGCCGACGGGCCCAGCACCGACACACTTTCAATCACGTCCGGATACAGCGTGCCCTGCGCCAGGAATCCGAAGCCGCCCAGCGCGTTGGCTCGGTCTTCGAACACGTCGATGAACGCCGCGCCGATGATCTTCCGCTTCGTTTCCGGATCGCTGACGCCCGCCAGGCGCGTCAGAAACAAGTCTGTCGCGTCCACAAAGTCCAGCGGCAAGCCGAGTCGCTCGAACCGTGTGCGCACCTGCACCGCTTCATTGAGCCGCAGCAGGCCGTTGTCGACAAAGATGCAGGTCAGCCGGTCGCCAATCGCCTTGTGAATGAGGAGTGCGGCCACCGTCGAATCGACGCCGCCCGACAAACCGCACACCACCCGGCCGTCGCCCACCGTCGCTCGAATGCGCGTCACACTCTCTTCGACGAACCCAGCCATCGTCCAATCGCCACGGCAGCCGCAGACGCCGAATGCGAAATTATGAAGAATCGTCGCGCCCTCATCGGTGTGCACCACTTCGGGATGAAACAGCAACGCATAGAGGCGGCGAGACTCGTCCTGCATGGCCGCGACCGGGGCGTTCACCGATGTCGCCAGCACGTCGAAGCCGTCAGGTGCTGCCGCCACGCAGTCTCCGTGGCTGGCCCACACGCGCAGCGACGCCGGCACACCCGTGAACAAGGGACTGGCCGCGCCCGACGCTTCCACCACGGCGAGGCCAAACTCGCGTTGCGGTGCTGGCTGCACGGTCCCACCGAAGGTGTCGGTCATGACCTGCATCCCGTAGCAGATGCCAAGGATGGGGACGCCCATCGTCCAGATGCCCGGATCGGGTCGAGGCGCCCCGGCTTCAGACACGCTGCGTGGCCCGCCCGACAGGATGATGCCGGCCGGGCGATGGCGAGCGATCTCTGCGACGGGTGTGTGAAACGGCACGATCTCCGAATACACCGAGAACTCGCGGAGCCGGCGGGCAATCAGTTGTGTGTACTGGGAACCGAAGTCAAGAACGAGGATGGTCTGATGGGTCACTGTATCGGCCAGGCTGAAGGAATGCCGCTATTATAAGCGGGTGAGCATCACTCGCGCGGGCTTCCGGCTTGCCGCGCCCCTCTTCTCAGCGGCGCTTGTGGTCGCGGCGGCTCCCGAGCCGGTGTGGCCGATGGACACGCTGTGGACGCGCCCCTTCCCCTTTGGCGATCAGTTTTCGATCGCAGTCGGGGAGACTCGCCTGCTCGTCGTGGAACCGACGCGGATTGCGGCGCATGCCTGGAAAGACGGCGCGCCGACCTGGATTAGCGACCTCGATGCCACTGTGGCGCCAGTGATCGACGAAGGCCGGGTGTTCATTGCGGCCGAGGAGCAGGTGCACGCGCTGTCCGAAATGACCGGCGTCCTCGAATGGCGCCTGCCCACCGGCCCGCTGTCGATCGCCCCGACCGCCCGGGCGGGCTGGCTCATTGTTGCCGGCGAAACGGGCACGCTGAGCGGCGTGAACGCCTCGCTGGGCCGTGTCGTGTGGAAGGCTGAAATCGGCGTGCCGCTCACGACCCCGGTGTCCATCGACGGCGACCTTCTGGTGGCGGGGCTTGCGGACGGACGAGTCACCGGCTGGCGCGTGACCGATGGCCGTCGGCGTTGGGAAACGAAGATCGGCACGCGGCCTGTTCAGGTGCTTGCCGCGGCCGGCCGCGTCTTTATCGCCGGCTCGGATGGCCGTCTGATCTGCCTGCGGCAGCGCGACGGCCGGGAGGCGTGGGACTACCCGTTCGGGATGGCCGTCGTCGGGCGCCTGGCCATTGACGATCGCCACATCTACGCAGCGACCGTTGACAACTCCGTACGTGCCCACGCCTTCAACGGGCACCAGCGCTGGCGCCAAACCGTTGCGTCGCGGGTCGTGGACGGGTTGCTGGTGGATGCGGGTCGGGTCTTTGTGCCGCAATCGAACGGCGAAATCCGTATCTTCACCATCGAAGGCGAGCGGGCCGGACGACTGCCCGGAGCGGCTGAAGACGCCAGTGTGCTTGGCGGCCTGGCCTCGTCGGGCGCCGGCAGCCGACTGCGGATGGCGATGACCAACTCCGCTGCGTCGGAACTCACGGTGACGGCCTATCAGCCCACCGGCCTGCCGGCGACGGTGGCAGCTACCGCGCCGCCTGGGACGCCGCTCGTGCTGGCTCTGCCGCCCGTGCGTCGCTGAGGGCGTCGGCGAGCCGCCGCACCCCTTCATGAATTCGATCGGCCGGGGGCGACGAAAATGACAGCCGGATAAACTGCTGCTCGGTCCCCGAGACAAAAAACGCGCTCCCCGCCACGTAGATGACGCCGCGCGCCAGGGCTCGCGGCAACAGAGCGTCGCCGTCGACTGGCTCGCGGAGGCGCGCCCAGAGGAAAAAGCCGCCGCGCGGCATGTCCCACGTGAGGACGTCGCCGCACGCGCGAGTCAGAGCGTCCACCATGACGTCACGTTTCTCACGGTAGAGGGCGCGCAGCCGCGGCACCTGGCGGGCCAGCACACCGCGCCTGCACGCTTCGTTGACGATCTGCTGCCCCAGTGCACCGCTGCACAAGTCGCTGGCCTGCTTGGCCAATTCGAACCGGCCGACCAACTCAGGAGCCGCGCTGAGCCAGGCGACGCGAAAGGCCGGCGCCAGGGTCTTGGAAAAACTGCTCATGTAAATCACGCGGCCCGTGGTGTCATCGGCGGCCAGCGCTCGCGTGTCGGCTTCCTCGGTGACATCGGTGAAATACAAGTCCCGATAGGGGTCGTCTTCGACCACCAGCACATCGCGACGTTCGGCCCACTCGAGCAGACGCCTCCGTTTGTCGAGGCTGACCAGCAACCCTGTGGGATTCTGAAAATTCGGGACGGTGTAGAAGAACTTCACGCGGCGGCCCTCGGCCCGCAACCTGAGTAACGTGGCGTCCAGCGCGTCAAGGTCACAGCCGTCGGCATCCTGCCGCACGCCGACCAGTTCGGCGCCGACGCCACGAAACGCGGAAATCGCACCAGTGTAGGTCGGCAGCTCAACCAGCACGACGTCGCCGCGATCGAGCAGCACCCGTGCGGTGAGGTCCAGGCCTTGCTGGGACCCGTTGGTGACGACCAGCTGCTCCACGGGCGCGCGGATCCCCCGCTCGGCCATGAGGGCGGTGATGGATTCAAGCAGCGGCCGGTAACCGCGGGTGGCGCCGTACTGCAGGACCGACTCCCGGCGGCTCGACAACAGATCATCGGCGATGGCGCGGAAGTCCTCCCACGCAAACGCCGTTTCCGCCGGATACCCGGGAGCAAACGACACCAGGTCGCGGGACTCGGCAAGCATCGAACCCATCTTGCGAATCGCCGACTCCTGCATCGTCTCGCCCGAACGCGATAGAAACGCATCGAAGTTCGTCATGCGGGAAACCTCCTGCCCTCGCCGGGGCCGCCACCGGCCAAAGCTGGGTCGCTGGACGCCGGCTCGGCATATCGTCGGTACTGACTTTGATAGGCCGACCAGGCCGACAGGTCCATATAGTGAAACACGACGCCACGTACCAGCCACGCGGCCAGTTGCAGCGGAACAACCGCCAGCCCCACAAACGGCACCCACGCCACCAGCGCGAGCCCGGCCGTGGCCAGCACCGACGCCGCGGTGGCCAGCAACACGAGCATCAGCACGACACTGAAGATGCCAAGCACTTGTCGCGCATCGTGCAGCAGGAACCCCCGAAGGCGTGTGACTGCCGAACTGAGGCGGCAGTCGTCGGTCGCCATGATGACCTGCAGCAGCGCATGCGCGAGCTGCAGTCCCGCCACCATCACCAGCGCCACCGCCGTGACACCAACGGCCGACACCGGCAGCGCCATCGACCAGCCGGCGCGCCCAGCCAGCCGTGCGGCCAGGACGAGGCTACCGATTGCGCCCGCCGCCACCACCGCATACCCCAGGTACAACCAGATCCCCACCAACACGTACCGGCGCCCGAGGTGCTTGACGGCTTCGGTGAACCCTTCCAGGCTGAAGACTCCGGCGCGACTGACGGCCTCCAATCGCAAAGGTGGCTTCTGCAGATCACCGGCGACACGTTCCCCGCGCTCAAGGATGCCCATCACGCCGGCCT
Source organism: Vicinamibacterales bacterium (assembly GCA_046594875.1). GTDB lineage: Bacteria > Acidobacteriota > Vicinamibacteria > Vicinamibacterales > SCN-69-37 > SYFT01. Next base: position 48,605 of record JBKJQX010000153.1, read on the forward strand.
GGGTCAGCCACGACACCACACCGCTGCCGACCGCCACAACACCCATGGCCACCACGAAACTCCACAGGGCCATCGGCCGGTGCAGCAACGATGTGATGACCAGACCCGTGGCGGATGTGATGCCGTCCGCAAACATCATGCGAACGTCGGCTTCAGCGAGCACCGCAACCATGAACGCGCCGCCGATCACCGGAACGGCCAACGCGAGCCGGCAAACCGATACCGACACGAACTGCGCGATGACGACGGGCCAATTTGCGGCGGCGACCAACGCGCCGCGCTTGAGTGCGGCCCGCAACGGCAGACCGCCGAGGCTGCCACGCACCATCAGGAGGGACACCCGCGAGTATAGCCCACCGCTTCTCTGATATCCTGCGACCGGACGGCCTTCCTGCCCCGGTTACCGGTGCTCTCCTCGTCTGTTCGCCTTCTCGCCCTGGCTCTTGCAGCCGCCATCGTCATCGCGACGGGGGGGGCGGTGTGGGAGCTTGTTCGTTTCGGTTCAAGCCAGGACACGGCGTCTCAGCAGCTTCAAGCCGAGGTACGGGCGCGCCTGGACGACAGCGCCGGCCAACTGCGCGGAGTGGCAGCACGGGTGGCGGCCAGCGCCACACTCATCGACGCCGCCACGACCGATCGGGACCGTGTCGCAGAATTGTTTGCGACCCTTCCCATCTCGCCTGATTTGGCGCTGACCGTGTATGTCCCGACGGGAACAGGAACCTTCCGTGTCCTTGCGTGGAACGACGGGCCCGCCGAAGACCTCGAGGTTCCGGCGACGGTGCTGGAGGCCCCGGGTCTGTTTGTGGCCGAGGGCAGGCTGGGCCTGCGTTTGGTCGCGTGGCATCCCGTGCGGGTTGATTCACGGCGTGTGGGCGTGGTGGCGGCTGAGCAGGTGCTCTCCACGACGGGAGGTCTGCACCCCAGTCTCGGCGAGTACCACCTGCAGACCTCGTTCGGTCCGGTCCAGGTGGTCCTGTCAAGTGTCGACCCGCCGGCTCCTGCCGACACGATCAAGCCGACCGTGCTCTCCGCCAACAATACGGCGCTCCTCGATATCGTCTTTGCACCAGCCGAACTCGACGAGGCGCGCAGGGAATTCCGTCGCCGGGTGCTGCTCGTCGGCATCCTCCCGTTGGTGGGTGCGCTGCTCATTCTCGCGGCCGGACTGGTGCAGAGCCAGAGGCGACGCCTCCAATTCGCCGCCCCGGTGCTGGTGATCGCCGCCGGTGGACTGTTTGTCTGGATCGGCTCAATGGCCGGCCTGCCGCTCGTGGGAGTCTCGGCGATTGGTGCCCTGACGGCCGTCGGCCTCACGATCACGCTGCCCGTGGCTGCGTGGTGGCGGTCCGCCGCGCGCCGGCCGCTGTCGGGCGGCTCAGGCTTCATCATGTGGTCGGAGTTCCTCGGCGGAGGACTCCTGACGGCGGCCGTCCTGTGGCTGAGCTTCTGGGCCATCGATCGCCAGCTGACTGCCGTCGGATACGACCGGCTGGCGTCGCCATTGTTCCCGCCAAACGCCGCCGTACTCGCCGCACACGCGGCGCGTCACCTGCTCGCGTTTGCCAGCGTCTGGACCGTCGCTACGATGTTGGCGCAGTTGGCCGAGCGCTGGCGCGTGTCCTGGAGGCGGCCGCTGCCGGCCGTCCTGGCAGGCGCGGCCTGGGTGGTCCCTACCGCGATCGGTGCCCTCCCCAACCCCTGGTCACCTCTGCCCACGCCGGCGGTGGTGGGCGTGGCTGCAGTCGCCGCGCTGTTTGCCTTGTCGGCCGTCGGCTTGCGGCACTTCTATCGCCACGCGTCTCCCTCATCCCGGCTCTTGTCGCTGTGCGCCGCAGCCGTCATTCCGGCGACGATCTGGTATCCGATCGTTGCGTTCTCTGGCACTCGCAGCACCGAGCGCCAGATTGAGACCGTGTACGCGCCCACCACATTGGGTCTGCCCGAACAACTCAGGTCGGAATTGGCCAAAGCGACCGAGGCCGTGGATCGGCTGCCCGACCTGTCAGCGCTGCTTGCCGAGTCACCCGGTGGTGAACCCCGGAGTCCATCATCGGATGCCGCCTTCCTCGTCTGGAGTCAGACGGGACTGTCACGGTCGCGCCTCACATCAGCGCTCGAGCTGTACGGCCCCGAGGGACAGCTCCTCAGCCGATTCGCGCTGAATGTGCCGGACTACGGTATCGACCGATCGTCAACCGAGACCCGCTGCGCATGGGATACCTACGGGGAGGTCACCTCGTTTGGCGCTCGAGAACAGGCCACGCTCCATGCCGAGCGCAGCCTCTGCGATGCCACCGGCCGTTCGTCAGGGTCCGTCGTCATTCACGTCCTCTTCGACTACCGGGCGCTGCCATTTATCTCGGCGATTAACCCGTACGACGACTTGCTCCGCCGGGCCAGCCAGTCACCGCAGACCGGGCCGCACGGCGTGCAGACCGTGGTCTACGGGTGGGGCCGGCAGGCGACGTTCACTTCCGGAAGGACGGCGTGGTCACTCGACCAGGGCCTGCTCGGCCGGATTGAGCGATCGCGCACCCCCTTCTGGACCACTCGTGTCTCCGACAAAGACACCTTTCGGGTGTATTTCGCGAACGATCGCGCCGGCATCTATGCGTTTGGATATCCGATTCCGCGCCTGTTCGATCACCTCACCAAGCTGGCGGAAAGTACCGTGCTGGCCGCACTGCTGTTCGTGGGGTTGTTTGCCATCAGCACGTTCGTCGCCTCGATCGCGGGCCGCCGGGTGGCGCCACTGCGCGCGCTGATCTTCGAAATCCGGACGAGTTTCTATCGCAAGCTGTTTCTGTATTTTGTGTTCACGGCCGTCGTGCCGGTCCTGGTGTTTGCGTTCTCGTTCAGCGCCTACATGAGCGACAAACTCCGGGGCGATGTCGAGACCGAGGCTCTGACTGCCGCCACCATTGCGCGACGGGTGCTTGAAGACACGATTGCGTTACAGGAGGTGCCGCCGACCGACGACATCCTCGTATGGATCGGACAGGTCATCAATCAGGACGTCAACCTGTTTGACGGTCCGCGCCTGCGCGCCACATCACAACGCGATCTCTTTGTGTCTGGCCTGCTGCCCGAACGCACGCCCGCGCGCGCCTACCGGGCGGTGGCCCTCGAGCGGCGTCCGTCGTTTGCGGGTGAAGACCGCGCCGGCTCGTTCAGCTACCTCGTGGCGGCGGCCCCTGTCCCCGCGCTGGGCCGGCATGCCGTGCTCAGTGTGCCGCTGGCCCTGAGGCAGCAGGAAATCGAGCGCGAAATCACCGATCTCAACCGGGGCGTCCTGCTCGGCGCGGTGCTGGTCATCCTGCTCGCGGCCTTCATCGGCGCCTCCGTCGCGCGGCGCGTCTCGGATCCGGTTGAACGGCTGACACGTGCCACGCAACAAATCGCGGCAGGCGAATTCAACGTGCGGATCGTGGCCGACACCGCCGACGAACTCCGCCGGCTGGTGAACGACTTCAATGGCATGGCCGCCACCTTGCGCGAGCAGCGCGCCGAGCTGGGTCGCGCACACGAACTGAAAGCATGGGCCGACATGTCGCGGCAGGTGGCGCATGACATCAAGAACCCCCTGACCCCCATCCAGCTTGCAGCCGAACACCTGCAGCGCGTGCACGTGGACCAGGGGCGCCCGCTCGGCGCCGTCTTCGATCAATGCATCGGCACTGTGCTGAAACAGGTCAAGTTGCTCCGGCAACTGGCCAACGAATTCTCTTCGTTTGCCGCTGTACCTGTACCGAAACTCGAGCGCGTCCCGCTCGCTGCGCTGCTCCAGGACGTGGTGGAGCCGTATCGCGCCGGTCTCGCCTCACACACCGGGATCTCGGTTGATGTGGCGCCTGACACGCCGGACGCGCGCGCCGATCGCACGCTGCTGGCCCGAGCGCTCACCAACCTCATTGAAAACGCGCTGCAAGCCATGCCCTCGGGCGGCCGCGTCAGGCTGTCGGCCGCGCCAGACGAAGCAGACCACGTGCAGGTGATGTGTGCAGACACCGGCATCGGCATGACCAGTGAGGCAGCGGAACGCGCGTTCGAGCCCCATTTCTCGACCAAGACCGGCGGATCTGGACTGGGCCTGGCCAACGCCCGGCAGAACATCGCGTCATGCGGCGGGACGATTTCGCTTGAAAGCGCACCGGGCCAGGGCACGACCGTGACGGTCAGGCTTCCGGTGGCAGGGCCGGGCGACGTCCGCGCAAGCGCGTGAGCGCCATGTCGACAAACGCCGAGACGAGGTAGGTGTAGGCGATGATGACCAGCGCCCAGCTTGGCTCGGTGGCAATGAATACCAACAACGCCGCGAAGACGAAGAGCTTGAAGTACGACCGGTCCCAGCCGAAGTTGATCGTCTTGAAGCTGCGAAACCTGATCGTGCTGACCATCAGAATGGCCGGAATCACGACGACCGCAATCGCCGCCATGGCCTCCGCCTTTCCCAGCAGCGGGTAGGGGTAAACAAAGATCGTCGCGGCCGGCACCCCGGCTGCCGCAGGACTGGGCATCCCGATGAAGTACGCCTTGTCGGTTTGGGTCCCGGTCTGAATATTGAAGCGCGCCAGGCGAATCGCCGCCGCCGCCACATACAGAAAGCCTGCGGCCCATCCCCAACGCCCGAGTTCGGAGAGGCCCCAGGCCGACGCCAGCACCGCCGGAGCCAGACCGAACGACACGACGTCGGCCAGAGAATCAAACTCCACGCCAAACGCACTGGTCGTCCCGGTCAGTCGCGCGATGCGGCCGTCGAGCATGTCCAGCACGACCGCCACACCAATAAACGGCGCAGCCGTCGTGAGGTCACCGCGCATCGCGTACATCACGCAGGCGTAACCGCAGAACAAGTTGCCAACGGTAATGAGACTGGGCAGCAGATAGGTGCCCCGCCTGGCTTTCCGCCCGTTTCGGCCAACTCGACCAGCGGGCATTCCCTGGGTCATTCGCGGACCATCATAACGCGCCATCAGGCGGGCCATCGGGCCAGGACGGTCTCACCCCCGCGCACGGTCTGCTTCTCGGTCACTTCAAGCCGGGCGGTGGGCGGCACAAACACGTCCATGCGCGATCCAAACTTCATCAGTCCCAACCGCGCTCCGGCGTCCACCTGCTGGCCCGGGGTCAAGCGGCACACGACGCGGCGCGCGAGGAGGCCGACCACTTGTCGGGCCACCACCGGCACGCCCGCATGATCGAACCAAATCTCGGATCGCTCATTGCGAAAGGACTCGCGCTTGTAGGCCGGCAGAAAACTACCGGGCTGGTAGTCCACCCGAGTCACGCGTCCCGACACTGGCGTGCGGTTGATGTGGACGTCAAGAACAGACAGGAAGATCGTGACCTGCAGCCAGGGGCCTCCGGTGGGTGCCTCCTCCGCACGGGCCGGACCTGCGTACATGACCGTGCCGTCTGCGGGTGACAACACCAGCGACGGGTCCTGCGAGGCCGCGCGATCGGGGTCACGAAAGAATGCGGCCGTCGCCAGTGGCAAGAGCAGCGCCGGCACCGCGGCAAGGGCGCCCCACCACAGCCACACGATCACCGCAGGCGCAGCAGCGATCAGGACGAACGGGATGGCGGCTCTATCAATGCGCATGACTCACTCACGACCACGCCAACCGCGGTCCCCGGGACGTCCGGGGGCCACGACCGGAATGAAGCCACCAGTGTAGTGCGTCAGCGCCGCTGTGCGGCAGAGAGCGCGGCGATCTGATCCTTGATCGCCAGTTTGCGTTTTTTTAGGGTGAGTTCTTCGAGATGTTGCGCATCGGAGAGATGCACGAGAGACGACAGCGCGTGTAACCGTTCGTCGAGTGAGTGGTGTTGCCGGGTGAGTTCCTGGTAGCGGGGGTCTGCCGGTGAAGGGGCCGCGTGTGCGGCAACGGAAGACCCTGGGACATCATGAGCGTTCGCCATGCCCTGCCTCCTTCGTAATTTCAATCGGAGATTACCATCACCCCGCCTGACCGGCAAGCAAATGCAGCGCCCGATGCCACAAAATCAGGGCGTCCTCCCTCGGCTGCTGATAGTAGTTCGCCCGAACCCCCTCCACCTCGAAGCCCAGGCCCCGGTAGAGCGCAAGCGCTGCTGCATTGGATCGCCGGACTTCCAGGGTCGCCGACGTGGCGCCGCCCGACACCGCATCGCGAAATACCCCGCCCAGCAGCCGCCGCGCGTGGCCCTGCCGCCGTGCGTCGGGTACCACCGCCAGGCTGTTGATATGGAGTTCGTCAAGAATCTGCCAGCACGCGCAATAGGCAAGCGTCGACGGCGTGCCACCGGGCAACGCCCCGCCTGACTCCAGCACATACACCCGCGCGACGTCGGTCTCGCGCAGTTCCCAGCCGATCGCGTCGGCGCTCCACGGATTGGTGAATGACTGGCGCTGGATGTGCGCGATCGCGTCCAGCGACTCGCCCGCCAGTACGCGCCGCATGCCTGTTACGGTGTCAGGGGACATTGGAGCGGCTGCGCTCGCGCGCCAATTCCACATCCGGGCGCCGCACGTAGACAGGCCGCAACGCGTGCGGCGCGGCCGACGGCCAGCCGCCGCCTGCCGCGAGCCGCGCAGCACCCGCCGCGATCGACTCCACCGTCTCACCAATGTCATCACTCACGCCGGACCACGACGATGCGTAGCGGGCCGCGCCGCTGCCCACGAACGACACGCCGCCGGGATGCGTCGTCCATCGCACCTCGGCGGGCGTCATCACGGCCGCCGCGCCCAGCGGATGCATCACCTCGCCGTCAAAATGGAATTCGCGCACGAACACCTCGGATCGAAGGCCGTCGAGGCACGCCAGCACGGTGCGTGGCGGCTGCCCGGCGTGCGCCACCCGCCAACACTCGGCGATGGCGTCGAGCGTTGGGACGGCGGTGACCTGCCACCCCCGTGTCAGCGCAAGGCCCTGCGCGCTCGCCATGCCGATGCGCACCCCGGTAAATGATCCCGGGCCTGACACCACCGCCAGCACATTCACCTCGTCGAGCCCCACGCCGGCCGTGGCCAGCGTGTCGAGCCATGCCGACGGGAAGCGCGCCGCGTGTGGGGTGGCGGCGTCGCCGGTGCGGGATGTAATGCGACCATCGCGCCAGACAGCCACGCTCCCCTGCGGCGTGACAGTTTCGAGCGCCAGGACGACCATGACCGCAATGTTATACTCGACCGGGTCCTTCGGCCGTTTCCCCGTGACAACTTCGCCTTCATCGCTCGCCGCCACACCGGCCATGCGTCAGTACCTGGACGCAAAGCGCCAGCATCGCGACGCGATCGTGCTGTTTCGCATGGGCGACTTCTACGAGATGTTCTTTGAAGACGCGATCACGGCGTCGCGGGTGCTGGAGCTGACGTTGACGTCGCGATCGAAGGATACGGCCGGGTCGGCCATCCCCATGTGCGGCATGCCCTACCACGCCGTGGATGGCTATTTGTCGCGCCTGGTGCGCAAGGGTTATCGGGTGGCCATCTGTGAGCAGGTGGAAGATCCCAAAAAAGCCAAGGGTCTGGTGAAGCGCGAAGTCACCAGGGTCGTGTCCCCCGGCACGTTCACCGACGCCGGTTATCTTGATGCGCGGGAACCGGCGTTTCTGGCAGCGGTGACCCAGCAGGGGCCGGACCGGTACGGTGTGGCGTGCCTGGACGTCTCGACGGGCGAGTTCTCGGCGGCCGAATGGGTTGGAGCCGACGCCGCGCAATCCGTCTCGGCAGAACTCGCGGTGCTGCGCCCAAAGGAACTGCTCGCGGCCGAAGGCGTCGATCTCGATCGGGTCCTTTCGCCGCTGACCGCACCGCGTGTGACGAGGCTTGACGCCTGGGTCTTTGAAGCCGGCCGCGCCCGCGAGGTGCTGCTCGATCAGATGCGCACCGCATCGCTGTCGGGCTTCGGACTCGAAGACGCGCCCGCGGCGACGACGGCCGCCGGCGCCATCGTGCACTATCTCCGCACCACGCAGCGCGTGGAACTGTCGCATGTGCGTGATATCTCACGACGCCTGTCGGCCGACGCGTTGCTCATCGATCCGGTGACCCTGCGCCATCTCAACGTGGTGGAGGGCGTGGATGGTGGCCGCGCCGGATCGTTGCTGGATGAAATCGATCGCACGGCCACCGCGATGGGCGGACGTCTGATTCGCGCATGGCTGGTGCGACCACTCGTGGCACTGGCGCGCATTCAGGATCGCCTTGATGCGGTTGAAGACTTTGCGTTCCACGGCACCGACCGCGCCAAGCTCCGCGACCTGCTCAAGGGCATCCACGACCTGGAGCGGCTTGTGGCCCGAGCCGCGCTGGGAACAGTCGGGCCACGCGACCTCGTGGCGCTCGCCCAGTCGTTGACGCTGCTGCCGCGGTTGCGGACGATTCTCAACGACCTGCAGGCGCCACTCGTCCGCAGCCTGCTCGCGGAAGTCGATGACCTGACGGACGTCCGCAACACCATCGACGACACGCTGGTGTCGGAGCCGCCGGCCGTGGCTCGAGACGGCGGGCTCATCCGCGATGGTGTCGATACCGAGATTGACGAACTGCGCGGCATCAGTCGCGGCGGCAAGACTGCGATTGCCGCCATGGAAGACGCCGAGCGCACGCGCACCGGAATCAACTCCCTCAAGATTCGCTACAACCGGGTGTTCGGCTACTACATCGAGATCACAAAGGCGCAGCTGGCCAACGCACCGCCCGAGTACATCCGCAAACAGACCATTGCCGGCGGTGAACGTTACATCACGCCGGCGCTCAAGGAGTACGAAGAGAAGGTCCTGCACGCCGACGAGCATCTGGTGGCGCGTGAGTTGGCGCTGTTTGAGGCGCTTCGATTGCGGGTGGCAGCCGAGGCGCCGCGCATCCTCGACACCGCGCGCGCCGTGGCTGCGCTCGACGTGCTGAGCGCGCTCGCCGAAACCGCGTCGTCGGGCAACTACACCAAGCCCCAGGTGCACGATGCCGACGAACTCTCGGCCGTGGATGCCCGGCATCCCGTGGTGGAACGCCACGCCGCCGCGGCGTTTGTCCCCAACGACGTCTCGCTCAACGGCACAACACGGCAGTTGGTCATCCTCACGGGGCCAAATATGGGCGGCAAGTCCACCTTTCTTCGCCAGACAGCCCTGCTCGCCGTGCTCGCGCAGATGGGCTCGTTTGTGCCGGCCCGCCGCGCCAAGCTGTCCATCGTGGACCGCATCTTCGCCCGCGTCGGCGCCTCCGACAACATCGCGCGGGGACAGTCCACGTTCATGGTCGAAATGCAGGAGACGGCCACCATCCTGCACATGGCGACATCTCGGAGCCTCGTCATCCTCGACGAAATCGGCCGGGGCACCGCGACGTTCGACGGACTCAGTCTCGCGTGGGCCGTGGCCGAGCACCTGGCCACCAACGACCGCGCACGGCCGAAGACCATTTTCGCGACCCACTACCATGAGCTCACCGACCTGGCGGACTCCGTTTCTGGCGTCGCCAATTTTCACGTGGCGGCCCGCGAGTTCAAGGACGACATCGTCTTCCTTCACAAAGTCATCGAGGGCCGTTCGGACCGCTCGTATGGCATCCAGGTGGCGCGCTTGGCCGGCCTGCCGCACGCGGTTGTGCGTCGCGCGACCGAGATTCTGAGATCGCTCGAACAGGACGAACTGCAGCGGGGCGGCCGGCCGAGCCTCAGTGGCGCCCCGGCTCCGGCGCAGAGTCAGCTCGGACTGTTTCAGTCGGCGCCCGACACGCACCCAATGGTCGATCGCGTCAAAGCACTCGACTTGGAGCGCATGACGCCGATCGACGCGCTGAATCTGCTGGCCGACCTCAAGCGCGAGGCTGACCGGTGAATCACCGCCCGCCTCCTCGCGCTCGACTCGCCTCGGCACTGGTGGTGGCGAGCGCAGCCCTGACAGGGTGTCAGGCGGCCGCACCGCGTCCTACCGACGTGATTGTTGTGGCGATGACCAACTCGCCAACGAACTTTGATCCCGCCGTCGGGCTCGACGAAGCGTCTCAGAAAATTCATCAGTTGCTGTTCAGTTCGCTGATGCGCATCGACGACTCGCTGCGCGTGGTGCCCGACCTGGCCGTACGGCTCGACTGGCCGGACCCGCTCACATACATCGCCGAACTCCCCACCGGCGTGCGATTTCATGATGGCACCGCGCTGACCGCCGAGGATGTGGCCTTTACGTTCCGGCGGTTTCTGGATCCGGCCTTCGTGTCGGGTCGCAAGGGCGCGTATCGCGGGCTCAAGTCGGTAGATGTCATCGACCAGACCCATGTGGCGTTCAGGCTCCACCAACCGGCGGCATCATTTCCCATCAACCTGGTAATGGGGATCGTCCCCGAGGGCACCGGCGCCGCCGCGGCCAGGGCGCCGATTGGCAGTGGCCCGTATCAGCTCGGCGAATTTGTGCCCGACGACCGGACGACGCTCCGGCCGTTCGACGGGTACTACCGCGGCAAGCCTGCGAACGGTGGACTGGTCCTGCGGGTCGTGCCCGACGAAACCATGCGTGGACTCGAACTGCGCAAAGGATCCGTTGACCTTGTCGTGAACGATCTCTCCCCTGACATCATCGACGGGCTCCGAAAGGAACCGCATCTTCGGGTGAGCACGGCACCGGGAACGGATTTCGCCTACCTGGGCTTCAACCTGAGAGATCCGCTCCTGCAGGATCGTCGGCTCCGGCTCGCGGTCGGTTACGCCATCGACTTGAACGCTATCGTCGGCTACCTCCGGCGTGGCCTGGCCAGCACCGCGATTGGTATCGTGCCGCCGATGTCATGGGCGTACGACAGTACGGCGTTCCGGTTCACTCGCGACCTGGACCGCGCCAGGGCGCTGCTCGACGAAGCGGGCTATCGCGACCCTGACGGCGATGGCCCACTGCCCCGCCTGCGCTTGAGCCTCAAGACATCCACGGCCGAGGCCTACCGGTTGCAGGCCGCCGTCATCCAGCAGAACCTGGCCGAGGTTGGAATCGCTCTGGAACTGCGGTCGTACGAGTTCGCCACGTTGTTCTCGGATGTCATTCGCGGCAATGTGCAGCTCTACACCCTGCAATGGGTTGGCGTGACCGACCCCGACATGCTGAGGCGAGTCTTTCATTCGTCGCAGACTCCCCCAGGCGGCTTCAACCGCGGGCACTACAAGAACACCGACGTGGATCGCCTGATTGATGCCGCCAGTTCTGCGCTGGCTGAAGAAGACCGGCGCCAGTTGTACGGCCAGGCGCAACGGCAGATCGCCGAGGACGCGCCCTACATCAGCCTGTGGTACAAAACCAATGTCGCTGTGGCGCACGAGCGCCTGACCGGCATCGCGCTGTCTCCCACGGCTGAGTTCACATTTCTCCAACACGTCGGCACATCAGCCGGCCTGGTCCGTCCCTGATTCGGAGTGCCTTGATGTCTTTCCCGATTGACTACGACCACGCTCACCCGCTCTGGTTCGGCGGGGCGATGCCTGTCGTGACCGACTACGACGACTCGGCCGCCATCATCCTGCCAGTGCCCCTCGACCGCACGACCTCCTACGTGCAGGGCACCCGCAACGGCCCACGGGAACTCATCCTGGCCTCGGCCCAGGTGGAGTTGTGGGATGAAGAGCTTGGCGTGGATATTCACACACGGGGCATTCACACGCTGCCCGAGATGGATCTCTCGCACGGGTCGATGGAAGGCGCCATGGCGCGCATCCACCGCACGGCCAGCGCCATCATGGATTCAGGCAAGTTCCTGGTCACCCTCGGCGGAGAGCATTCGATCACGCCGCCGCTGGTGGCCGCTGCGGCCGCGCGGTATCCCGGCCTGACGGTGCTCCAGATCGACGCCCACGCGGACCTCCGGGACGGCTATCAGGGCGAGCACAACAGCCATGCCTCAGCCATGCGCCGGTCGCTTGAGTCGGCTCCCGTGGTGCAGGTCGGTATTCGGAATATTTCTCAGGAGGAAGCCGAAGCAGTACCAGCGCTCCAGACCACGATTTTCTACGACTGGAACATGCGCGACGACCCCGACTGGATGTCTCGGGTGCTCGATGCCCTCACAGGTCCGGTGTACCTGACCATCGATCTCGACGGTCTCGAGCCTGGACTCATGCCAGCCGTGGGCACGCCTGAACCCGGCGGACTTGCGTGGCGCGAACTCATGACGTTGTTGCGTCGCGTCTTTACAGAGCGCGATGTTGTGGCGTGCGATGTCGTGGAACTCTGCCCTATTCCCGGAGTCTGGTCGCCCAACTTCGTCGCCGCTCGCCTGGTCTACAAACTCATCACATATAAGCTCGCGCTGCAGAGGCCTTAGATCACGCACGGATCAGATCACGTACGGATCACAGGAGGCGCTGAGACACGGAGTTCCTCTTGGAAGGGCCTTCGCCACGCTGCACTACTGAATGACTCGCTTCGCGCGAACTATGAACCGGTTTGGTGCGGATCCAATGTATTTGAACGGGTGGCACGTGATGAGCGTGAGCGTGCTGCCGCCTGATGGTTCGAGCACGGAGAGATCGTCGGGCGACACAATCGTCACCTGGTCCACTGCGTACGTCGCAGTGCCGTCGGCGGTCGCAATCTCGATGACATCACCGGGCTGAATGCCCTCGAGCGGGCGAAACACCGTGTCACGGTGACCGGCCAACGCCACGTTACCGTCTTGTCCCATCCACGGCGTGTCCGCCAGATGCCCCACGCCGCGTTGGAGGACCGACTCGTCTTCGCCCTCACGGATGTCTGCCCTCAAGCCAAGGCGCGGGATGTGAATCTGGCCAAGCGACTCCCCCTCCACGAGAGGCCGGCGTGCGGCTGCGGGCTCGCTCGGCGCCGAGGGTGGCAAATCGGAAAGCAGGGCCAGATCCGACGGTCTCGCCTGTGCGAAGACCAAGCCCACGTAGAGCAACGCCGCCAGACCCAGGGCAACAGCCGCGGTACCAGTGATGCGGGCCACGCGCCGGAGGCCCGTCATTGTGGCGACCTCGAAGTGTACCCGGCCCGAGTCCGCACCCGGAACTTGGCGCCCACCGGACTGACAACCGCCACCTTGACTGAGCGGAACCCATGACGAGCGCTGTTGGCCGCTGGGGCAAAACCAATCGTGTACTGCGTGCGAAGGTCACGCGCGATGTCACGCACCGCTTTCGAGATATCCGCCTGGGTCGTCGGAAAGTGGGCGACTCCCCCGCTGTCCCTGCACAACCGCTTGAGCGCCTCGGGGTTTTCTTCCTGAGACTGCGCGCCGGTGAGGCCGACGCCGTAGATGACCGCCTCGGAGGCGCGCGCCAGCTCGCGGACCTGGCTGTATTTGAGTTGGCTGGCATTGTCCCCACCGTCGGTCACGACGATCAGCGCCTTCCGATCGGATCGGCCTGCGGGCAGATGGCGCAGCCCCAGGGCAACCGCGTCATACAGCGCCGTCATTCCAGCTGGCGTTGCCGCGTCAAGCGCGGCCGACAGGGCGGCGGCATCACTCGTAAACGGCGTGCCATCCGGCAACGGGTGCAACAGCGCGCGGTCGTTAAAGCCCACCACAAACAACTCGTCATCCGCACGGCCGGCCTCAGCGAACGCCGCGATCGCGCCGTTCACGGCCGGTAGTTTCGAGCGCATGCTCTGGCTGTGGTCAACGATGAGGCCTACGGTCAACGCCACCTCGCCGCTGCGAAAGAGTGTGATCGGCTGAAGTCGCCCATCATCGTACACACGAAAATCAACGGCCGTCAGTCCCGCCACACTCTCGCCACGTGTGTCGGTGACCGTCACCGGCAGGACGACCATCTCCGTGCGAACGGAGAAGGTCGCCTGCACGACAACGAGTAAACAGACGACGAGACGCATGTCCTAGCGCGACGTGGGCTGCGCCGAGTAGCGCCGAAGCATGAGACCGAAGGCGAGCGTGGCAAAACCGATGAGCGCGATCAGCGGAAGCGTGCTGGCCGTCTTGGGCAGAGCGCGGCGCCGCGCCGGCTCGGCTGGCGCGACCGCCGGCGTGGGCTCGGTGCGCGCCGGCTCAACGACGACCGGCGTCTCTGTGCGCTCAGGCGTCACCGACACCACGTCGGCGGTCTTCATCGTGTCTGCCTTCGCGTCAGCGTAAAACGAATCCTCAACCGCGGGAACGACCACATTCGAGGTGGCGGCCAGTTGCCGGGCGCGAGTTTTCGGGTAAACCATTTCCTGACCGACGGTCTGGCCCGGGTAGAACCAGGCGCGCAGGGCCTGCGGCTGGCCGGCGGCGACTTCGGCAAACTTGATAACCGTATCAGTCGTTGGTGTCAGGCGGCGGTTGGGAACGGCAAGGACGAGCGCCACGATCTTGGTGCCGGCCTGATCGAAAATCTGGACGATGTGGCGATTGGCCATGCTGTCGTTCAATTCGAACGTGTAGGTGCCGGCCGGCAGCACCTTGCCTGGCACTTCCACCGGCTGTGAGAACGTCACGACGGTCCGGTTGTTGAGATTTGTCTGCGCGCTGACGGGTGCCGCTGACACAGCGCCAACAAGCGCGAGGGCGAACGCGAGCGAAGTAAGTTTGTTTTTCATCATGGCCCCAGCGTACGAGGCTTCTGAACAACCCGCTGTACCGAAGCGGACGTTGATTCCGCGTACGGATCATGGGAGGCGCTAAGACGCGGAGGTCTCAGGGAACACTTGATGTTTGTACTAATACACTAGTACAATACCTCAGCAGCCTGGCAGGCGGCGGCGTACTGGCCGTGGGCACCATCCTCTTCCGCCGCTGGCGAGGCCCGCTCAACTCAGGCCACGGCGCTACCCGAGTCTGACGAGTTCCTGCCGGGCCTGCGACACGTACTGCGAGTCGGGGAACTCGTCCACCACGCGTTTGTAGGTGGTCCGCGCCTCAGCCTGTTTGCCGGCTTTCTCGAACGCGCGGCCCAACTGCATCAGGACGCCATCCACCGGCAGCATGCCGTCGCGGTCCGCGGCGAGGGCTTCAAAGATGGCGACGCCTTTGTCCGCCTGGCCGCTGGCCACAAGAACCTCGGCCTGCCCCATCTTTGACATCGGCTCGAAAATCGTTCCGCCCGCGGCTGCGGCAGCCGCCTCGAATCCCTTTTCCGCATCGGCGAGGCGCCCAAGCGTCATCAGCGCCGCCGCATGATGATACCGAGCGGCGACGCCCGCGCCCGTGGAAGGATAGGCGTCGATGATCTTCTGGAACGCAGCCACCGCCGCTTCTGCCCGCGCCGTCTGCGTCGGATAGGTGCCCACCTGCTGGGTCGCGCCCGGCACCGTCGGCGCCGGCACAATCGGCGCGTCATAGGTGGTCATGGCCGCGCCAAGCAAGGCACCGGCCTGGTCGGACTTCCGGCCCTGGAACCAGGAGTACCCGACGCCGGCGACGATGAGCACCACCACGAGGATGGTGCCCAGCACCAGTCGATCACGATGGGTCGCGACGAACTCGGTCACCCGGGCAACGCGGATGGCGAACTCGTTGGTCTTCAGGTGGTGCCGTTCTCCTGCCTTCATCTCTCATTCCCCCAACACAAGCCGACGACAAATGGTGCGCCCGGCAAGATTCGAACTTGCGACCCCCGCCTTAGGAGGGCGATGCTCTATCCAGCTGAGCTACGGGCGCGTGACGTTTCGCTAGTACGCGAGCACGGTATGCACGGACTCGGTCGCCAACTTGGCGCGGCCGCCCAGCGCTACCAGTTCGATCAGAAATTGCACTCCAACCACTTGGGCCCCAAGACCCCGCACCAGTCCCACCGTGGCCGCCGCCGTGCCGCCGGTGGCCAGCAGGTCGTCAACCACCAGCACGTGCTGCCCGGCCGCGATCGCGTCCTCATGAATCTCCAGGGCATCCGTCCCGTACTCAAGACTGTATGACGCGCGCCTGGTGGCCGACGGCAACTTGCCCAGCTTGCGGACCGGGGCAAAACCCGCCCCCAGCCGATCCGCGACGGCGGCACCGAAGATGAACCCCCGGCTCTCAATGCCCACCACCAAATCAACCTTCAGGTCCTTGTAGGGCGCCGCCATGGCATCCACCGATGCACGGAACCCGGCCGGATCCTTCATCAACGTGGTGATGTCGTAAAACAGAATCCCCGGCTTCGGAAAGTCGGGGACGTGGCGAATTCGTTCCTTGAGCGCATCCATGCAAATACAATCAGTATATCTAAGGTCCGTGGCGCCGTGGTCCGTAGGTCCGTGGGTTCTCGGTGGCCGCTTTGCGGCGACTTCCTTAAAACTAAGCCCCGGCGGCTGAATGCCGCCGGCACAACGAACCCTGGGACCTACGGACCCACGGACCTGCGGCCCCGTAGTCCGGCGGTCCCGTCCTACTTGACGGTAACCGCCGCCAAGCCAGCTTTCGTCGCCACGGCGTTGTACGCCGCCACGTCCTTAGTGAGTACGGCCTGGATGTCGGCGAAGAGCTTGTTGGTCTCCGGCAGCAGGTCGTTGTAGCGCTCGATAACGCCTTTCACGGGCCATCGTTCCGCGCCAGCCGCGTTGCCGTACAACACGGTCCACTGGTTATCGAGCCGACCCGGGTAGTTCAATCCGTCCTGCCCGCCTTCGCCCTGAATCTGGGTCAGCACACTTTCAACGCCCACCAGCTTCTCAGTGAGCGTTCGGCCCGCGGTCGTCGCGGCGCCAGGGGTTTTCGCGTGTTCGGCCACCTGCCGCTTCACGTCGCGAATCTTTGCCAGCTCGTCATACAGCCGCTTGGTCGTCGCGCCAATGTCGACCGTCATCTTGAACTGCTCGTCGTACTGCGCGGCCGTTGCGGCCGGCGTCCGGGGATCGGGCAGCAGGTTGAACGACTGCGTGGCCGACCACGCGCCCGAGGTGACCTTCACGTTGTAGGTGCCCGGCTTGAACTTCGCCCCCTGGCCGCCGCCAATGCCCCAGCCCACGATGCCAGCCGGCACGGTGTAGGGCGAAGGCAGGCGCGGGTTCCACGTCGCCGTGTTCATACCCTGATATCCCGTCGCCGCCGCACCACCGCCGAACCCACCACGGCCACCCCGGCCGCCGCCACCACCGCCGCCGCGTGCCCCACGCCCACCGGCCGGTGCGGCTTCCGCCACCGTCGGCGCGGGCCGATCGGCAGGCTGCGCGCTCGTCGAATGCACCACAGTGCCGGCCGCATCAGTCACGGTGATCTCCACGGGCGCCCCTGGCTTCTCCCGGAACCAATACTGGAAATTCGGCAACCGGCCACCCTGACGGAATCCATCCTCGGGCTTGAAGAGAATGGCTGCGGGGGCCGACCCCATTCCAGCCGCACTCGATTGCACCGGCGCCAGGTTGTCCATGATCCAGAAACCGCGGCCCTGCGTCGTCACCACCAGATCGTTGCGGTACACCATGATGTCGGTCACCGGCGTGATGGGCAGGTTCTGCTGGAACCGCTGCCAGTTGGCGCCGTCGTTGAACGACACGTACAGACCAAACTCGGTGCCGGCATAGAGCAAGCCCTTCTTCTTCGGGTCTTCGACAATCGCCCGCGTGAAGTGCCAGTTCGGAATACCGTTGGTGCCATCCGCGATGCGCTTCCACGTGCGACCGTAGTCGTCGGTCAGGTAGAGGTACGGCGCAAAGTCGCCCATGCGGTATCGCTGCATCGCCACCAACGCGCGGCCCGGTGCATGAGACGACGGGGCAATGGCGTTAATCGTCCCTTCAGGCCAATTCGTGGGCGTCACGTTGTTCCACGACTTGCCGTTGTCCCTCGAGACGTGCACCAGCCCGTCGTCGCTCCCCGTCCAGAGCAGCCCTGGCGTCGTTGGTGATTCCTCAAACGCGAAGATGGTGGCGTAGACCTCCACACCAGTGTTGTCGCGAGTGATCCCTTCGCCGCCCGAGTACTGCTGGCGCCGTTTATCGTTGCGGGTGAGGTCAGGGCTGATCACATCCCAGTTCATCCCACCGTCGCGCGTCCGATGCACCACCTGCGAGGTCGTGTAGACGGTGTCTGGAGTGTGCGGCGAAATCAGAATCGGCGCGTTCCACTGGAACCGGTATTTCATGTCCGCGGCGCGCTGGCCCGTCTGCGAGTCGGCGTACACACGCACCGATTCGCTCATGCCCATCCGCGTGTTTGTGCGCGAGATCGCGCCCCCGTAGTTGCCGGCATAGACGATGCCGTGGTCGCGGGGATCCACGGCGATGTAGCCGCTCTCGCCGCCACCCACGGCGTAGGTGGCTTCGCTGCCCTGGCTCGGCACGGCCACCGTGCTGTTGTCCTGCTGCGCGCCGTACACCCAGTAGGGATAGCGGTTGTCGACGGTCAGCCGGTAGATCTCCGACGTCGGTTGATTCTCCTGCTGCGACCAACCCTGGCCGGTGGTGATGGCGCCGCCGCCGTCGTTGCCGACGATGATGATTTTGTTGTTGGTGGGGTTGATCCACATGTCGTGGTAGTCGCCGTGCGACTGGATGCTTGCATTACCGAACGTCTTGCCGCCGTCCGTGGACTTCGACGCGCCGACATTGAGGCCGTACACCGTGTCCACATCCACGGGGTCTGCCACGATGTGGGTGTAGTACCACGCGCGCTGCTGCTGGGCGCGGCCCTTGAAGCCAGGCGTCCACGTGATGCCGCCGTCGTTCGAGATATAGACGCCGCCCAGATCGTTGCCCGCTTCCACCTGTGCATACACGCGCCGGGGATCCGCACCGGAAATTGCCACGCCGATTCGGCCGACCATCACCTTGTCGGGAAGACCGCCGCCGAGCTTCGTCCAGGTGTCGCCGCCGTTCGTGGTGCGGAACATGCCGCCCTCGGTGCTGCCCGACTCGATGGTCCACGGCTTGCGCTCGGTGGTCCACATCGCGGCAATCATCACGTCCGGGTTCTTGGGATCCATCGTCAGGTCCACGGCGCCGGTACGGTCGCTGATGGCGTGCACTTGCTCCCATGTGGTGCCGCCGTCCTTCGAGCGGTAGACGCCGCGTTCCTTGCTGGGCGCAAACAGGTTGCCCAGGACGGCGACGTAGACGAGGTTCGGATTGGTCGGATGGATCCTCACGCGGCCGATGGTGCCGGCGCTGCGCAGTCCGATATGGCGCCAGGTCTTGCCGGCATCGGCGGACTTGTACATGCCAACACCGGGCGACACGTTGCCGCGCGGACACGCCGAACCGGTGCCGACGTAGATCACGTTCGGGTCCGACAGCGACACATCAATGGCGCCAATCGATCCGGCTTCGAAGAAGCCGTCAGAAATATTCGACCAGCTCTCGCCGGAGTTGGTCGTCTGCCACACGCCGCCACCCGTCGAGCCCATGTAGAAGAGCGACGGGTTCGACGGCACGCCGGCCACAGCCGTGGAGCGCCCGCCGCGGCTGAATACGGTCAGGTTGCGGAACTGCATCGTGCTCAGGATCGCCGGATCAACGGTGACGTTGGGGTCTGCGGCCTGCGGCGCCCGCGCAAGCGGCGTGGCGACCACGGCGGCAAATGCCAACACCCCGAGGAGCACACCTGCACCCGACTGCCAATTTTTCTTCATCTGTTTTTCTCCTGTAGCGGCCATCGACCTGTTATTCCCCACCTTCACGCGTGGGATCGTGGCCGTGCCGCTCAAAGGGTACCCGATTCGGCGTGCTTCACCAATACGCCCCCAGGGTGTGGTCGCGGCGGCCCGCGCCAGGGTGATACAACAAGTGGGCCATGCTTCTGTCGCTCGTTCTTGCCCTGACCTGCTCCGCCGACGCGCCCGCTCAGGCCCCGCCGCTGCCACGAGTGACCAGCGAGGTGGTGGTAACCGCCACGGCGTCGCCTGCACCAACCGCAGGCGTGGGGCGCACGGTGACCGTGCTGACGCGCGCCGATTTGGAGCGGCTCGGCATGACGTCGATCATTGACAGCCTCAGACTGGTCGCGGGCGTCGATCCCAAGGCGCGCGGGGGCCAGGACGTGCAGACCGACTTCAGCCTACGGGGCGCCACGTTTGGCCAGTCGCTGGTCCTGATCGACGGCGTTCGATTAAACGACAGCCAAAGCGGCCACCACAACGGCGAGATTCCGGCGCCTCTGCTGGGCATCGATCGGATCGAGGTGGTGTTTGGCCCGGCCTCGGCGGTTCACGGCGCCGACGCCCTGGGCGGCACGCTCCACGTCGTGACGCGAACTGACCCGCACACCACAGCGCTTGTCACCGCCGGGCAACACGGGCTGGTCACCGCACAGGCGTCGGCGTCGGGCGGCTTCATGCCCACCGGATGGACGCTGTCGGGCTGGGGAGGCCGAAGTGACGGCTTCATGTTCGATCGCGATTTTGCGTTGGGCGGCGGCAGTGTGCGTGGCCTCGTGGGACGCGCGCTGACTGTCGACCTCCGTCACCAGCGCCGGGCATTTGGCGCCAACGGCTTTTACGGCAACTCCCCGTCGAAGGAATGGACCGACCAGACGCTGCTGTCGGCCCGATGGGCACGGAGCGGCGACACCTGGACGTCGTCGGCCCGCATCGCGGGACGCAACCACGGCGACCATTTCCGATGGGACATCGCCCGGCCGGGGTTTGCCGAAAATCGCCACCGCACCAATGCGCTTGATGCCACTGTGCAACTGGCCCGGCGCGTGGGCGAACGGCTCCTGGTCACCGCGGGTGGCGGCGCGGGCGGAGACTGGATCGCCTCGTCCAATCTCGGCGATCGCACCTACGCCCGCGGACATGGATACGCCGAAGCACAATGGACGGCTGGACCGCGTGTCTCGACGCAGATTGGCGTGCGCTTCGACGCGTACTCGACATTCGGCCATGCCTGGAGTCCATCAGTGTCGGTCGCCGCATGGCTGACGCCATCCACACGTGTCCGGGCGTCGGTGGCGCGCGGCTTTCGCATTCCCACGTTCACCGAGCGCTTCTATACCGACCCCGCCCATCAAGCGAGCGACACCCTTCTGCCCGAGCGTGGTTCCGCACTCGATGGCGGCATCGACGTCATGACGCGCGGCTGGACATTTTCCGCATCGCCATTCATCCGATGGGATCAGGACGTCATTGACTGGGTTCGCACGGTATCCACCGACCGGTGGCGCACCACGAACGTGCGCGATGTGACGACGTCTGGCGTTGAGCTGAGCGCCGCGCGTACCGTCGGCGCCACGCTGCTGCGCCTGCACTACTCGGGGTTGCGCGTTGACGCGCCTCAGCTTGCGGTGCTGTCCAAATACGTCCTGGACTATGCCCGGCACTCGGCCGGTATCTCAGCAGCCACACCGCTCGGCGCGGGTGTGCGGGGCGCACTTAACGCAGATTACCGGAATCGCGTGGATGGACAGCGGTACTGGCTGATCGGCGCACGGCTCAGCCGCGCTATCGGCACGTTCGATGCCTTCATCGAAGGCAGCAACCTGCTGGACCGGTCGTACCGTGAGGTGGCCAGCGTGCCGATGCCTGGCCGATGGCTTTCGGTGGGACTGCGGGTCTTCTAGCCCGCCGGCTCGTCTTCGGCGTCGGCGTCGGGTGTTTCCTCGCCCCACGGGGCGTCATCGCCCCATGGCGAGGCCTGCGGTCCAGGGACGATACCGTCGATGTCAGGGTCCCCACCGCCCCCAGGGCGAGGCGACGACGTCTTGCGGTCTTTGGCCTCGCCGCGGCGCGCGGTTTTTTCCTTCTGCCGTTCCTGTCGAGCCCGTTCCCGTGCGCGTTTCTGCGCGCTGACTTTGGGATGATTTGCCAAGCGATCTCCTCTACATAGTTCCGGGCGCCGTCAGCGGCTGCCCGGAGCGAACTTCAAACCGATCAGCCCGATGACGATCAGTCCCACACACGCAATTCTAAACAACGAGGCCGACTCCCCGAACTTCAGGATGCCGACGATCACCGTGCCCACCGCCCCGATGCCCGTCCACACGGCGTATGCGGTGCCGATGGGAAGGGTCCGGACAGCAAGAGCCAGCAGCCAGACGCTGGCCACAAGCGCGAGTGCTGTCAGGAGCGACGGTACAGGCCGGGAAAACCCTTCGGTGTACTTCAACCCGACTGCCCAGGCCACTTCAAGCAGCCCGGCCAGAAACAGGATCACCCACGGCATCTCCTTCCAATGTAACCGGTTGGCCGCGGCCGAGCAATGGGCAGCAGCCACCTGGCCGGCCTACGTGATAGGCTCCGGGCCATCATGCTTCACCCTATGAGAGGCTTTGCGCGAGGTTCAATCGCGATGATTCTCCTGACGCTGACGGTGTCAGCCCAGGAACCGGTTCCCCAGGAAACCCAGCTCGCCAGGGCCGACACCCTGATGTCGCGCCTCCAGTACGAAGAAGCCTATGTGGCGTACCGCGCCGTGCGGGAGAGCGACGAGGCGTTAATAAGGGTCAAGGCCGGCACAGGCATGGTGCGAGCGCTGCTCAGGTTGAGCCTGTTTGCCGAGGCGGCCAGGGAAGGCGCCGCCGTGGCGGCGCGTGACGGAAATCTGGCGCCGGCACTGGCGCTGCACGGCGACTCCCTCTGGGCGTCGGGCCTGTTTGATGAGGCCGACAGCCAGTATGACGCCGCGCTGGCTGTGGATGCCGGCGACCCCACCGCGCTGCACGGCCGTGGGCGTTCTCATGCCTCGCGCCGCCGGTTTGATGCGGCGCTCGCCGATGTGCGCCGGGCGATTGGTGCGTCTCCGAAAGAGCCGGCGTTTCACTACACCCTCGCCGCGATCCTGGAAGAGACGCGGCAGTTTCGGCCGGCGGCCGACGCGCTCGATCGGTATCTTGATTTGATTCCGTCACGCGACGAGAGCGAGATGGCGAAATGGGCCGCGGCCCAGTCGGCGTTCCTTCGCAGCTTTGATGACCGGGTGCCGTTTGAGGTCATCAGCCGGCGTGAGAGCTACACCATTCCGTTCCGGATCGTGGACAACCGGCTGCTCGTGAGCGGCCGCGTCAACGGCAACACCCTCGTCGAGTTCGCGCTCGACACCGGCACCGACCAGACCACGCTGACACCGGCCATCGCCGCCCGCGCCGGCGTTCGGCCCACGCTCACGCTGCAGACCGCCGGCGTCGGCAGCTTCGGCGTGGGCTTCCGCGTGCTGCAGGTGGCGCGGATTGATGAACTCCTGATCGGGGACTTTCGCATCCGCAACATTCCGGGCCTCATCAAGAGCCCCACGCTGACCGAGATTCCGCGGCAGGAGGGCGCCGGGTTTTCGCCCCTCGCCCTGGGCTTCTCCATGGAGATTGACTACGAGCGCGGCGTGCTGACCATGTCGCGGCGTTTTGCGGAAGGCGACTTCCCCACACGCCTCCCCATGCGGATGCACCGCTTGGCGACCGTGCGCGGCACACTCAACCGCAACACGCCGGCCAGTTTTATTCTTGACACCGGTGGCACGGCGGTATCGGTCAGCCGCAAAGTGGCCAGCCGTCTGCCCCTGAGCCCCGACACCCGCCTCGTGCCTGTGCGGGTATACGGCACCTCGGGATGGGATCGCGGCGCGTTCCTGCTGCCGTTTGTGGATCTCGAGCTGGCGCCCGGCGTCGGCACCTCTCAGCGGTCAGTGGCTGTGCTGAATTTGGACGCGCCCAGCGCACTGCTCGGCTACGAGATGGGCGGCATCATCGGACACGAGTTTCTCAAACACTACCTCGTGCGCATCGACCTGGAGCGCGGCGAAGTCGGCCTGCGGCCGATTCGATAGCGACGCTACAGGAACTTCTGGATATGCGCGCGGTAACGCGTGTAGATCCACGAGACCGCCAGCAGGACGGCACCCAGCGCCACAAATGAGATGATGCGGGCCAGTTCCTCGAGTTGTGGAAGGTCGAACAAAAACAGCCTGCCGATACAGGCCACGAGGACGCCGAGGCCCGACAAGCGCATCAACCGCTCGCGGGCCGGGAATCCGATCACAAGCAACGCGGCCGCCTGCAATCCCCACGTCAGGGTGATGAGCGTCGGACGCACTTCGTTGTAGATGAGCGCCACGAGCGCGACCGTGCCGGTCACCGACAAGGCGATGCGCACTGCATCTTCGACATCGGCGACCGCCTTCCCCGCCTGCGCGATGGCTCTGCGCACCACGAGGCTCACGGCGTAGAGCACGAGAATGACACCCAGGGCAGACGCCAGTTGGGTCCGCGTGGCGTTGTCCCAACTGAGGACCGGGCCCATCACCCACAGCAAGGCCATCATGAGCAGCGGGTATGCCTGCCACCGCAGGCCACTGACCCTGCGCCACAAGCCCAGCGCACCAAGCACCACAGCGGTGCCGGCCCACACGCCACCCAGATACTCCGGATCGACCACGACCCATTCGAGGACCACCACAAACGCGGTGCCCAAAGTGCCAGCCGTGGCCGCAGCCACCACACGTTCGCGGCGAAACGATGCGGCCGGGTCTCGGCCCGGCGCCAACCGCCACGCGCCGACGTACGCCAAGACGGCTGCGGACCCGAGAATCCACCATGCCTCCCCAGCGGTCGGGATTGCGTCAAAAAATGCCTGGCTGGTGAACCAGCCAAGCAGCACC
>JBKJQX010000115.1:0-3632 GCA_046594875.1 Vicinamibacterales bacterium
ATGGCGTTCGTCGCGGTGGTTGTGGCGACGTGGACGGCCGGTCGCAAAATCGACGGCCCCGCGTTCGAATTCGCCGTACCCCTCGAACCAGTCACCTCTCTCGGCGTATGGGACCGCCTCGGCATGTGGACCATCGTCGCTATCGTCTTCGTCATCCTCGCCTACGCGTACCCCCTTGCGACTCTGATCATGACCCCACGCTTCGGGTCACCGCCATTTCAGCCATTCTGACGGAATGTGTGGCTTGAGGCCACGGACGGCGTTGAGAAGCCGGTCGCCTGGAGGGCGACAAATTGGGTGTCGTTTTTCCGGTGGCGGCGTCCGCCGGTGCGGACCGACAATGTCGGACATGGACGCCCCAGAGTTTCCCCTGCTTGATCTGCCGTTGCCCTCGCGCCGCGAGATGGAGCGCGCCTTCCTTCACGGCGACGCCTCCTACGACGGCGTGTTCTACACGGGCGTCCGCACCACCGGCATCTTCTGTCGGCCGTCATGCTCCGCAAAGAAACCTCGAATTGAAAATATCGAATTCTTCGGCACGGTGAAGGAAGTGCTGTTTGCCGGGTATCGCGCGTGCCTGAAGTGCCGTCCGCTCGAGGGTGGAGACGACCATCCATCATGGCTGGCCGCGTTGATGACTCGGATTGAGTCCGCCGCGGGCGAACGGATTCGGGAAGCGGACTTGAGGGCGATGGGACTTGACCCGGCCCGGGTCCGCCGCTACTTCGCGACGCGGTATGGCCTGACGTTCCAGGCCTACTGCCGGGCGAGGAGACTGGCGCAGGCGCTTGATTCGATCAAACACGGCGGCACAGTGGATGACGCGGTGTTTGATGCGGGATACGAATCACACTCGGGATTTCGCGACGCGTTCGCGAAGGCCTTCGGGGCCACACCCGGCGATGCCTCGCGCTCGGACGTGGTGCACCTGGGCTGGAT
The DNA here is from genome assembly GCA_046594875.1 of Vicinamibacterales bacterium. Lineage (GTDB taxonomy): Bacteria > Acidobacteriota > Vicinamibacteria > Vicinamibacterales > SCN-69-37 > SYFT01. Next base: position 940 of record JBKJQX010000115.1, read on the forward strand.
CGACACGCCTCTGGGCCCGATGATTGCCGGCGCGTCGGACGCCGGTGTCGTGCTGTTGGAGTTTACCGATCGACGAATGCTCGAAGCCCAACTGGCAACCGTCCGCCGCAGGTTCGTGGCTGGGCTGGTGCCGTCCGATCACCCGCTCCTGGCGCAGCTGCGGACGGAACTGGCGGCGTATTTCGCAGGTAATCTGGCGACGTTCACGGTTCCAGTCGTGGCGCCAGGCACGCCGTTCGAGGAGCGCGTGTGGACTGAACTGCTGAAGATTCCGTACGGCGAGACACGGTCGTACGAGGACGTCGCTGTGGCCCTGGGCAATCGCGCGGCCGTGCGCGCCGTGGGACGGGCCAACGGACTCAACCGCATCGCCATCGTGATCCCCTGCCACCGCGTGGTCAACAAGAGTGGCGAGCTGGGCGGGTATGGTGGCGGCCTGTGGCGCAAACGCCGATTGCTGCATCTCGAGCGCGCCACCGCGGAAAACGACCTCTGAGGTCGTTTTCCATGTCACGCCGTCGTGACGACGACGGCGGCTGTTGGCGTGCGGCCTGTGCGCCGGTAGGCGTGCGGGCGGCTGGAGTCGAAATACATCGAGTCACCTGCCTTGAGCTCGTGGTCAACGCCCTCATAGGTCACGGCCACCTGTCCCTGCAGCACGTAGAGGACCTCGGCGCCCGGGTGCGAGTGCGGCGGCACTCCTCCGGCCTCCACCGCCTCGAACTCCACATAGTACGCGTTCATCTTGCGTTCGGGCGCCGGGTAGTCGAGGCACTCGAACGAGTACGACGACCGCCCCTCGGGATGTTCGAAGAACCGGACACGGTCGGCCTTGCGAACCACCGCGAGCGTGGGTTTCTCGCGCGCCTCGGCAAAAAAATACTCAAGCCCGACACCGAAGACGAGCGAGATACGCAGGAGGGTCGGCAGCGTCGGGAACAGCCGCCCGCGCTCAATTTTTGAGAGCAACGCGGCTGATAGCGCCGTGTGTTTGCCCAGCTCGACCAGGCCCATTTTCTTCCTCAGGCGCAAAACCCGCAGTTTTGGGCCAATCTCGTAACGTTCCAGCCCCTCGGTCAGTGTTGGCGACAGCATTCGTACACCTCGTTTTCTCCACAGTCACAAAAATACACGGCTCTTTCCTCGTATTCACTCAACTTCATGACGGACGCAACCGTGTAGTTCTATTCAAACGTATTTAACCTACGATGAAAGCGCTGTGACTGCAAGTTGCCGTCACATTAACCATCAGGAACAGGAAGCATCATGAAGACACAGTTGGTTCGGTTGGCAGTGGCCGCAGTGGCGGCAGTGACGTTGGTGGCGGGTTCAACGGTCGCGAAGGCGCAGCAGCCCAAGGACATCGTGGATACCGCAGTGGCGGCGGGTTCGTTCAAGACCCTGGCGGCGGCCCTTCAGGCAGCCGGCCTGATCGAGACCCTCAAGGGCACCGGTCCGTTCACGGTGTTCGCGCCGACAGACGCGGCGTTCGCCAAGTTGCCGAAGGGTACGGTTGAGGATCTGCTCAAGCCGGAGAACAAGGCGAAGTTGATCGCGATTCTCACCTATCACGTGGTTCCGGGTTCGGTCATGGCCGCGCAGGTCGTCACGATGAACGGCAAAGAGGCCAAGACGGTCAATGGCCAGTCGGTGAAGATTGCGGTCAGCGGCGGCACGGTGATGGTGAATGGCGCGAAAGTGGTCACCACCGACATCAAGGCGACCAACGGCGTGATTCACGTGATCGACTCGGTCCTTCTCCCCAAGTAAGAAACTTAGGAAGTTGGCGGGCGGGGTCTTACCCCCGCCCGCCTCGTTTTTGTCGGGGTATCATCGGGCCGGAGGGGCTCGTGGTATCCCGAATTTTTGTCATCATCCTTGCGCTTGGCGCAGCGGCGTACCGGTTCAGTACGGGAGCCGTGCTTGAGTCGTTTGGTCTCGTGGGACTGGCGTCAGGCCTGCTCTTTCTTCGGGCGGCCGAACGACGGCCGCCACTCCGGCGATACGCCTATCTCAGCTTCTTCGTCACGGCCTGCATCATTGGCTACGTCATGTACAGGAATTCACGCTGATGGCTGCTGATGGCTACTGAGAACCCTCCAATTGATGCCGGCGTCAGAATCGGTCACGTCCACCTGAAAGTGGCCGACCTGGATCGGGCCCTCGGCTTCTACTGCGGAGTGCTTGGTTTCGAATTGGTGATGCGCTACGGCCCCGGCGCGGCGTTCATCGCCGCTGGCAACTACCACCATCACATTGCCCTCAATACCTGGGAGAGCCTCGGAGGGCAGCCCCCGGCCCCTGGCTCAACAGGCCTCTATCACCTGGCCATTCTTTATCCGACCCGCGCCCTGCTGGCCGATGCCCTTCGTCGCGTGCAGGCAGCGGGCATTGCGCTTGACGGGGCCTCCGATCACGGCGTCAGCGAGGCGCTCTACCTCCGCGATCCCGATGACAACGGCGTCGAGTTGTACTGGGACCGTCCCCGTGACAAGTGGCCCGTGGACGATCAAGGCAAGCTGACGATGTTTACCCGTGCGCTCGACGTGCGCGGTTTGCAGGCGGAAGGGTGATCCACTGCGGCGCGTGGGCAGCCGCCGCACTCGCAGCGTGCCTGCTGACTCCCGCATTCGCATTCGCCCAACACGACCACGCCACACCCGTGGCCACCGATAACTGGACGTGGTCTGCCC
>JBKJQX010000242.1:0-9769 GCA_046594875.1 Vicinamibacterales bacterium
CTGTTCACCGAGGGGCTCGACGGGCCAGACGTCAACGCTTCGCGCTTGCTCCTCGGGCGGGCTTCTTCGCGCCCGAAGAGTTCCTAGTCGCGCTGCCGCCATCGTACGATTGCGGCACCGGGCTGCCCTCTCTTCTCTTTGGCAGCCGGTCCGCCGCATTCGGATCTTGCATGAGACGCAGTCCCGTCTCGTACCCGATTCTCCAGCACTGAGTCATGTTGGATGCGGACCAGTCGGTGACGTGAGGAGTCTCCGAGGGAGGAATGTCGAACGTGAGCTTGATGGTCTCGATCTGCTCGGACGCGGGATGTGAGTTGTTCCACATCTTCATCCTCATGTCGAAGATGGTCTGACTCATGCGCGCCAGGGACACGACGGGCAGCATGATCGAAATCCCGAACGCGTCCCATAAATTGTCCGGCAACCGAACCAGAGCGGGCTCGATCGAGCCCAACACGTCGATGATGACGACCGTCCTGGTTTCGATTCGGCCAGCCTCGATGTCCTCGGCGAGAGACTCGAGGTTGAGCGGGTCCACACAACCGCCTTCAAAGTAGTGGTTGACGACACCGTTGTCATCTTCAATCGCCTTTGGTGCGTAGATGAATGGATAGGACAGCGATGCGTCAAAGTGGTCGGCATTGATTTCACCCGGGCCGAACTTCTCCATCCTCGCAGTTTCGATGTGATGCGCATTCAAAAACAGCTGCAACTCCGGAGTGTTGTTCAGCGCATCGAAATCGATGATGTCGGACGAAAATGGAAAGCTGCCGCACAACCCCTGGCTGGACGGATTCAGATCGGTGGGGCAGGTCGCGGCTGCACACAAGTCCACCAGATCGTTGTAGAGGCGACGCATGCCATCGAAGGCGCCATAAGGCGCCGTCTCGCTGAGCTTGAAGGCGCGCGAGGCTTCGATCCAGCCCTTCGTCCAGGGGCCGCTCTTGAAGAATGTCTTGTACCCGAGCGGGAGCCACTGGTAGATCTCGTCGGAGACCCCGAACTCCAATGTCTGCCGCAGGGCCTGAATCGTGGGCTCGGCTGGCTTGGGTTCGTTGGGACGTTGCGGAGGAAGCGGCGGCAGGTTCGGGGCGGCGTACAACATTCCAATCAACGCCCCCGCACCGGATGTGTAGATTGTGTTGAAGGTCTTGCCGCCTGAATAGATGGCAGCCAGGGTGCCCGCCATCATCGCGCCATTTGGTGCGCCGCCACCAAGGACCACGACCGCGCGGGGTTCAAGGCCCGGCGGCAACGGCCGGACCTGTGACCGCGGTTCATCCTGCGACTGAGCCGGGTCAGAACTGGTTGGCCTTGCAGGCCTGCGTGATGACGATTGACGACGAGGCATCGCGATCTCCTTTTCTGTGACGGGTCAGGCGTTGACGGGCGTGTCGAAGTGACTCCTGGGGCTGGATTGGCGACCGGTCGCCAGGGCCTCATTGATTGTCCGCACGATGAAGTCGCGATCCTCCGCGACGAGATAGTGCGTGCCTGGGCGATAGTGGATCCGGAACTCCCGGTCGGTGTAGCGGTGCCACCCGAGGGCGTCCATGCGGGTGACGTACGAGTCCTTGAGCCCGCAAAAACAAGAAATCGGGACGTCCCACGGGGGCTCCGGCGCGCACCGGTACCGGTACGCCAGCTCGAAATCCGCGCGAATGGACGGCAGGAGCAGACGGCGCAACTCAGGTCGCGCAAGGAACTCGTCGGTGATTCCAATATCGAATTGCTGAATCACCCGCGCAAAAACTGATTCGGGCTGATCATGGAAAGGCGCGATCGGATCGAATGCGCGATTGGGCAGGAGCTTCGAAAGCAAGTCCTCCTCGAAGTCGCCCAGCGTGTCGAGTGCGTGTGGCGGACGGCATCCCGACACGAAGACGTGCCTCACGTCAACCGATGAAGCCAGAGCCCGCCGTGTGGCTTCAAACATGCTCAGGCCGCCAAGGCAATGACCGAACATCGCCACAGGTTTATCAAGGTAAGGCCGTAGCTCTGGCATCAGGCTGTCGAGCAGCGCGTCGAGCCGGACAAACGGTGGCTCGTCGATGCGGCCTCCACGACCGGGGGGCTCGATCGCCACGAGTTCAATGGAGTCCGATATCAGGTCAGCCCAGGGCCGATACGTACCCGCGCCGCCTCCCGCGTAGTTGAAACAGAAAAGCCGTGACGTTGCCGCAGCGTTCGGCTTCGGAAATACCAGCCAGCCGTTTCCGCGCGTGATCGAGATCGCCGGTGCCCGCGTCGCTTGAGTCCAATTGTCGAGATGGACCGAGGCCTTGGCGTGGACCTCAGTCTCATCGGCCGATCCGGGGGCCAGTTCCGACAGCAGCTCGTCGGCAAGTCCCTCCAGACTCGGACTCTTGATGAGTTTGACGAGGGGAACTCGCAGGCCCAGGCTGGCTTCGAGTCGATTCGCCAGATTGACCGCCATCAGCGAGTCCACACCGAGCTGCTCAAGCGGTTGCTTCGGGTCCAACCCGCGCGCGAAACCCAGCTCCTTCGCAAGTTGGCGCTGGAGGGCATTGACGAGCAAGGCGCGGCGTTCAGCCGGTCCGGCAGCCGCCAGCCGGGACCGCAAATCGTCGAGGTCCGTTGGCCTCTTCTCGCCGGCCACACCGGGCAGCCCGGCAACCAAGTCGAAGAACCTGGCGGGAGCGGGCAATTGCCCGGCGTATCGCGACCAGTCGCAGGTGACGACGGCGGCGTGAGGCACGGGATGACTAAAGAGAACGTCGAGCGCGCGACATCCGGTACCCGGATCGATCAGCGTGACGCCGCGATCCCGCCAGATCGACTGACCGCGTGCGCCCGCGAAGGCGGCCATGCCGGCGCCAGCCCACGGCCCCCAGTTGACCGCCATGGCGGGTAGCCCCAGCGAGCGCCGGTAGTCGACCAGCGCGTCAAGAAACGCGTTGGCGGCAGTGTAGTTGGCCTGCCCGGCTGATCCAGTCAGGCTGAGCAGCGATGACTGGAGCAGGAAAAAATCGAGAGGCATCGTCCGGGTGTGGTGGTGCAGCAACCAGGCACCGCGAACTTTCGGCGCCGTGACCCGGGTAAACGCCGCTTCATCCATCTGCCCGAGAATTCCATCGCTGAGGACGCCCGCGCAGTGAACAACGCCAGCGAGCGGCGGCATCGTTCGCCCGATGTGGCGAAGCAGCCGGCGCACGTCCGCGGAGCGGGAGACGTCGGCAGCCAGGATCTGCACCTGCGCGCCCGCAGCCTCGAGGGCGGCGATCTGCGCACGGACTGGCGTCGCATCGCCGGTTCTGCTTACCAGAGCGAGGTGCTTTACGCCGCGAACCTCCACCAGCCACGTCGCAATCGTCAGTGCGAGCATTCCCAGACCGCCGGTGATCAGGTATGTCGCCTCCGGTGTGAGCGCGATGGGAGCCGAAGCGGAAGCGGTGGGATGAAGGGGCTCTAGCCGGGCCACGTGGGTCGCGCCGTGTCGGAGTGCCACCTGAGGCTCGCCGACTGATTGCAGGATCCCATCGATGAGGTCTTCGGCCTCGCTGCGACTGGGCCGCCGGGCCGGATCGAGGTCGAGAAGGCCGCCCCAGATCGACGGCGTCTCGAGCGCTGCCGTCCGGCCCAGGCCCCAGAGCAGCGCCGGCACGGGCTCACACGCGACATCGTCGGGCGTGACACGCACGGCGCCACGCGTGAGGATCCACAGCCGTGTCTCGCCCGAAGGCGGCGCGTTGGCCAGGCCGAGGATGATCGACAGTGCGGTTCGGGCGATCGCCGTCTCCGCGCGCGCGAGCGCGGCCGGCGACAACATGGTGGCGCGGGTCGCGTCCAATCCGCGTGCGTCGATGACCCGGCGCACGCCGCCCCGCCCCAGACGCGCGAGAGCCTCCAGCAGCCGGCCGGTCACATTCGGCGTAGATGCCCGCAAGATCTGAACGGCCGCACCGCGCTGTTTCAGGGCCCGGACCACGCGATCCCCGAAGCCGCCGGCATCGGCGATCACGAACCAGGGGCCAGTTGCCGCAGCTGGATCCGGCGACGAAGAATCCGTGGCGGACCGACGGACCCACGCGACGTGATAGAACGACGGGAGCCCGTCATCGGCATGGCGCGGTTCGGTGTCCGCACGGCCAGAAGGGACCGTGCGATGGTGTGAGCCCCAAGGTGCCAGAGGCTCAAGCCAATGCCGAGTTGGTTCAAAAGGGTAGACGGGAATGGAGACGCGGGCGCGGCGGCCGCCCTCATGCACCCGATCCCAGTTCACCGAAGCGCCGTTGAGGTATAAGGACCGAAGGCTCCCGAGCATCGTCGTATGTTCGTCGCGGTGCTTTGTGATGGAGGCCAGCCACTGCGCGTCGGAACGCGGCAGGCACTCTCGCGCAGCCGCAATCGCTGAGCCACCGGGTCCAATTTCCACGAAGGTTCTACAGCCGAGCTCGTGCAATGTCTTGATCCCATCGGCAAAACGGACGGGGAGCCGCGCATGGTCACACCAGTAGGCTGGCGAAGGCGCCTCGACCAACTGTGCGCCGGTCACGTTGGACACGAGGGTCAACTCAGGACAGCGACTGGTCACCCGTGCCGCAGCGGCATTGAGTGCTGGCAGGATCGGATCGAGCAGGGCGGAATGAAAGGCATGCGAGACCGCAAGCGGTTGAGTGCGGATTCCCGCGGCTTCGAGCCGGCGCTGGACCCGAGCGATGGCTGCGACATCTCCGGACACGACGGTATTCGCAGGGCTATTGACGGCCGCAATGCCAACAACGCCCTTCTCCCGGCGGAGCGCTTCATGGATGACGTCTTCATTGGCGAAGCACGCGAGCATCGCACCGCGTTCGGTGATCGACTGCATGAGTGCACCGCGGGCGGCGACCAACTCGATGGCATCCGGGAGGTCGTGCACCTGGGCAATGCAGGCCGCCACCAGCTCGCCGACGCTGTGGCCCATCACCGCGCTCGGATTGATGCCCCAGGCCTGCCAGGTGCGCGCAATCGCATACTCGACTGCAAAGAGCGCTGGTTGCACGATGGCGGTATCGGTCAGTGCCCGGGTGTCGCCTGATCCGGCAATGATGTCGCGTAGTGGCGCCTTGAGGTGCGGGCGCAGCAGGGTGTCGCACGCATCAAACGCCTGCCGAAACATCGGGATGGCGTCGTACAGACCGCCGGACATCGCGGCGTACTGCGCACCCTGTCCGCTGAAAATGAACGCGATCGGGCCGGGGCCAGCGGTAGCCGGCGATTCATCGAGTGGACTCTCAAGAAACGCGGCGAGCGCATCTCTCAACGAGGCAGGCGTCGAAGCGACAGCCGAGAAACGGCGGACCAACCGACTTCGGCTGACGTTCGCCGTGTAGCACAGATCCTCGAGCGGCGGCGGGTCCGCCGAATCGAGCACGGCCGAGAATTGCGCCACGCGCCTCCGGAGGGCCGCGTCGGTTTTGGCCGAGAGGCAGCACAGCAGCGGCCGGGAGGGTTCGATAGACGAACTCCCAGCCACTACGGGCGCTTCTTCGAGGATGAGAAACGCATTGGTGCCGCCGATGCCCAGGCTGTTGACGGCGGCCCGGCGCGGGCCATCGGTCGCAGGCCACGCCGTGCGTGCGGTCTGGACATAGAACGGGCTGGCCTCGAACGGGATGTTGGGGTTTGGTGTCACAAAGTGCAGGCTTGGCGGCAGCTCGCGATGACTGAGCGACAACGCCGCCTTGATTAACCCCGCCAGTCCGGCAGACTGCTCCGGATGCCCGATGTTGGTCTTGACCGATCCGACCGCGCAGAAGCCGCGGCGATTGGTTTGTGTCCGAAACGCACGCGTCAGCGCCTGGATCTCGATCGGATCGCCAGCCACCGTACCCGTGGCATGGCATTCGACATACTGAATCGTGTCGGCGCTGACCCCCGCGACCTCGAGTGCCTCGACCATGGCGCGCGCCTGCCCTTGAACACTCGCCGCCGTATAGCTGATCTTTGCCGCGCCGTCGTTGTTGATCGCGCTGCCCTTGATCACTGCGTAGACATGGTCACCGTCCTCGATCGCCCTTCGCAGATCTTTCAGGACGACGGCCGCGACGCCGCTGCCGAAAATCGTGCCTCGTCCGGACGCATCAAACGAACGGCAATGGCCGTCGGCGGAATGGACGCTGTCGGGCTCGGCGAGGTAGCCCGAGATGTGCGGCACCCGAATCGTCGACGCGCCTGCCAGCGCGACATCGCACTCGCCGTTTTGCAGCGACTGACAGGCCAGGTGCACCGCGACGAGCGACGTTGAGCACGCCGTCTGCACGGTAAGGCTGGGTCCCGTGAGATTAAGTTTGAACGAGACGCGGGTACTGAGAAAGTCCCTGTCGGCGTTGATGTGCTGCAATCCAGCCGTTTGCCCTTGCATGTCCGGGTGGCCGCTGTACGCCAGCATGTAACTTGTGAGCGCACTGCCCGCACCGGCGAACACGCCAACGACTGCATCCTGCGTCCGCTCCGGGTCGTATCCGGCATCCTCCAGTGCCTGCCAGCAGACTTCGAGGAACAGCCGGTTCTGCGGATCCATGATCGCCGCTTCCTTCGGCGAGTAGCTGAAGAACGCCGCGTCAAACCGATCGAAGTCGTCGATGACGGGCGAGGCGCCAACGTAGTGCGGGTCTCGAAGCACCTCGCCATCGATCCCAGCGGCGACTAGTTCATCCTTCGAAAAGAATCGGATGGACTCCACGCCGTTTCGCAGATTCTCCCAGAACTCCACGGGAGATCTGGCACCGGGTAATCGCAGGCCGATGCCGACGATCGCGATTCCGCCTGGCTCAGCGGGCCGACTCACGGCTGTTGGCCACGGCGCCTCGCCTCGGCGCGACGCCGGCTCCTCTCGAGTAGATCGTCGGCAGCGTGAGCCGGCGACGCGCCACCAGTCCCCGATCGATACGCCGCGCACAGGTCCCCGACGGTCCGGACGTCACTGAGCGCGAGGCGTCCTTCAAAGGGATTGACCGCGAGCGCGGTTTCGAGCGCATCGACCAACTCGAACAGATCGAGCGAACCCAGGCCGAGGTCCGCGAGTACCGCATCCTCGGTCAGGACCGGTGCCTGGTCGGGCGTCCGGCGAGACAGTCGGCGCGCCAGTTCCTGACGCACCGCAAGGTCCGTTGCGCCGTCCGAAGAGAGCCCGCGCGTCACGCCTTTCGTGCCCGCGGTTTACGCGCCGGACCGCCCGGTGTGTCGCTGCCCGATGCGGGTGCCGGCTTGGACGGAGTCAAGTTGCTCCTCAATCGCCTGACAAGATCCAGGTGGGCCTTGATGAGCGTGTCATGACTGTCGCGGACCGACTTCCGGTAGTGGGAATGGAGCTGCGACGAATTGCTGAACGCCGTCGAGACCAGCCGCGTGAACTCTTTATGCACTTCAGCCTGCTTCTCGAGAAGGGAGTCCAGATGGTCCTGGTATTTCCCAACCATCTGCTCCTCGAGTTCCAGAAACGTGTCAAGCGCATCACGGCCGTCCGTGTCCAGCTTCTCGACCACATCGTCGAAGATTCCCTTGAAGGTCGTTTTGTCGTCGCTTGCTTTGGCCATAGGTTCCACCAGTGGGCTCGCCACGTGAACGGCATGCCATCACCCACCTGCAGGGGGGCGTGGCAGGCCCGTATTATGGCCGATCAGGAGCCATTTGGCCGCCCTCGGCGGAAGGGCGCAATTATCCCCGCCTGGTCCCCATCAGAAGAAGAAAAAGTGGCCGCCGCCTCCCCCGAAACGGGGGTTCACCACGCTGTTGAAGATCGAACCGAAGCTGTAGCTGACACCGAATCCGATGTTGTAGCTGTGTCCGGTGGCAAGCTGCCGCCGGCGCAGCAGCACCTCTTCGGAAGTGGCGCCGCCCTTGCGGAGCGAAATCTGATCACGGATCCGGTCGTACGACCCGAACATATTGAAAGAGAATCCCTTGAACAGACGGACGTCCGCACTTGCGTACGTCGAAATGCGATAGCGGCCGGGCTTGTTGAGGTGTTGCGACAAGGTGACGCCAGTTCCGATCGAGCCCCACGGCTGTCGAAGGCCAAGCTGGGTGTTCAACGAATGGTTCGGGACCGTCTCCGACAGCTTGTCGAAGATCGTCACGTCTCTATACTCGTAGCGCGTGGCACCAAGCGTATACAGCAGCGTCAGGTTGCGGCGCGACGACTCGCTGTATGGAAATACGCTGAACTCCACGCCGGGCGCAAACGTGAACTGTTTGTCGGTGTTCGAATAGCTGGAGTGTGAGAGTGACGAGCGGCCACCGACCGACCACCTGGGCCCCAGACTCTTGACGACTAGCGAATCGAAACTCCAGCTTTCCGACGTGCTCTTGATGCGGCCTCCATCGTCGCCAAGGTCGAACATGCTTTCGCTGTAGCTGCCGCTCGATGAGAGGCTGATCTTCCATTGTTCGGTTGTGCGATTCGCCGAAAAGCTGACCCGGTAGGAACTGGAGCCGGTGGACTGCTCGCCGTCCCGGTTTCCGCTCAGGTTCGTCCGAAAGACCCAGTAGTTCCATGGATCTTTTGCCGGCTTCGCCGTAGCGGTCTCGCCCTCGGGTTTCTTCCACTGCACGTCGAGCTGCGCGCCGGCGGAAGACTCGAACGCGTAAGATGCGATGCCGAGCCTGAAGATGCGCGCGAACTCCTTGCGGCGATCATCGCTGGTCGCGGTTGATGCGGTATTGAAACTGAGCTGGCGATCGATCTTGTCGAACCGGCCGAGGCCGATGAACTTTGCCGTCCACGCCGTGCCGCCACCGCCCGTGTCCTGAGTAGTTACAAGGACATGGAGGTCTGCGACCGTTCGATCCCGGACATAGTCTACGAACTGCACATTCTGGCGAAGGTATTCGGTGTCGCACTCATAGGTGCAGTCGACGAATACTCGCAAGAGCTGGGGTGTCGCCGGTGTTGGAGGTGGGGTTGCAGGCGCCTGAGCCGAGGCAGGAACCGCAAAAAGACAGAGCAGGAGACACACTGACGCCAAGCAAACACGTCGGGTCGTTGTTATCAAGGCTCCCCTCCCAGGTGGAGGGTTAGACACCGATACGCGCGATCTAGACTTCGGCAGCCTTTGTGGCTTTGACGGCTTTCTTGCGACGGACGGCCTTGGCCTTTTCGGGCGCAGGCTCACTCGACGGGGCGAGCGCCACCATCGTCGTCACAAAACGCTTCAGGCCATGGTTGTCGAAATCGATCACGGTGTGATGCGCGTCGGCATCAGTGACCGTGCCCGGCCCGTAGTTCGGCTGCGACACACGCGCGCCTTTTGAGTACACCTTCACAGAGAACCTCCGGGAACCGCTGCTGGGTCGTGCTGAGAAAAAGAGACCCGGCCGCACGAGGCGGCCGGGTTAAATGACCGCGTGTTACCAGCGCGGTTCGCGACGACGGTTGCCGCCGCCACCAGCGCCGCCGCCGTAGCCGCCACCGCCGCCGCCACCGAACTGGGGCTTCGGACGCGCTTCGTTGACTGCCAGATTGCGGCCGCCCATCGGCTGCTCGTTGAACTGATCGATGGCCTTCTGCGCATCTGCGTCAGTCGCCATTTCGACGAACGCGAATCCGCGCGCGCGGCCCGTGGCGTTGTCACGGACAACGTTTACGGTGTCAACGGCACCAGCCGCGCTGAACAAGTCTCGAAGCTCGTCTTCAGTGGTGGTGTAGGGGAGATTACCGACGTACAGTTTGCGACCCATGATCGACTCCTGCGCCAAGACGACCCCTGCGGGCCGGGCGCCTCATCAGGCTGAATGCCTGACCAGTTGCTCGCGGAAGAACAGC
>JBKJQX010000037.1:0-24880 GCA_046594875.1 Vicinamibacterales bacterium
GGACCCTGGACCCTGGACCCTGGACTCTGGACCCTGGACCCTGGACCCTGGACCCTGGACCCTGGACCCTGGACCCTTAAAGTCCGTGTCTCGTCTCAGCAATCATGTAATTCACGACCGCCTTGAGATCATGCCCGGACTCTTCGTAGACGCGCAACTGGCGGTCTGCGCCGGTGCCATTTTCAAGGATCCACCGCACCACATTCACGGCATCCCTCGATCCCAGCTCATCCAGCACATCGTCTACCCAGTCGAGGTATTCGAGCAGCAATTCGCGCTCGGGGACCTCGCGTTCCTTGCCGAAGTCGATGAGCATGCCGTCGATGCCGTAGCGTGACGCACGCCACTTGTTTTCCATCAGCAGGGCGCGGCTGTAGACACGCCAGCTCTGGTTTTTGGCGTGCAAGCGGTACAACTTCACCATCGTTGCCTGGATGAGCGCCGCGATCGCGATCGTTTCCTCCACGCGCAGGGGGATGTCGCAAATGCGGACCTCAAGCGTGTCGAACACCGGGTGTGGGCGCACGTCCCACCAGATCTTCTTGGCGTTGTCGATGGACTTGGTCTTGACCAGCAGCGAGACAAAGTTCTCGAAGTCGGCCCATGAAGTGAACGTGTCTGGAATGTTCGTACGCGGGAAGCGGTCAAACACCTTGCATCGGTACGACTTCAGGCCGGTGTTCATCCCAATCCAGAAGGGCGAGTTCGTCGAGATGGCCAGCAGGTGCGGCAGGAAGTACCGCATCTGGTTCATCAGGTGGATCAGTGTTTCGCGGTCTTCGATGCCTACATGCACGTGCAGGCCGAAGATCAGGTTGGCTCGCGCCACGATCTGCATGTCCTCCACGACCTGCACGTAGCGTTCGTCGGGGGAAATGTCCTGCACGCGCCAGTCGGCGAACGGGTGCGTGGCGCCGGCGATCATCAGCAGCCCGTTTTCTTCGGTCAGGCCGATCATCTGGCGCCGGAGGTCGCGCAGGTCCAGGTCAGCTTCGGCCACCGTCCGACAGACGCCGGTGCCGACCTCGACCACCGACTGATGCATCTCGGTCTTGACCTTTTCCTTCATCCGCCGTTTGCCTTCTTCGAAGATCTCCGTCTGGATGTGGGACCGAAGGTCGTAGGTACGCGGATCGATGGTCTGGTATTCCTCTTCGATGCCGATCGTGAAGGACGGTGTGGTCATAGTGGCCTTCGGAGGCCGGGTCTTCAGACCCGGCGTTACCCTCTCAGGAATCCGTCCCAGCGGTACGTGGGTGGTGCCGGCGGCTCGAGGGCCTTCCTGACAGCCAGGTCTGCCACGGCGTCAACGATCCACGCGAAATTGGCTTCGCCCACCGAGTGCCGGTCGGCGTCAGGCGCAGGGTTCATGAAATCGATGGCATACGGGATGCCGTCCTCGACGGCAAACTCCACGGTGTTCAGGTCGTAGCCCAGAGCACGGCACAGCGTCAGCGCATCGCGTTCCACACGTGCGAGGAGCGCCGGATCGTAGGCCGGCGGGTCCATGACATACCGTTCCGCATGCGGCCGCCGCGGGTCGTACGGCATGATGTGGACCTTCTCCTGGCCAATCACATAGCAACGGAAGTATTCCTTGAAGTTCACGGCCTTCTGCAGCGTCATGCACAACGTGCCCGACTGGTCGTAGGCCACAAACAGTTCCTTGGCTGACCGCACCTGGAACACGTCCTTCCAGCCCCCGCCGTCAAACGGCTTGAGGAACGCCGGAAACCCGATGTAGGCAAACACATCTTCCCAGTTCAACGGGTATTGGAGGTTGCGCATCGACTTGCCGGAGGTGCCCGCCGGGTGCTCTTTGTGGGGAAGGATGACCGTGGGTGGCACCGCCACCCCAAGGCGCTGTGCCAGCGCATAGTTAAAGAACTTGTCGTCGGCGCTCCACCAGAACGGGTTATTGATCACCGCCGTTCCGCTCAACGCGCAATTTTTCAGGTACGCGCGGTAAAACGGAATGTCGTGCGAAATGCGATCGACGATTACCCGATACCGCGAGGGCTCATCCATGCGGACGGCGCCGATATTCACGAATTCTGCCGACACCCCGGGCACACCCATGCCATTGATCCGCTCCACCAACGCCGGTGGAAACGTCTCTTCCATCCCGAACAACACACCGATCAATCCCGCCACATGAATCTCCTGTCAATCGCGGCCTTGAGACCCAGGCCGCGCTACGAAACGACCCCTGGACCCCGGCTATGGAATGTATACCCCAGCCATTTTGACCCACTCCGGCCAATCGTGCTCGGAGCCGTGGCCCCACACGTGAAGACTGTTGGGAATGCCCTTCTGGTCCAGGAGCCGCGCGGCTTCCTCAGTGCGGGCCCGACAGATGTCGTTTTCGCCGGTGACCAGCACCCACTTGTTCTGGCGGTACCGATCAAGGAACCAGGAATCCTCAAGGTTGGGAAGGAAGAGCGGCGGCGACAACAAGTAGGTGTCGGTATCGGAATAGCCGTTGAGGAATCGCATGATGTCGAAGGCACCACCCATGCTGATGCACGACGTAAACACATCCGGATGCCGCAGCGCCATCGTCAGGGCGTGGTAGGCCCCAAAACTGCAGCCGGTCACGCCGGCGGTGTCGCTTCCCGTTCGCCCCTTGATGAACGGCACGACCTCCCCGGTCAGGTAGCGCTCGTATTGCAGATATCGCTGGATGCGGTCGTGGGGGTGAATCGAGTCCGCGTAGAAGCTCTCAGCGTCCACACTCGAGACGCAGAAGAGCTGCAGGGCCCCTGCGCCGATCTTGTCCGCCAGCGCGTCCACCATGCCACGGTCTTCGTATTCGAAGAAGGCTCCCATTGAGGTCGGAAAGACAATCACAGGACGCCCGGCATGGCCAAACGTCAACATTTCCATGTCCCGGTTCAGGTCCCGTGCAAACCACCGGTGGTACTCGCGACTCATGTCGCCGATACTACGTCATCTCATGCTGCGCCACGATGTTCCTTCTGAATGGATTTCTGGGCCCCGTCGAATCACCGTCTGGACGGCGGACACTGGGACCCACGGACCCGACGGCGGACCCTGGACTCTGGACCCTGGACTCAGGACGTTACTCATCCTCCACGACGGGCAGAACCTGTTTGACGGTGAGCGCGCCCATCGTCCCGGTGTGACGTGGCAGGTGGCCGAGACTGCGGCTCGGCTGGTGGAGGAGGGCCGGATTCCACCGCTGGTCATTGCAGGCATTGACCATGCCGCCGAGGAGCGAATTCTCGAAATGACCCCGACCGAAGGCGACCATCCTGGCGCCGGCCAAGCCGGGCGCTACGGAAAGTTTGTCGTCGAGGAACTGGTGCCGTTCCTTGAGGCGGAATACGGTGTTGACACCCGCGCCGGCCGGCTCGCCATGGGCGGCTCTTCCCTGGGCGGCCTGGTGACCCTGGCCATCGCCCAGCAGTATCCCGCCCGGTTTGGCCGCCTCCTGGTCATGTCCCCGTCACTCTGGTGGGACGATGCGGTGATGCTGACGCGGGTGCGTCGGCAGCCCCTGGCGCCCGGGACGCGCGTCTGGCTCGACGTCGGGCTCAAGGAAGGCCGGCAGACCGCGGCCAACGTGCGCCGGTTGCGACGTCTCCTGGTGGATCAGTTGGATGCCGGCAATGTGAACGGTGCTGACGACCCCCTCGGCGACCACTCAGAAGACCGTTGGGCGAAACGGCTGCCCGAGGCGATGGTGTGGCTTTTTGCTTCGTGATCGCACTGCCCAGAAGTGTGCTGTTCCGCACTTCAGTGTCCCGTCGGTCCGCCGTATCCTCTGATCGTTGGGGAGTCACTCAGGAGGACACATGTCAGTAGCGAAAGTCAGCGAGATCAGTTCCACATCCACGAAGAGTTTTGAAGACGCCATTCAGCAGGGCCTGGCGCGCGCCAGCAAGACGCTCCGGAATATTCGCGGAGCCTGGATCAAGGAGCAGCACGTGCGGTGTGACGACGGCCGCGTGACGGAGTACCAGGTCAACATGATGGTGACCTTCGTGCTGGACGAATAGACGAACTTAGACGAACGACGATTCACAACTGAGGTGGTTTATGGGATTGAGAGACACGTACGCATACGCAATTCAGACGGCCAAGGGCAAGTTTCACGGCAGCGCCGACGAACGGGACGGCAAGCTGCACTTCAAGGGCACCGTGGCCACTGAAGACGAGAAGAACGAACTCTGGACCGCCATCAAGACGATTCCAACCTGGAAGAACGACATCGTGGCCGACATCCAGGTCACCGGTGGTCCGGCAGCCACACCCGCAGCCGCCAAGACGTACACCGTCAAGGACGGTGACACGCTTGGCGCCATTGCCAAGACGCATCTCGGCAATGCCGCGGCGTACATGAAGATCTTCGAGCTGAACAAGGATCAGTTGAGCGATCCCGACAAGATCAAGCCCGGCCAGGTCCTGCGCCTGCCGTAACAGCGGTTCGTCCGCTTGAGCGCTCAGTAAAATGGCCGAGTGTCCGTCCGGACACTCGGCCATTTACACATTCGCGCAATACAGTCAATTCGCCGTCACCGCCCGCCCCCGCGGCCAGCCCGTCCCGCGCCTGCGGCGGTCGCATTGATTTCAATGGGTCTGCCGTCGATGAACACGTGACGCACGCGCGTGGCGGCTTCGAACAGGTCGCCGTCGGTGACGAGGATGTTTGCGATCTTGCCCTGTTCGATTGAGCCCACGCGATCGGCTGCGCCGGCGATGCGCGCAGCCTCAAGGGTCAGCGCCTTGAGCGCCGCGTCGGCGGTGAGGTTGCCTTCCTTGACCGTTCGCGCCGCATTGCGCACAAAGTCCGACGGCAGCAAGGTGCCGCCGCTCGTGAAGGCAAAGGGCACACCGGCCTGCGCCAGCATCGCCGGCACCTTCGGCGCATCGGCCGCTGCCTGCATCGCCCGCAGCGAATCACTTCCCCCGCCTCCCCGACCGCCCCCCCCACCAGCCGCACCAGCGGCTCCGGGGCCACCGCCGCGGAAGTTCACGCCGTAGATCACCCGGGCCTTCGCCTTCTGCAGGTCCGCGATGCGGCTCGCCGCGCCGGAGCCGCCGACGATGATCGGGTCGAGGCCAAAGTCACGCGCCATCAGCAATGAGCGATCGATTTCACGGCCCTCGTTGGCGTCAAACGCCACCGGCATTTGTTGTGCGAGCGCCGGCTTGAGCGCATCAAGTGACGGCTCCACCAGCGGCCGCGGTCCACGAGCGCCGGTCTTTTCGTAAATCGCCGTGGCGTCACGCTGCCACTGCGCGTCCAGGAATCCCTGCCGCGTGAACGCGATGGTACCGAGAAGCGAGTTCGGATACCCCGTGCCGCCGCCGCGGCCTCCGATGTTCACGTGCTGGGCGACGGGCGCCTTCACCACGGCCAGACCGCGACGATAGTCCGCAATGGTGCTGATTTGCGGATCCTCAGGCGGGTACATGGTGTTGACCAGCGCGCTCTGGCCCTTGAAGATGCCTTGCGAGGGCACGGCCAGGACGCTCGTGATGCCGGCCTGGGCCATCTGGCCCAGCGCATCGCTCGCTTCGACGAGGTTCTCAGCCGCCTGATAGTCGGGACGCAGGATGGCCGCACGCTTCGCGCGGTCGGCTTCTTCAAGCGTTGCGAACGTCGCGCCACCGCCGCCTCGGCCCCCGCCACCACCGCGTCCGGCCGCCGGATCCTGTGCGGCTGGCGTCGTGGCTTCGAGCGGCGCAGCACTAGCCATGTCGATCAGACCCGGATACACCGTCAGCCCGGCGCCGTCCGTGACGATAGCATCGGCCGGAATGGCGACATTCGCCCCGACTGCCTGGATCACGCCGTCGCGCATGACGATGGAGCCGTTGTCAATCACCGCTCCAGAAACGGTGACAATCTTCGCGCCCTTGATGGCGTAGGTGAGGCCGGCTGGCGCCGCGCCTCCCGTGAGTGTGAACGTGAGCGTCGCGATGAGGATCGCAGCGCCCTGAATGACGAGTGTTCTCAGGTTTCGCATGACGATTGCCTCCTACTGACGACCCATGTAACGGTTGAATAGCTCTGTCTGCTTGTTCTGCAGCAGCACCTCTTTGCCCGCGATGACCACGTGAAGCACACGCGACCGGATTTCCATCGCGTCGCCGTTGGTCACCACCAGATTGGCCACCTTGCCGGCCTCGATGCTGCCGACCAGCGCGTCGGCGCCGAAGATCTTCGCGGCATCAAGCGTCATTGCCCGCAACGCGCGCTCCTTGCTGAGCCCCCACGCCACCGAGATGGCGGCCTGAAACGGAATCAGGCGAACGGTTTCAAACCCGCCGCTCGAAAACGCAAACGTTACGCCTGCCTTTTCCAGTTCACCCGCGGCCTGATACGTCGCCGCGTGGAAGACATCATCCCCCTGCGGAAGCGCCAGGACGGTGCTGATGATCACAGGCACGCTTGCGGCCTTGAGCGCAGCCGCGCTCGTGACCGCGACCGCCGGACTGGTGCGAATGACGATATTCACGCTCTGGCGCTGCGCCCACGCAATCGCCTGAGTGATCGCCGCTTCGCTGCCGGCGCTGATATAAAACGCCTGCTGCTTGTTCAGGATGGGCAGGAAGGGCTCGAGGTTCCAGTTCTTCTCTCGCGCCGGATTGGTCCCATAGACCTTGGCCTGCGCCAGCAACGCCTCAAGTTCCCGCAGTCCGGAATTGCCGCCGGCCCCGCCCGCGCGCCCGCCCGCCGGGAACCCGCCGCCGCGACCTCCGCCGCCACCGCCTGGGAATGAAAACGCCAACCCGGCTGCCGGCCGCACCACGTTTTCCTCCCACGTCCAGCCGTCAAGATTCATCAGCGGCACCTCGCCGCCGATAATGCCGCCGCCGGGGAAGATACCCGCCGACGTGATGCCTTCAGTGCGTGCCACCGCAATGGCGTCGCTGTCTGACTGAAACGCCACTCGCGTGCGCAGCATCTGATTAAACGGCAGCATCTCATTCACATCGTCGTAGCTACGGACGCCGGGCTCGTTGAGGCCGAGGTCGGTCTGCGCGTCGATGAATCCCGGATACACGCTGCCGCCTTTGGCGTCCACCACACGAGCGCCCGAAGGCACGCTGACGTTGGCACCCACAGCCTGAATCAGGTTTCCCCGGATGACGATGGTGCCTTTGGGAATGACCGGACCAGAAACCGGGTGGATGCGCGCGTTGGTGATGGCCCAGGTGCCGCCGTTTGTGTTGTACGCCACCTTGCCGGCTTCTGGAGTGATGTTGAAGAGGTTTGCCGTCACCGCCGGGGTCGCAGGGGCGCCGCCGGCGCGGTCGCCCAGGGCCGCACGCTGCTTTTCGACGTCCACAGCCCGCGCGAGGTCCGCCACGCGGTCGTAGTACACCTTGCCGTCGATGTAGGTCTGGTCAACGATGGCAAACGTACTGAGGGGGTGGCTGTTCCAGAGCACCACGTCCGCGTCCTTGCCCACATCGAGCGAACCCACGCGGTTTTCGATACGGAGCTGGCGCGCCGGATTCATGGTGACCATGGCGATGGCCTGGTCGTCGCTGACATCACCCCACCGCACCGATTTGGCCGCTTCCGTGTTCAGGCGGCGTGCGTGCTCCGCGCTGTCGGAGTTGATCGAGACGTTCACACCCTTGTGGGTCATCAGGCCCGCGTTGCCGGGAATGGCATCTTCGGCCTCGATTTTGTAGCCCCACCAGTCAGAAAACGTGGAGGCGCCTGCGCCGTGGGCCGCAATTTCCTTGGCCACCTTGTAGCCTTCGAGCACGTGCTGGAAGGTGGCGACCTTGAAGCCCATTTCATCGGCGACGCGAATCATCATCAGGATTTCGTCCGCGCGGTAGGAGTGGCAATGCACCAGACGTTTGCCTTCAAGCACTTCCACGAGCGCGTCGAGTTGCAGGTCGCGGCGCGGCGGAATGATGGTCTGTCCTGCCTTCTGCGCAGCGGCATAAGCCGCCCAGTCCTTCTGGTACTTCTTCGCGCGCGTGAACGCATCACGAATGACAAACTCCACGCCTTGTCGCGTCGCGGGATAGCGGGGCGGACCGCCACCCTGTAGACCGCCGGCCCCACCGCCCTGCCGCTTCGGATTTTCACCAAGGGCAAACTTGATCCCGGGCATCGACCCTTCGAAAATCAGGTCGTCACCCTTTTCCACGCCCCAGCGGAGCTTGATGGTCACCGAGCCGCCGCCAATCGGATTGGCACTGCCGTGCAGGATGTTGGCGGTGGTCAGGCCGCCTGCCAGGTCGCGCTGGATGGCGATGTTCGTCGGGTTGAGCACCTGGCCCATGTCGGTCATCGAACTGACCGCCGTGGCGCCTTCATTGATGGCGTCATTGCCGATGTGCGAATGCGCGTCGATGAGGCCGGGCGTGACGAACTTGTCCGTGCCATCCACGACGGTGGCGCCGGCCGGCACCTGGACGTTGGCGCCGATCGCGGCAATCTTGCCGTCTCGCATCACGATGGTGCCGCTGGTGATAGTGCCTCGCGACACCGTGATGAGTGTCGCATTTCGAATCGCAACCACTGGCGGAGCCGGCGCCTGCACTTGTCCCGAGAGCCGCGCGGCAGACTCAGGAATCAGGACAGCCGCAACCAGCGCCAGTCCAACAAAGAGAGAGTGAATGCCTCGACGTGCCAATGGTGCCTCCAGTGGGGATAGAACTGAGGAACTCTAACGTACTGAGGACCCCCTGATCGCTACCACCCAGTAGGCGCCGGCGGACCAGAGGCCGCACCACGCGCCGAGCGCGGCCCATCGCAGGGCCATCTTGACGGTATCGATGTCCGGGGCCGGCCGGACGTCGAGCAGGAGATTGGTGCCGATGACGTAACCGTCAAACAGGATGAAGGGCGTTGCGCCGAGGATGATCCCTGCCATGGCGTGGCGCCTGAAACCGGTGTGTCCCAGATGCGCCAGTCGATGCGCCAGAGGACCACCGGCCGCAATGGTCAGGAAGAATGCGACCGGTGCGGAGAAGGCGGCGTAGAGCAGAATGCTGTCCTGCACGAGAGGCCAGCCCCGCTCCCCAAACCAGCCCACCTGAAAAAAATGAAGTGCGCCGAATGCCGCAGCAATTGCCAGCGGTGTGGCGCACGTCGCGGCGATCACCCCCAGCGCAATCCGCATCGTGCTACCGCGACGAGATCATCGCGAGCAGCGCCTTCTGTGTGTGCAGCCGATTCTCGCTCTGGTCAAAGACAATCGACGCAGGTGAATCGATGACGTCATCGGTCACCTCGTGGCCACGGTGCGCCGGCAAGCAGTGCATGAACAGGGCATCCTGGCGCGCCTGTGCCATCAGCGAGGCATTCACCTGGTATGGCTGGAAGATCCCGATCCGGCGTTCCGCGTCGCTCTCCTGTCCCATGGATGCCCAGGCGTCAGTGTAAACCGCATCCACACCCTTGACGGCGGCGATTGGATCGTGGCCCTGCGTGAGCGTGGCCCCGAAGCGGGCGACCCTGTGGACGGATTCGGCCAGCCCCGCATTTAGCTCAAATCCCTGTGGCGTCGCCAGGCGGACATGCATGCCGAGCATCACCGATGCCTGCGCGAGAGATGCTGCCACGTTATTGCCATCACCGACAAACGCGATGGTGCGACCTTTCAGCGGGCCCCAGCGCTCGATGAGCGCCTGCATATCGGCCAGTGCCTGACACGGGTGCTCTTCATCGGTCAGGGCGTTGATCACCCGCATCCGGTCGGACGCTGCGGCAAAACGCTCCAACCGCGCCTGCTCGAAGGTACGGACGACGACGAGGCGGACCCAGCGTTCGAGGTTGCGGGCCACGTCACTGGCCGACTCTCGCCCGCCAAAGGCCACGTCGCTCGACGGTTCGATGACGTCGCCGCCGAGTTCACGCACCGCAATCGTGAATGCGGCATGCGTCCGCAACGAGGGCTTTTCGAAGAGCAGCGCGACGTGCTGGCCGTCCAGCACTTGCGGGTGCGCCCGGCCGTTCAGTCGATCCGCCTTGAAGACCGCGGCCAGAGCCAGCGCCTGTTCGAGGGCTTCGGGCGTGAGGTTGAGGATGGAAAGAAAGTCTTTGGACCCGAGCGTCACGTCCGGTACTCCGCGTTGATTTTGACGTATTCCTCACTGAAATCGCAGGTCCACATCGTCGCCTCGTCTGCGCCGCCTGTGCCCAGATCCACCGTGATGACCATCCGTTCCTGCTCAAGCACCGTGGCGGCGGCGGCAGCACGCTCATCAAAAGGCACGCCATGAACGAACAGATCGACATCACCGATGCGCACGGATGCGGCGTCGAGCACGAACCGGGCGCCCGACCGTCCGGCCGCGGCGATCAGGCGCCCCCAATTCGGGTCGCCGCCGTGGATGGCAGTCTTGACCAGCGGCGAGTTGCAGATCGTTCTCGCGGCAAGCCTCGCGTCGACGAGCGACGCAGCCCCGGTGACCCGCACCGTCACGAGTTTGGTTGCCCCCTCGCCGCCCCGCACAATCTCTCGCGCCAGGTGGCCCGCCACCACGCGCAGCGGCTCCACCAGCGCGGGGTCGGCTGGGTCGGTGATTTCCACGCCCGAAAGGCCGGACGCCATCAACAGCACACAGTCGTTGGTTGAGCATTCGCCGTCCACGGTGATGGCGTTGAACGTCTCATCGCAGACTTGCCGCAGGGCCGTTTGCAGGACGCCGGGCGCCACCTTGGCATCGGTCGTCAGGAAGCCGAGCATGGTGGCCATCCGCGGTTCGATCATGCCCGAGCCCTTGGTCATGCCCCCGACGGTCACGCGGCCTTTCGGCGTGTCGATGACGGCCGCACACGACTTTGGAAACGGGTCGGTCGTCATGATGGCGCGTGTGGCGTCGGCGGCGCCGTCGGTGGAAAGCGCGGCGGTTGCGGCGACGATACCCGCCTTGATCTTCCCAAGATTCAACGGCACGCCGATGACGCCAGTGGAGGAGACAAAGATGTGGCCGGTGTCACAGCCCAGGGCTGCCCCTGCGGCCGCGGACATCTGCCGGGCCACCTCCATGCCGGCGTCACCGGTGCAGGCGTTGGCGCATCCGCTGTTGACAACCACACCCGCGCACAAGCCGCCCGATTGGTGGAGGTGGTCTCGAGAGACGACGACGGGCGCGGCCACAGCGAGATTCGTGGTGAAGACCGCCGCCGCAGGCACGGGGCCCCGCGTGGACGCGATCAGGCACAAGTCCAGTGGATGGGTGACGGGGTTTGGTTTCTTGATGCCGCAGTAGACGCCGGCCGCAGTGAACCCGGCCGGCGTGGTCACGCCGCCTTCGATGAGACGCGCGGTCATGGTCATGCCACCCGCGCCCGCGAGCGTTCACCGGTCACCAGCGGACTGCTGCGACGATACAACTGCTGCGTCTGAAGCGGCAGTACCACGGCGTACTGTGCACACCTGCGGAAGAGCGGGCATCCCACGCAGTCCGTCATGATCTTCTCGGGCACCCACACGTGCGGCACGATCGAGAAGCCCTGCCGCACAAAAAATCGCGCATCGTGGGCGAATGCCGTCAGAGTATCGAACCCGCTGGTCCTTGCGCGCGTGCGCAATTCGCCCACCAGGCGGTGCGCCAGGCCTGCGCCGCGGAAGTCGCGCGAGACCACAAGCGACCGCACCTCGGCCACTTTGGGTGAGAGCGGCGCCAGTTCGGCGCAGGCCGCAATCCGCCCGGCCACATCACACACGATGAACCTCGCGGCGTGGAGGCGCAGCTCCGCCAGCTCGCGGGGCAACAAATGGCCCTCGTCCAGATGGTCGGTCACAAGCGTGTGAATCGCCTCGGCGTCCGCGGCAGTCGCGGGCCGGATGATCAGATCGGTCACTGTGCAGTTCCTCCCGCCACGATGGCGTCTTCGAGCAGCGGCAGCGCCGCATCCACATCCGTCGTCGTGATGATGTACGGCGGCAACAGCCTCACCACGGTGGTGCTGGTCCGGTTGATCAGCAGGCCGCGCTCAAACGCGGCGGCCACCACGGGCGCCGCGTCGTACGCCAGTTCCACGCCCACCATCAGTCCCGCCCCGCGGACATCCTTGATGGCCGGGAGCCGGCGCTGCATCGCACGCAAACCTGAGAACAACCGATCCGACGCCGCGGCCATCGACGCGGTGAGGGCCGGCGAGGACAACGCCTCGAGAAAGACCAGTGCCGCCCGGCACGCCAGGAGGTTGCCGCCATACGTGCTGCCGTGATCGCCAGGTGTCGCGGCGGCTGCCACGGCGTTCGAGAACATCGCCACGCCCACCGGTACTCCCGCTCCCAGCGCCTTGCCCAGCGCGATCAGGTCTGGAGTGAGGCCCAGCGTCTGGCTGTACAGGAACGCGCCCGTCCGCCCCGATCCGCTCTGCACTTCATCGGCGATCAACAGCGCGCCCGTGCGCGCGCATGCCGCTTCAATGGCCGCCGCCATCGCCGCAGGAATCGGCCGCACACCGCCTTCGCCCTGAATCGGTTCGACGATGATGGCGGCAGTGGTGTCGTCGACGAGCGCGTCGAATCCCGCCACGTCAGCGGGATCGGCGAACACCACATTCGGGATGAGCGGCGCAAACGGCGCGCGGTAATGGTCGTCCCACGTGACCGACAGCGCACCCATGGTGCGCCCATGGAATGAGTGCGTGAACGCGACGTACTTCGTGCGGGTGGTCAGGCCCTGAGAGAACCAGAAGCGTCGGGCAAACTTCAGGCAGGTTTCCACGGCCTCCGCGCCACTGTTGCAGAAGAACGCGCGGTCGAGTCCTGTGCGTGCGGCCAGCCGCGTGGCGACTTCGGCCTGAAGCGGATGGTAGAAGAGGTTCGACGTGTGCAGCAGCGTGCGCGCCTGGGCGCCGATGGCATCGGCCAGGCCCTTGTGGCCGTGGCCGAGCGCCGCTACACCCACGCCCGAGATGAAGTCGAGGTACTGGCGGCCCTCGCCGGTGAACAGGTGCGCGCCTTCGCCGCGCTCGAACACGACCGGCGTCCGGCGATACACCTGCAGGATGTGCAGGGCTTCACGTTCCTGAACCGAATGCGTCACTGTCGAAGATGTTGTCATCGCTGTCCCACTGCCTGCGCGGCCTCTCTCGCCGCGTGTTGGGTCAGGGTCGTGCCCGGCAACGCCGAGGGATTCACGCCCGGACCAAACTGCCGTCCATCCACAAGGCGCACGCTTGGGACGCCGTCTTCGAGCGCCGCGCGGCAGGCGCTGAGTTTGGCCACCATGCCCGCCGTGGCGGTGCCCTCGCCAATCAATGCGGCGATGCCGGCCACCGTCACCGCGGGAATCAGTACACCGTCCGCGTCGAGGACCCCGGCCGTGGTGCCGGCGATGATGAGTTCCGCCCCCAATGCCGCGGCCAGGCGGCACGCCATCACGTCCGCGTTGACGTTGAGGATGCCGGCGCCCGAGGGGCCGGATTCGATGCCGAGGCTGGCCACCACCGGCACGTATCCCTGAGTCATCAACAGCTCAAGCAACGACGGATCGGCATCATCGGGATCGCCCACCAGGCCCAGGTCCACGGTCGCGCCAGCCGTTGAGGTCATCGGGAGCGCGCGAGCCGCCTCGGCCAGTCCCGCGTCCACCCCGGTCAGGCCGACCGCCCGCACGCCGGCCATCACCAGCGCCGCGACCAGTTCAGTGTTGGCGGTGCCGGCGAGCACCGCCACGACGGCTTCAAGCGTGGGCGCGTCGGTCAGCCGGATGCCATCCACTTTGTTCGGCGCGATCTGACGCCGCGCCAACTCCGCGTCAATGGCGCGTCCACCGCCGTGCACGACCACCAACGGCCGCGATGCCTGCAGGGCCAGGGCCATCTGCGAGAATGCCGCGCGCGCTGCCACTGTCTCGATGAGTTCGCCGCCGAGCTTGAGCACGAGCGGTCCGGTCATCGCAGTCCCATCCGCTCGTTAAACCCGCACATGACGTTGAAGTTCTGGACGGCCTGTCCGGCCGCGCCCTTCACCAGGTTGTCGAGGCACGCCACCATGATCAAGCGCCGGCTGGCGGCATCAAACACCCAGCCGATGTCGCAGAAATTTGTGCCGGTCACGTGTTTGATTTCCGGCAGCGCTTCTTCGGTGAGCCGCACAAACGGCTCATCTTTGTATGCGCTCGCGAGGGCTTCGCCAATGGCCTCGTTGGTCGTGCCGGGCCGTGTCTTGACGTAGATGGTCTCGAGAATGCCGCGGTCGAGCGGCACCAGGTGCGGCACGAAGGTCACTTCGCTGCCCAGTTCCTGTTCCATCTCCGCGACGTGACGATGGCCCATCACGCCGTACGCCGCCATTGACCCGTGGTTTTCCGAAAAGTGGGTCCGGTCGCTCGCCGTCCGGCCCGCACCCGAGATGCCCGACTTGGCGTCGATGATGAGACCGCAGGACGTATCCACCAGGCCGGCCTTGATCAGGGGAACCAGCGCCAGCAGCGCGGCGGTCGGATAACAGCCGGGGCACGCCACCATGGAGGCGTTTTTGATTGCCTCCCGGTTGTGCTCCACCAATCCGTACGCGACCGACCCGGGCATCAGGTTCGTGGCCGGATACCACTTGGCGCGCATCGCTTCGTCGCGAATCCTGAAGGCGCCCGACAGGTCGATGACTTTGACGCCGGCATCAAGAAGTTTCGGCGCCAGTTCCGCCGCCGCCGCTTCGGGCATCGCCAGGAACACAAACGTCGCTTCCTTCTCCAGACGGCCACGATCGAACGGCTCGATCTTGCCGTCCCAGGTCCGTGCGAGGCGGGGCAACGGGCGCGCGGCCGATTCGGCGCTCGACGACATGGCGGCCACAATGTGCACCTTCGGGTGCCAGACCAGCAGATTGAGCAACTCCTGGCCCGCATACCCGGTGGCCCCGGCAATCGCCACGCGAACCGGCGCTGAATATGTATTCATAATAGAGCGTAAGTATACGAACGAATATTCTGCAAATCAACAAATAAATCTGTAATTGCTAGTGTCGAGTGCATAACTTGGCTGTATACTCACTCCTTAGCTGAATACTTATGAAGTCTTGGCGGCAATCGCAGATTCTCGAAATCGTCGACCAAAAGGCCGTGGCATCCCAGGAGGAGCTGCGGCGTCATCTGGCGGCCAAGGGCATTGAGGCGACTCAGGCCACGATCTCGCGCGACCTGAAGGAACTGGGCCTGGTGAAACGCGCCGGAGATGGCGCCTACGTGCGGCCCGGCATCGAGCGTAGTTCACCAGCGACCGATGAGCAGTTGCGACGCGCCGTGGCGACGCTTGTGCGCAATCTGGAACGGGTCGGCAATCTGGTGGTCTTGCGCACCGATCCCGGGCAGGCTCAGCCTGTCGCGATTTTGATCGACAGGGCGCAGCCGGCGGAAGTGGCCGGCACGATTGCCGGTGACGACACGATTCTCATCATCGGTCGCGGCGAAGACGCTGCGCGCGCGCTTGAAACACGGTGGAATGGAGTGGTGAAAGGGTGACCCCGACAGGACATGTCATTCTGCTGGCCTACGCCGGTGACTTCGAGTCGTCGGTGGCGGTGGCGTGGCTCGAGGAGCAATATCAAACCGACGTGGTCACGGTGACGCTCGACTTCGGGCAAGGCACTGATCTGGCTGATGTGCGCGACCGCGCGCTCGCGCTCGGCGCCGTGCGGGCGCACGTCCTTGATGTGCGCGAGGAGTTTGCGCGCACCGCCGTGGCGCCCGCGCTGGCTCTTGGGGTGGCCGACCCTCGCGTCGCTGCGCTCGCGCGGCCGTTGGTCGCCAAATACCTGGCGCAGGTCGCGGCCATTGAAGGCACGGTCATGGTGGCCCATGGCAGTCATGTGCCTCAGCCGGACCCCGCCGGTCTCGATGCGCTGGTGGCGGCTGGTGGAGGGGAACTGCGCGTGATGGCACCTTGCCGCGACTGGGCACTGGCTCCCGCGCAGGTGTTGCACTTCGCGAAAGCCCGGGGCGTGCCGCTGCCGTCCGCAGTCGACCATCTGAGCGCCGTGCGTAACCTGTGGGGACGCGCGCTCACCGGCAACCTGCTGACCGACCCGTGGGCAGAAGTGCCACCGGCCGACTACACGCTCACACGTGCGGTGGCAGACTGGTCCGCGACTCCCGCGACACTGGACCTTCAGTTTGCAGACGGTGTTCCGGTGTCGCTCAATGGCGTGGCCATGCCGCTGATCGAGCTGTTGCCCAGCCTGGAAACGATCGCCGGATCTCATGGCCTGGGTCGGCTCGACTTTCCTGCCATCGCCGGCGTGCGTCCGCGAATTGTCGAAGAGGCGCCCGCGCCTGTTGTCCTGCACCAGGCGATGAAAGCGCTGTCAGCGGTGGTGCCCGCCATGTGGCCGGCGGTGCGCGGAACCGTGCGATTAAAGTGTCATCAGGGCGAGTGCCATATCGAAGAAGTGTCCATCTGATGTCGAACCTATGGAGTGGCCGATTCGAGGGTGCGCCCAATGCCGAGGTCTTCGATTTTGGCAAGTCGCTGGGCGTGGACAAGCGGCTGATTGACGACGACCTGACCGGGAGCCGCGCGTGGGCGCAGGCGCTCTCGAAGGCCGGCGTGCTCACGCCAGCCGACGCGGACGCCATTGTCACGGGCCTGGAGGCCGTGCGCGCAGCGGTGCACGCCGACCCGACCCTGCTCGATCGCGCTGATGACGAGGATGTGCATGCGTTCGTGGAGCGTGAACTCGTGGCGCGCATCGGTGAGGCCGGCAAGCGGCTGCATACCGGCCGCTCGCGCAACGAACAGGTCTCGGTAGACTTCCGGCTCTATCTGCGGCGACGGATCCCCGCGCTGCAATGTGGCGTAGTGTCGGTGGTCGAAGCCATGGTCTCGCAGGCCGAACGGGCAGGGCAGGCGACCATGCCGTCGTACACGCACCTGCGCCGCGCCCAGCCCGTCCTTGTGGCGCATGTCTGGCTGTCGCACGCGGCCGCCCTGCGACGCGATTGGGATCGCCTTGAGACCGCCCGCCGCGAGGCAGACCTGATGCCGCTGGGGTCGGGCGCCATTGCCGGCACCAGCTACGCCATCGATACCGAATTCCTGGCGCGCACCCTCGGGTTTTCCCGCGTCACCTTGAACAGCATCGACACGTCGGGCGATCGGGATTTTGTGGCGAGCTTTCTCTACGCGTGCGCGATGTGCATGACGCGCCTGAGCCGCTTGGCCGAAGACGTCATCCTGTTTACGAGCGAAGAGTTCGGTTTCTTCGAACTGGCCGACGAGGTGGCCACCGGCTCGAGCCTGATGCCGCAGAAGAAGAATCCGGATCCAATGGAGTTGGTCCGCGGAAAAGCAGGGCGTGCAATCGGAGTGCTGGCCGGGTGGTTGGCGACGATGAAGGGCCTGCCCCTTGGCTATAACAAGGATCTGCAGGAAGACAAAGCCCTGGCCTTTGCCGCCGAGGACGACCTGGCGGGCTGTCTGATGACTTCAGCGGCGGTGGTCCGCACGCTGACCGCGCGTCCGGCCGTGATGCGACAGGCGGCGTCCGGATTGCTCCTGGCGACCGAGGTGGCCGACTACCTGGTAGGCCGAGGCCTGCCGTTTCGGACGGCCCATGAAGTCTCCGGCAAGATCGTCCGAGACTTGTATGAGACGGGCCGCGATTTTTCGTCGCTCGACCTTCAAAACTGGCAGCGGTACCACCCGCTGTTTGAGGAAGGGGTGTTTCAGGCCATCACGCCTGAGGCGGCCGTGGCCGCCCGTCTGACGCCGCAATCGACTGGACCTGGGCCCGTGGCAGCGGCCTTAGCCGAGACGAAACGGTGGGTTACGGGCCTATCTGCGCCAGCCGGCTAGGGTAGCCTGACTGGGCCTGATCGGGCGGTTTCGCCAATCTCCAGCAATGGTCTATCGGTGGTACGGGATATGCACGATACCTCGTCAGAATGATCCTGCGTCGTGGCCTGACCTGCTTCCTTTTGATGCTCTGTCCGGCGATGGCTGCAGCGCAGTCGATCTCCTCTCCAGCGCCCAATTCCGTCACGATCGTGCGCCCGTGGAAGGAATATGCGACCCACGAACTGCGCGACGCCTGGGACATGAAGCAACGGACGGACATCGGATTTTTTACATGGGGAATCGACCAGCCGGGGTCCAATATGCTCGGCAAGAGGATGACGGCCGACTCCTGGGGCAATGACATCTTCCAGGGCACTCCCAGCACCTCCGACCCTTCCTTCTTCGTCCTCGACCCGT
The DNA here is from genome assembly GCA_046594875.1 of Vicinamibacterales bacterium. Classification (GTDB taxonomy): domain Bacteria; phylum Acidobacteriota; class Vicinamibacteria; order Vicinamibacterales; family SCN-69-37; genus SYFT01. The sequence continues at coordinate 18,158 of JBKJQX010000037.1, forward strand.
TTACGCCAGGCGCCGCACAACTCGGCAAGGTCGGCTCGAACCACCCCATCAACACCAGCAACTACTCGTACCTCTACGTGAAGATGCGCGTGGCGAACGAGATCAAAGCGCCGGCGTTTGGCCAGATCGGTTCGGTGCCGGTCATGCAGATGTTCTGGAGCCGCGACACGATCTACAGTTCGTACTCCAATCCGAACGGCCGCGTGAACGGCGGCATGATCACCATGGTCAACAGCGCCGATGCCCAGGTGGGTGTGCCGTACTCGCCCATCTTCGGCAGTTGCAACGGCTCCAACGCACCCTGCGGCTCGATGGAAGGTGCGCGCTATGTCATCCACGCGATCCCGCTCAAGAGCACCGCGGCACTGGCCGGTCTGGGCACCGGGTTTGCGCGCTGGAAAAACGTGAACGACCCGACCGATTCCAGCAGCATCAATTGGGGCGCCACGCCGTCCTTGACGGCCGATTCGCTCAGGTTCGATCCGGCCGTCTTCGGCGCTTCGGTCATGGGCCAGATCGACGTGGACTGGGTGCGCCTGGTGGCGCCGGGTGCCGAGGCCGCGAAAACCCTGACCTGGACCGGCGGCGGCACCTACGACATCGTCATTTCGACCCAGGCCGATTGCGGGGTCAACGGCAACTACGCCGTGCTCGCGTACGCACAGGCTTCGGGTTTCCAGTTCTTCCCGGAAGCCTGGCCCAACGGCACCTACTACATCGGCCTGCGAGACAAGTTCACCGCCAACAATGCCGATTCACCCACCTCGCGTCAGTTGCGGTCCTGCTCGACCGGTACCTACGTCGTGCGTGACTACCCGGAGTTCACGTTCACGTCGCCGAATCCCCTGGGCTCTGCCGACGACTTCGCGACCGTCGAGCTCAACAACCCCTGGGACTTCACGTCCACCTCCGACATCGATATCAACCAGAACATCACCGGGGGCGCGATCACCAGCCTGCCCATGGAACTGCCCAACGCCACGAACATCGGCAACAAGACGGTCTTCAAGGGCCTTGGTACCAACGACCCGCAGAGTTACCTGATGCGATCGGACCTGCGCGGACTGCACACGCGCATTGACGCGTCCCGCTACCGGCTGGCGACGTTCGACATGGGGCTTAACCGCGAACGCGACATCCTGAACGGCTCGATCGCGCGCCTCGTGTGGCACATTGCCGGCGAAACCTGGAATACCACCGGCACGCCGAGTGTCGTGGCCGATGCTGAAAATGTCAGCCAGGACCTCGTCCTGCGCCACATGAAGGTGAGCCCCACCCAGAACCAGGATTCTTTCTCAACCAGATACACGCTGGACCGCATTCAGGTGGACTTGGCCGACCGGCTCAAGGCTCCGCTTGAGTCGGACCCTGGCGTATTCACGAGTCCCTCGCGCACGGGTTGGCAGAACACCGCCGTGCAGTGTGCGTCAGGCCCGGTTGGCTGCGCCACCGCTCGCATCGCCCCCTTCAACCGCGTCGGCATCGACAACTTCCGCCTCGACTACCACGAATTCTCGGCGCCAACCGAGTTCTGGGTGTCATCGCTCAGACTGGCCGCGCACGAAAAGACCACGGGCACGTTTGGTATTTCATGGACGTCCACCATGCCGGCCGTCAACCCTGCCGGGGAGACTGCCGCAAACTGGAAGGTGGCCCTCTACGCGGTGCCGACGAAACCGGAAACGTCACCAGGCGCGGGTAACGCCTCGCCGATGACCCCGGCCACCACCAATTGCGCGGCGACAGGCGTTGGCGCGGTCGCGTTGACCAACACCAGCACCCACCCGACCCTCGCGAGCGGCGCCTTCACGTGGTTCACGCCGACGCCCGGCCTCACGGCGGGCGCCCTCTACTTCATCTGCGCCGGCCTCATCACGCCAGGGGATTCGGCGCCGACGCTGTTCAACTTCTCGCAGTGGCCCGTGGTGTACGACCCGTCGGCCACAAACGCGCCCGCGCCGAGGCTGGTGCTCAACCGCACCGACATGAGCATGTCGGGACAACACAACGGGTCGCTCGTTCCGCCGAATCTTTCTTCGAAGACGCCTCCACAGACGATCACTGTGACGCAGGTGGGCGGCTCATCGCCGGTGGACTGGGCGGTGGACGTCTGCCAGACCTACGACCCCAGCAGCCCAACGATGTGCACGAACACCCTGGGCTACATCCAGTTGTCGGCGACGAGCGGGTCAGGCTCCGGCTCGTTCACCGTGCAGATAAAAGACTCATCGATGTTGCCCCTGTCGACCGGGTCCACCCCGCTCGGCGTTGTGCTTCGCGTCAGCGCAATCTACCCGGGCTCGGTGTCAAATTCGGCCCAGTACGTCCAGCTCAGCGTCACCATCACGCCGCCCTCCACGACGACCGCGCCGCCGTTCGGCCAGGTGGACACCCCGACCCAGAACGCCGCCGGACTGCAGGGCGCGATTGGTGTGACCGGCTGGGCTCTTGATGACATGGGTGTGTCCAGCGTCAAGATCTACCGCAATTGCCTGTCCTTCGACATTCAGGCCAACTGCCTCATGAAGCTGGGCTACAACGTGGTGTTCGTCGGCGACGCGGCATTTGTGCTCGGTGCCCGGCCCGACGTCGAGGCGGGCTACCCGAACTATCCGCAGGCCAACATGGCCGGCTGGGGCTACCTCCTGCTGACGAACATGTTGCCGCACGTGCCCAATCAGACAGGCTTCGGCGGTCAGGGCGCGTTGACCTTGTATGCCATCGCCACTGACACCCAGGGCACCCAGACGTTGCTCGGACGGTCGCCCGGCTCCAGTGTGCCGACGTCCTTCTCGATGACGAACGACACGATTGCGAAGCCGTTCGGCTCGATTGACACGCCCCAGCAGGGCGGAGCCACGGGGGGCTACTACGCCAATTTCGGATGGGTGCTGACGCCCGACACGAACACCACCGCCGGCGCAGGCGACATCATCATTCCCCTCAACGGATCGACGATGACCGTCTACATTGACGGCGTGCCCGTCGGGAACGTCGGCTACAACCAGTGCCGCGGCAGCGTGGGGAACCCCGTGCCCGGCGGCGCGTTCTGCAACGATGACGTGTCCAACCTGTTCGGCAATCTGACGCCGCAGGCGCCGGGAACGACGCGCACGTCGAATCCGACAAAATTCCGGAACCTCGATTCAGGCCGAGGCCCCATCGGTGCGTTTGTCATCAACACGAGTGCGTACAGTAACGGCCCGCATTCGATCGCCTGGGGCGTGAGCGATAGTGCGGGGCGCACGGAAGGCATCGGCAGCCGGAACTTCGTCATCACCAACGGCGGGGCCAACCCGTTCAGCGCCGATGCCGATCCGGAAGCGGTTGTTCGGGTGAACCCGGTAGGCCCTGATTTGGGACACACACTCGCCAGCCTGCGCCATCTTGAACGGATCGCCCCGACGGTGCCGGTACGGCTCGGCATGGATATGAACGCTGGGTTGCGGCCGGCGAAGGTGCAGCAAGGCGTGGCACGAGTGAACGCCCGCGAGTTTGAACGTGTGGAATTGGCGCTGCCGCGCACCATGTCGGGCGACGTGTGGGATGGCTATGTGGTGCAGCACGGCATCCTGACGCCGCTGCCTGTGGGTTCGTTCCTTGACCGCGCCGCCGGCCGGTTCATGTGGCAGTCCACGCCGGGCTACCTGGGTGAATACAACCTGGTGTTCGTGCGGACCCTCAAGAGCGGGCGCCGCGAGACACTGCAGGTCAAGGTCCGCTTCGGGCCGCGCTGGTAGGCGAGCGCGATTAGCGCGCTCGCCAGGTCTGCAGGATTTTCATGTAGTTTCCGCGTTCGAACGCCTCGGGATTGGGGCAGCGCAGCAGGCTCATGCTGCCTTGCGCCTGTTCGAGGGATTCGTACTCGCGCACTTCGAGCCAGTGTGACAGTTCCCGCCTGACCTTCCCGAGGTGGCTCGGTCCGTGCAGCAGGAGCGCGGCCACCATCTGCACGGCGTGGGCTCCGGCCATCACCGCTTTGACGGCGTCGATGCAGGTGTGGGCACCACCGGTGGCCGCCAGGGAGGCGCGCACGCGTCCTGAGAGAATGGCGAGCCAGCGCAACCGTAACAGCAGGTCACCGGAGTCCGACAGTTGGAGGCGCGGCACCGCGTCAAGCGCATCAGGGTCGATGTCGGGCTGGTAGAACCGGTTAAACAGCACCAGTCCGCTGACGCCCGCTTCATCGAGCTGATGGGCCAGATTCGCGAACGAAGAAAAAAACGGCGAGAGCTTGATCGCGACCGGAATCCTCACGTGTGCCTTCACGGCCCGGACCACGTCCAGCAGCCGCTGCTCCAGCGCCGCGCCGTCCTGCGTCGGATCTGTCGCGACATGGTAGAAGTTCAGCTCCAGCGCATCGGCGCCGGCGTCCTGAATCAGCCGGGCATAGTCGAGCCACCCTTCCGGCGACGTGCCGTTCAGCGAGCCGATCACCGGGACCTGCACGGCGTTGCTGACCCGGCGCACATGCTCCAGGTACCGGTCGGGTCCCATCGCGAACTCCTCTGCCAGAGGGAAATACGACTCCGCTTCGGCGTGTGAGCCCTCGTGCGCCAGCAGGTGGCGCTCGGCGCCCGCGGTGTCAGCCGAAATCTGCTCCTCGAAGAGTGACGGCAGGATGATGGCGGCCGCGCCTGCGTCCTCGAGGCGCCGGATCGTGTCGAAGTCTGAGGCAAGGGGCGACGCGCCTGGAATCAGCGGGTGCGGCAGCCGGAACCCCAGATAGGTCGTGGACAGGTCCATCATGACGGTGTCTCCTTTTTTCCGGCCAGCTGCTCGTAGAGCGCGTAGCGCTCATGGGCGTGGGCCTGGGCGCCCGCCAGCAGTTCCTTGAAGCGCTCGGGGTACAACTGTTCCACCACACGGAATCGGGATTCGTTGCGCATGTACTTGCCGATGTCCCCGCGCGGGGTTCCGGATTCCAACTGCATGGCCGGCTGCCCGTCGAGCTGGCGGCGCGGATCGAACCGGAACAGGGGCCAGTAGCCCGTCTCGACGGCCAGCTTCTGCTGGTCGAGGCCGTGCGCCAGATCGTAGCCATGCGCAATACACGTGCTGTAGGCGATGATGAGCGACGGTCCGGGGTAACTCTCGGCTTCCTGGAACGCCTTCACCGTCTGTGCGTCTTTGGCGCCGAACGCGACCTTTGCCACGTACACAGACCCATACGCCATCGCCATCAGCGCCAGGTCTTTCTTGTTCGTCGCCTTGCCTGAAGCGGCGAACTTGGCCGACGCTCCCATCGGCGTCGCCTTGGACTGCTGGCCGCCGGTGTTGGAGTAGACCTCGGTGTCGAGCACGAGGATGTTGACATTTTTGCCTGTAGACAAAACGTGGTCGAGGCCGCCGTAGCCGATGTCATAGGCCCAGCCGTCACCGCCCACGATCCAGACACTCTTTTTCGTCAACGCATCGGCGAGTACCAGCAGCCGCCTCGACATGGCTCGGGCCTGATCAGTTTCCGCCTTTGCTCCTGCCGGAGCTACGCCGGACACGCCGCCAGCGCCCAGGACGTTGAGGTGCGCCTTGAGTGTGACCACACGCGCACGTTGTTCGTCGAGTCCGGCGTCGGTGGCCTGACTGGCGTCAAGGATGCTGTTGGCCAGATCGGCCGCAATGAACCCCTGATCCCGCAGGTCTGCCAGCAGCCTCACGGCTTCAGCCGCCTGTGACTCCACAGCGAGCCGCATCCCCAGACCGAACTCGGCGTTGTCTTCAAACAGCGAATTCGACCAGCTCGGACCACGCCCGGCCAGATTCGTGGTGTAGGGCGTGCTCGGCAGGTTGCCGCCATAGATGGACGAGCACCCCGTGGCGTTGGCGATGAGCAAGTGGTCGCCGAACAACTGCGTCAACAGTTTCAGGTACGGCGTTTCGCCGCAGCCCGCGCAGGCGCCTGAGTACTCGAATAGCGGCTCCAGGAACTGTGTGCTCTTGATGTCGCTCTTGACCGTGTGCCGGTCCACCTCGGGCAGGCCCAGGAAGAACTCATAGTTCTCGCGTTCGGGCTCACGCAGCGGCCGCTGAGGATGCAGGTCCAGTGCCTTGTGCCTGGGGTTGGCCTTGTCCTTGGCCGGGCACACCATGACGCACAACGAACATCCCGTGCAATCTTCCGGGGCCACCTGGATGATGTAGTCCAGGCCGGCATACTCCACGCCCTTGTACGGCACCGACTTGAACGTCGCGGGCCGGCCGGCCAGCGTGCCTGGTGAGGCCACCTTCGCGCGAATCGCGGCATGCGGACACACGAGCGTGCACTTGTTGCACTGGATGCACAACGCCTGGTCCCACACCGGAATCTCGGTGGCGATGGAACGTTTCTCCCATTTGGCCGTGCCCACCGGCCAGGTGCCGTCCACCGGGAACGCACTGACCGGCAGCAGATCGCCCTGATTGGCCAGCATCATGGCCGTCACGCGCTGCACAAAGTCAGGCGCTGAGGGCGACACCATAGGCGCGGGATGCCGCGTCGATGTGACTGCGCCTGGCACCGGCACTTCATGCAGATGCGCCAGCGCGGCGTCCACCGCGGCGAAGTTGGCCAACACGACCGACTCGCCCCGTTTGCCATAGGTCTTCCGGATGGCGCCCTTGATGTGTTCGATCGCCTCATCGCGGGGCAACACGCCGGAGATGGCAAAGAAACACACCTGCATGATCGTGTTGATGCGGTTGCCCATGCCGGCCTCGCGTGCCACGGTGTAGCCGTCGATGGCA
>JBKJQX010000128.1:0-31962 GCA_046594875.1 Vicinamibacterales bacterium
GTTTCTGCTTCCGGTGCTGGGGTGGGCGGCGTTCAACAAGGTGACGGTCGACTATTTCGGTCTGTCGACCATGACGGGGTACAACCTTACGAACCACAGCGGCGGCTTCATGGAGAAGGCCGGAGACGAGTATGCGACCATTCGGGATATCTACCTCAAGTATCGGGAGCAGAAGATTGCGGAGAGGGGCACGCATTCCATGACCGTCTTCATCGCGAAGCGTGAAATGCTCGAAAAAACAGGGCTGGACGAAGTCGCGTTATCGCGGCAATTGACGAAGCTCTCGCTGCAGTTGTTCGTGAACAATCCGGCGTTGTACCTCAGGAGCGTGGCCGAGTCCTGGGCGAGGTTCTGGGCGGCGCCGATCTATCTGCGCTCGGATCAGTTCTCGGTGCCCGGCGCTGCAACCGCCGTTGGATCCGTGTGGCGATCTGAACGAATGGTCATTCTGACGATGAATGCCCTCGCGATTCTTGCGAGTGCCTGGGTGTTGATCAGCGCAGTTGCGCGGCGACTCAAGGGCACAACCGGTCTGCCCATTCCATTGATCGTGACCTGCGTGGTGATAGGCGCCTCGGTGCTTCAGGCCCTCGTGGAGTTTGGAGAAAACGCCCGCTACGGAATTCCGACGCAATCGCTTGCGGCGACACTTGTCGTGCTGGTGGCCTGGGATATTCGTTCAGCTCTGGCGCGTCGCCAGGCTTGACGTTGGCCGTTAGTACTCAATCCTCAACACTCTGCTGTTTGGACCTCTTCCTGGTATTGACGATCGCAGCAGCATCTCGCGTGTGTTCATCCGCGCGATGGTCGGTGCCTCACCTAGCGGGCCGCCTGGAAGGCACTCCGGCGGCACGATCTACATGGATTCGGTGCGCCCGCAGCATTTCGATTTCCTGCGCGCCCATGGACCAGGCATTGCCTCGGTTGCGGGCCACATCAATCAGACGTTCCCGGTGCGTGTTGGCGAAGAGGTGATCAACACCCGTGGCGGCTTCGTATCGGGCGACTACTTCAAGACATTGGGGACCCGTCCCGTTGTCGGCCGCCAGGCCGCACGGCTGGTCATGGTGGGCGCGTTGGCCGGGCTCGCGCTGACGCTGCCGCTGACCTACGCGCTGCCGTCGATGTTCATTGGCATTTCGCCCTTCGATCCGCTGGCGTTCGTCCCGATGATACTGGCGCTCGTTGCCGTCGCGGCCCTTGCGAGCATCCTCCCCGCGCGCCGGGCCGCGAGCATCGATCCGGTCTCGGCGATCCGCGCGGACTGACGGCGCGGGTCTGGGGCTGTCCACTCCGGGACAGCCAACCGTCCCGGCTCTCCCTACAATCACAAATAACATCCGGCATCCCTGCCGATGGGAAGCAGAGGAATAACGATATGCAGCACAAGCGACGATTCTCTTTCACGATCGGTGTTCTGGCGGCAGTGATGGGGCTGGCCGCGTGTACCAGCAGACCGCCCGAGCCCGAGCCGACGCCCAAAATGAGCAACGACGAGCTCGACCGGCTGGTAGTGGCGAAGATCAACAGCGACACCGGGTTGGCGGTCTACAAACTTGACGTGGACGCCGACGCGGACAAAAACACCGTGACACTCTCGGGCGATGTGCCGACCCAGGGCCTGCGGACGCGGGCCGTCGAGGCGGCGAAGACGGCCCACGCCGGGCTGGTGATCACCGACAAGATCGATGTCGAGCCCGGCATGGTCGAACGGGTGAACTTCAACGAGGACATCGCGCGCGAGGCGCGCGAGCGCGCCTCGACGTCCGGCGACTCGATCGGCGATTCCCTGGATGACGCGTGGGTTCACACAAAAATCCGCAGTCGCCTCCTCACGGAGGGCGAGTTGCCCGGCGGCAGCGTGAACGTCGACGTCCAGAACAACGTCGTCACGCTCCGAGGATCGGTGTCGACGAGCGCGGACAAGGCGATGGTCGAAAAAATCGCCAAATCCACGGAAGGCGTGAAGAGTGTCAGGAATCGGTTGACCATCAAGCCCGGGTCGTAGTTGTCAGGCGCTGCGAATCAGGCGTTGAGCCGGTCACGCAGTCGCTGTGTCAACTGACGAATTGGGACCTGCGTAGAGGTGGCGGAGAGTGGTTGGGTGGCGCCGCCGGGGGTCACCACCCACGTCTCGGTGACCTCGGGAATGGTCCTGGCGAGCGACACCGGCACGGGTACGGCGTCCACCTGCTGAATGGCGAACTTCGCCTCAATGGCGAGCCACCCAGCGCCGTGAACGCCACTCGTCCGAATCAGGAAGTCGACTTCTTCGCCTTCCTTGGTGCGCCAGAATGAGATCTCCAGGCCAAGTCCGCAGTGATCGCGCGCGCGGATGAGTTCGCCGAAGACGAGGGTCTCAAACAACGGCCCTGCCTGTGGACTTGCCAGCAGCGGTTCCGCCGTACGCCAGCCCTGCAGGTGCGCAGCCAGACCCGTGTCGAGAAAATACACCTTCGGGGTTCTGACCACGCGCTTGTTGAGGTTGGTGTGAAACGGCTGGAGCCGAACCACCAGCGCATTCCGCTGGAGGGCGTCCAGCCACTGCGTCACCGTTTGTCCCTTTACCCCTGACTGCTGTCCGATGTCGGTGGCGTTGAGCAACGTCCCGGTGCGGGCGGCGAGCAACTGCAGAGCGCGCAGGAATCCGTCGACTTGAAGAATACCCGCTGTGGCGGCGACGTCCCGTTCGACGAACGTGCGAACGTAGTCTGCGAGGTACCGCGCCGGGTCGAGGTCGGTGCGCACGTACAGTTCAGGGAAGCCACCGCGAAGCATCCAGTCGGCGATCGACGCGCGGTCGCCCAGTTCCTGTGTGGACAGCGTGTGAAGAAAGAAATAGCTCGCGCGGCCCGCGAGCGACTCCCGAACGCTGTTGTCGAGGAGTTGTCGATTGGAGCCGGTGATCCAGATCGACGGTTGCGTCCGACCGGCCCGTCGCGACTCGTCGATCCTCCGCTTGATCTCTGGAAAAAGTGCCGGGGCCAGTGCGGCCTCATCAAGAATGATCGGCTTGCCGTCGGTCAGACCGGCTGATTCCAGAAGCAGTGCCGGGTCATCCTGCGCGCGGCGGCGCACCTGGATGTCATCAAGGGAAACCCAGGTGGCCTGCGGCAGGTGCTGCGCGAGTAGTGAACTCTTGCCGGACTGGCGTGGTCCGACGAGTACACGCGCCGGTAGGGCGGGCTGGTCCAGGAACGCTCCAAGGTCTCGACTTATCCACACGCTGACGATTATACGTTATCAACGTAAAATCGTCAATTCATTGATAACAAATAGGATACAGTCACATGTCCTGGCAACAAGGTCTCAGTCCTGCTTCACCGCATCCTGCGTCGCTTCCGGGGTTATGCTAACCGCCGGGCGCAGGATTGCCGGCAAGGAGTCACCCCATTCCCACCGCACTCATCGTCGGCGCCGGCATCGGCGGACTTGCGGCGGGCGTCGCCCTGCGGCGCGCCGGCTGGGACGTGCAGATCTTCGAACGGGCAGACAGCCCGCGCGAACTGGGGTTTGGTGTGCTGCTGGCGGCCAATGCGTTGTCCGCGCGCCGCGAACTGGGTGTGGCCGAAGCCGTCACCAGCCGTGCGGCGAGATTCGCCGCACGAATGGCCGCGTCCTTCGACGGCTCAATGTCCAGGTGGGTGGCCCTTCGGTCGTTGCTCTGCGGCCTGATCTACACGGCGCACTGTTGAATGTCGTCGGTGCCGAGTTTCAACGATGAGGAATCTGGCAGTGCGATACTTGCCGGAGTCCGTGTTTGCGCGATCGACTGTCAGCCTTTCCCGCGACCCACACGCAGCGCTCAGGAGCTCTACATGATCACATCCAACCTACGTCACTTCCTTCGGCCGAGCCTGGCCATGGCTATTGTCTCGATCGCAATCGGCGGTCTTGTTGTGGTCGCGCAACGAGGCGTGCCCCCGCGCACTGCGGCCGATGACGGATTTACGGACACGCCCATGTTGCCCGGGCTGCCGTGGCGTGTGCACGATCCGGCGCGACCGAATCCGCCGGTGGTCACACCGGGCGCAACGCCGGGTGCGGCGCCGTCGGACGCGACGGTGCTGTTTGATGGCAAAGATCTCTCCCAGTGGGCGCAGCGCGGCACCGGGGCGAATGCGGGTGCGGTGTTGGAACCGAAGTGGCCGGTGCGTGACGGATACTTCGAGACAGGTGCCCGATCGGGATCGCTCTACACCCGTGCGAGTTTTGGCGACGTCCAGTTGCACGTGGAGTGGGCGGCGCCAACCGTGGTGGTGGGCAACAGCCAGGGTCGGGGCAACAGCGGGGTGTATTTGATGGGCCTGTATGAAATCCAGGTCCTGGATTCGTTCGAGAATCGCAGTTACGCCGATGGGCAGGCTGGCGCCATGTACGGCCAGTGGCCACCGCTGGCCAATGTCGCGCGGAAGCCCGGCGAGTGGCAGACGTACGACATCATTTTCGAGGCGCCGAAGTTCGAGAACGGGAAGCTCGTGACGCCTGCATTCCAGACCGTGTTCTGGAACGGCGTGATTGTGCACAACCGCAAGGAAGTGATGGGCGCCACGGTGTATCGCAACGTGGCGACCTACGCGCCGCATGACGCGCAGGGGCCGCTGATGCTGCAGGATCACAACAATCCCGTGCGCTACCGCAATATCTGGGTGCGACCTCTGCGGACGTACGACCAGGCTGGACGCTGAGAGGTCGTGCGCATGCATCCGCACGGCCTTGTGCTGGGCGTGGCCGGCTTGGCACTGTCCATCGCCGCGGTGACGTCCAGCGCACAGCAACCGTCGCCGGTCTTCCGCGGCCGCTCGGATCTCGTATTGCTCGACGTCATGGTGGGCGACAAACAAGGCGGCCACGTGAGCGGTCTGACTCGGGACGACTTTGACGTCTATGTCGCCGGCAGGCGGGTTGAGGTCGCGGTGCTGGCAGAGAACCGGAATGAGCGACCGGCCACGCCCAGGGTGTCGTCGTCGGCCCGGAGCGATGTCGCGTCGAACGAGACCATCCAGCGCGACCGCATCATCATGCTGGTGATCGACGATGTGCACATCCGCAGAGACAGCACCGAGGCAGCGAGGGCTGCGGCATCGCGGTTCGTCGAGGGCATTGGCGGCCGGGCGCAAGTAGCGGTGCTGTTTACCAGCGGCAGACCTGGCCTTGAGTTCACGACCGATCCCCAGGCGCTTCTCGCCGCCGTCCAGGGCCTCACCGGCCGTGAAAACGCGATGGTGGGTCGAGGCCAGACGATGTGGCCTGGTCGGACTGCGAACATGGATCCGTCGCAGGGGGCCAGGGCCGCCATCCCGCAACCGGGTTCCCATGTGCAGGCGCAGGCCGGTAAAGACCTGTTGGACAGCACGATGCAGCAGAGCCTCGACAAGTTGCCGAAACACGATGGGCGGCGAAAAGCCATCGTTCTGATCTCGGAAGGTGACATCACGAGGCAAGTTGGCGCCGCCGCGGCGGACCCAGGTGCCGACTACAGCATCGCGGGCGTGCCGGAGAAAGGTCTCTACACGTCGCCGACGCCCACCGGCGTCAACCGGATACTCGGCGATTTCGTTGAGGCCGTTCGAAAGACGGGGACGTCGGTCTACGCGATCGATCCTCGCGGGAAGGCCACGATGGGGCAGGAGGGGTACCTTGGCGCGGACGACTTTCTCAATCAGGATGACGTGGCACGCCAGCGTCAGACGTCTCTTCGTCGATACACCGAAGAGACCGGAGGGTTCGCCGTCGTCGATTCGGACGATTTCGTGACTGGTGTGGAGCGCGTCGTCGATGATCTCGATGACTACTACGTTCTTGGTTTCCCGCCCCTGAGTCCGAAGGACACGAAGATGCACAGGGTTGAGGTTCGCGTGAAGCGGCCTGGTCTTGAAGTGCGTCATCGGCTGATGTATCAGCTCGACAACTCGCAGCCGAGTGGGCTACGGCCAAAGGATGCCCTCGCGGCGCTGGCGGCATCGCCCATCCCGAGCGGGGAGTTGCCGCTCCGAGTCTGGGCAACGACTGTTGCTCCGTCATCCCCAAAGGCGCCAGCCAGGCTGGCGCTGTGGCTCGAGAGTCCGACGGGTTCAATCGCCGAGTACGGCGTGTATCCGTTCAGCCTCGCCGCGAAGAAGGAAGTCCAGCCTCTGGCGAGAACGATGAAAGGCGCCGTGCCGACGCTGGTGCAGATTGAATGTCCGGCGTTGCCACCGGGAACCTATCAGCTTCGCGTGGCGGCGCGAACGGCGTCGGCAGGGGGCAGCACATACCTCACGGTCGAGATCCCAGCGTTCGCGAAGGTGCAGCTGGCGATTAGCGCCTTGGTGATCGGAGAGGGGTTCGACAGCCGCACTGATGTGGCGCCCCTCATATTCGCACCCACGTTGTCGCGCGAATTCGCGGGCAGGTCGACGCTGCGCGTGGGTTTCGACGTCTGGCAGCCGCAGGCGCCCGAGCAGGTGGACACGGTGATTGCCATCCTCGACGCGGAGGGCCGGGAAGTCGAGCGCATCGACAGGTCGCTCGCTGTCGACGGGACGCGCCGCGTTGATGCCGCCCTTGCTCTCGGTCGGCTCACGCCCGGCGCGTACGCGTTGAAGGTCACGGCGACCAGTCCATTGACCAGTACGGCCAGCTCGATTGCGTTCAGCATCGCGCGACCGTGACGCACCAGGGGCCGTGTAGTTCCCGCGCCCCTGGTGCTCCTGTTCTGCCAATTTGATTTGTCCAACAATGTTGTTATATGATTCGCGCATGCAGAAAATCATGGTGAACATGTGGACCCGAACCGGCATCGCCGTTCTGACATCACTGGCGACAATGCATGTGCATGCTCAAGCAGTCCCAACCGATCCCCTGAAGGCGGTTCGAGCGGCGATCGGGGGTGAGACCAGGGTCGCCGCCGTGAGGGCACTGCACTTGCAAGGTGAGGTCGCGTTTCTTAATCTCGCCAATGGTCAAATGGGCGAGTTCGAGTCCCTTGATGTCAGGATCCTGTTGCCCGATCGGTATCTCCGCACGGAGAACAACGGCAGGGTTGTCAAGACAGCGGGCTTTAGTGGAGTCGTCCTCCTCAATGGTGTACAGGCCCTCATTCCTGGCATGTCAGTCAATGCGAGCTTCGGGCCCGATCAGATCGCGACCGAACGGATTCGACTGGCAAGGCTCCTGATCGGTCTGCTCGCCACGTCATCCACCACGCTGCCTCTCACGGCGAGGCCAGGCAATGCCTCGGGATTGCTTGCACTGAGTGGCCCCGACAATCTGGCGTGGGCGCTGGACGTGGACCCGACGACGAGTGTGCCGTCGCGGTTGCGGTTTGAGGGCAACGTATACACGCCAGTGCCGGGAGGCCGGGTGTCCGGACCGCCAACGCCGACCCGGGGCGAAGTTACCATCACCTTCGGAGAGCGGCGAAACACAGACGGACTGATCCTGCCGTATCGCATCACGACATCGGCCGCCGGAGTCATCAGCGAAGACATTCGACTTCACAAGATTGTCGTCAATCCCCCGCTGACGACCAAGGACTTCGTCATCGCGAAATAGTGACGGGCTATTCGGCGCGCAGGGTGATCGTCGGCGACAGGCCCAGCGCCCGTCGCGCGGGCAGCCATGAGGAGACCGTCACAGTCGCGAGCATGAACAGCGCCGAAGCAACAGTCATTGTCCAGTCTCCCGGCGTGACGCCGTAGAGTAGGCTCTCGAGCGTCGCCGACAACCACCGCCCCAGAATCACCCCGGCCGCTATCCCAACGGACGCGGCGCCCAGGGCCTCTCCGATGACAACGCGCCGGATGTTGCGCGCCGAGGCGCCAAGCGCCAGCCGAATCGCGATCTCGCGTGTGCGTCGCCCCACGACGAAGGTGACGATGCCAATGAGGCCGGCGGCCGTTACGCCGAGCGCCGCGACCGCGAAACACACCAGGACGAGGGTGGCAAAGGACCTGCGCCTGACCGATTCCAGCAACCGATCCCGAATTGAGCTGCCGGCCACAATGACGGCATCACGGTTGACCGCGCCCACCTCGCGACGGACGAGATCGGCAATTGAAAACCGAGTGTCGTCGAGCCGAAGCACGTAGGTGATGCGATACCCTACGGCCGGTTTGTCCAGCGGCACAAATACTGTGGGATCTGGCGGCGTATCGAGTGCAATATCGAACGAATTGGCGGCGACACCAATGACCGTGGCCGGCGTCACACCCAATGTGACAATCTGACCGACCGCCGGCGTGCCTGGGAAGTATCGGCTGGCGAACGACTCGTTGACGATCAGGGACTCAAACCCCCGGTCGTCTGCGACGAACCCACGGCCCGACACCACGCGACTCCCGATGGCATCAAGGTAGTGGGGCGTCACAACCTTCAGACTAAACGGCGGAATCATGGTGCCGCCGATGCGCATGCCGCCACCGCCGCTACGCATGTCGTCTACCAGGCCGCCTGCCGTTGCGGCAGCGACCAGCACCCCCGGGATCCGGCGGAGGCGCTCAAGTGTCGCGTTGATGTCCGCATGCAGGCGAACTCCCTTCACGTGGTCGGGATACGACACAGTCGCCGCTGCGCTCGTCGTGGCGAAACCCGTGTGTTGCGTGACGAGTGTGAAGTACGAGCGGCCGAGGAGTGCCGCGCCGAGGAGCAGCAAGATTGCCACGGTGCTTTGGCTTGCGGCCATCGCGAACCTGAGCGCGCGAACCGCCCGAGTGTCGCGCGCCGTCGTCCGATTGAAGAGCGCGCCAGGCGCCGTGCGCCAGGCGACCCACGCGGGCACCAGACCCGCGAGCATCACGAGCCCACCGGCGGCCAGTGCGAACGCGACGACACGGCCGGTCAGCGCCGGCGAGCCGAGTCCGGCGTATTCCGCCGGAATGACGCCGACAGCGAGCGTGAGTACGAGGCGCGTCACGAGGAGTCCAATGCCCGTGCCGACCAGGGTCAGAATGCTTAACTCGGCGAGGATCAGGCCGGCAATGTCGCGCCGAGTTGCTCCGAGGGCCTCGCGGGTCGCAATTTCACGTGCGCGGTAAATGCCGCGGGCGAGCTGCAGGTTCGCCACATTAGCGGCGCAGACCAGCAGGATCAGCACACCCGCCGCCAAGGCGCCAAGAGCGAGTGGCCGCACCGGCGCGATCATTTGATCGGTGAGGCGCGTGACCCTGATGGCCACCGACCGGTCGCCCACCGCCGCCGGCATCAACGCCGCTTCCACCTGCGGTAGCGTCACGCCTGGCCGAAGGCGCGCAATCAGACTCAGCGATCTCGATGAAAACGAATTGCCGGTCGGACTTCGTTTGATGTCCTCCACCACCTCTTGCGGCGCGAACGCACGGATCGCCTCAATACCCGACCTGGAGAACGCTCGCGGAAACAGGAAGTGGGACGGCAGTTGCCCGACGATTACGATCGCGCCGCCGTCCTGACGCTTGAACGCCCGTCCCAGCAAGCCGTCGCCGGACGCCGCACTGACAAGGCCGGTGGGTGGGTGGGCTGTGAGGAGGACCGGCACGTCTGCGTTTGTTGCGGCGGCAGGGCTGGGTGTCCACGTTGAGGGGAGCGTGAGCGTCACACCAAGGACGTCGAAGAAGTTCTCGGTAACGGCGGCAATCTGCACGACAGCGGAGCCGTCGGGCATCCGAAGCCTGGCGCTTGCGTCCGTCTGGAAGGCAGCGAGCCCGGTAAAAAGGTCCTGACGGTCCTGCCAGTCCGGGAACCTTGGAATCGGAACGCCGGCGAGTCGGGGAGGCGAGACCGAAATCGCCACCAGTTCATCAGGGGCCGAGTAAGGCAAGGCCCTCAGTACGAACGGATCGGCAATGGCAAACATGACAGCGGAGAGGCCGATACCAAGCGAGAGGACCGCCACGGTCGCGGCCATTGCGCCCGGCCGTCGCGCCAGGGACCGCGAGGCATGTCGCAGATTCGACGAGAGAGCATTCGTGAAGGAGGCGTTGCCGCGACGCCCGCCACGCGCCTGGCGCAATCGGAAGACCACCACACCACAGATCAATCCTGCAAGCGCGACAGATTGCCTGAGCGAACTGGCGATCCCCTGTCGTCGAGGTGCCCGGGAGCGAAGCTCTTCAGCATCACCGACCATCGCATCCGCAAGGGAATCGTCGGTGAGCCAACACAGGCAGGCGAACAGCAGGCGTTGCATGTGTCCACTCTAGTCACTCAGAGTTGATTTGTCCAACATTGTTGTTGTAAGGTGATTGGCATATGGCCCTCGATCCTTTGCCGCTTGGCGAATTCGAACAGATGGTGCTACTCGCGGTGATGCGCGCCGGCCAGAACGGCGGTGAGGCGTACGGCATCACGGTGTATGAGGAAATCGCCCTGAACACCAGACGCCAGGTGCTGCGCGGCGCTGTGTACATGACCCTTGATCGGTTGGAGAAAAAGGGCCTGCTCGCGTCCTGGACCACAGCAAAAACGGCCGAACGGGGCGGACGGGCGAAGCGCTGCTACAAGGTCACCGCGCCCGCCCTGGCTGCGCTCCGCGAATCGCAACGATCGTTGTTGAGCCTCTGGAAGGGCATCAATCTCGCGCCTCGCAAGGTCATTGACTGACCCGAGCGTCCACGTATAAATATCGTATAGTTATACGTATGCACAAGCTGACCCTCAGTGTGGACCCAGGTGTGGTGGCCAGTGCGAAGCGGTACGCGCAGTCGAGAGGCACCTCGGTCTCGCGGCTGGTCGAAACGATGTTACACATGGTCTCTACCCAATCAGGAGCCGACGGGCCGGAGCCGCCGGTGCTGTCGCGTCTGCGCGGCACGCTTGCGCGCGGTTCTGAGTCCGACTACAAGAAATACCTCGCGAAGAAGTACAAGTGAAACGGGTGCTGGTTGACGTCAACCTGATTCTGGACGTCCTGCTCGACCGGCGCCCGCACGTCGCGGCGGCGTCAGCCGTGTGGGCGGCGATCGAGGAGGGGAGGGCCGAGGGGCTCCTGGCCGCGCACGCGGTGACGACCATCCACTACCTGAACGCCAAGGCGGTGGGGGCGCCCAGGGCCAGGGAAACGACAGACGCCTTGTTGTCGGTGTTCGGAGTTGCGGCCGTCGACGAATCGGTGGTGCGCAGCGCCAATGCGCTGGGGTGGCGCGATTTCGAAGACGCCGTCACTGCTGCTGCGGCCAAGCGTGCGAAATGCGCGGCCATCATCACCCGCAACACACGCGATTTTTCAGGCTCGCCCCTGCGCGTCCTGACTCCTTCGGAAGCGGCCGCATGGTTGAGCGTGAGCGCCTGAGTGGACCTCCCGACACTGGAAACTCTCCTTCCGTTCCTGTTGGGCGGCCTCCTGCTGTTCGTGGCCGTCGTGGCTATCGCCTATCTGGTGGTCCGCGCCGTGTTCCTCCGAATGGCGGCGCGGGTGTCGGCGCAGATCGCCGTCCAGATCGAGAGCGCGGCGACCCACGCCGCGTCAGGCCTCGCGCGCGGACTCGCATCTCAACCGCACATCGCGCACGCGGGCAGAGTGAGCGCGGCAGCCGGCAAGAAAATTCGCGACCTCGCCGTCGCACGGGGCATCAACGTAGACGAGGCCAAAGCGGTCCTGCTGGCGCGCCTCGAGCGGACGGCGCGACTGATGGATTCAGAAGTCCGCCTGCCGCTGGTCGGCGGCATCGGACTGGACCCGCTGCTCGGCCTCGTTCCCTACGCCGGTGACGCGGTCTCGGCCACCGTCGCCGCGTCGATCATTCTGAACAGTCTTCAATACGGATTGCCGAGGGCGGTGGTGGCCCAAATGGTGGCCAACATGTTCGTCGATCTCGCGTTCGGAGCCATTCCGGTCGTGGGCGATCTCTTCGACCTCGCGTTCAAGGCCAACACGCGCAACCTGGCGCTCCTGCGCGCGCATCTGGAACGGCGGCCTTGAGGACCAGACCGCCCTACGAGGCCCCGTTCTACTTCTCGGGTGTGCGGATGTTCACGACGCGGCGCTCGCCGAAGACGACGGTGGCCGGGATCGATTGGGCCGCAAGTTGTTCGATCACAGTCATTTCCTGAAGGTCGCGCGCCACAAGGTCTGTGGTGACGGCGATGCGATATTCCCCGCCGGGGAGGCCGCGAAAGACATAGCGGCCCTTTGCGTCTGGCCGTGTGCTCACGATGCGGCGGGAGCCGGGCATCCAGTAGTCACGATTGGCCGGGATCGCGATCACGAAGTAGTCGGTCTCGGGCGATCCAGATTGTGTGGTCAGCGCGCCGGAGAGTTCCGACACCTGACTCGTGAACGTGACCGTCAGATCGGAGAGACCTCCATCTGTGATGTCGAATCCCACGTCGGTGACGTCGCGGCCTCCGGTCGTGACTGAACGCACGGTCCAGGCTGGTCCCGATGCGGGCACTGCCCCGGGAACGGCGGCCCTCACCATGTATCGGCCTGGCACCACACCGGCGGCGGTCACCAACCCAGCGGCATCGAGCGTTGCGCTCGTGGAGTTGCCGGCGGCGGGTCCGACATCCACCAGCCTCACCGTCACGCGAGACAAGTCTGGCGGCTGCGCCAGATCGGTACCTTCGAAGACCACCCGACCCGCAACCGTCGCAGCGGGCAGCAGCGACAGTGTGACCACGGTGGGGTCTCCTCCCGAGAGCGAGACATCCTGCGACGCCCACATCACGGCGCCCGAGCTTGCATCGCGGCTCCTGGCACTGACCGAATAGAGTCCGGGACCCAGGCTGGGAATCGTGAAGCGGCTGTCCGTCTGGGCGGGGCGAACCTGACTGGTGTTGAGCGCCTGCACGGCACTGCGACGCGTCACGGTCAACTGCACAGAAATGGGCAGGCCGCGCGAATCCTGAATCGTGCCTTCGATGCGCGAGGTCGGTTGGAACTGCATCTGCAGATTGACGCCTGTGCGTTCTTCTCCGGGCTTCAGCGTGAATGTATCCGCCGCCAGGGGATCGAGTACGCCAGGCGAAAACACCGGCGCGTAGTTGTAGCGCGTGGGCTCGGGTGCGGGTGTGGTTGGCGGAGGTGCAAGGACCGGCCGCAGAGACTGGGCAGGCGTAAACGCCGCGCGCAGTTCCGCGTCGGTCGGCGTACGAACCTCGAATCGATCGCCGCTGTAGTACCACGAGGTGCCGACGGTGTACGTGCCCGGCGGCAATCCAAACACGCGATACGCGCCCTGGTCGTCCGAGATGATCGTGATGGGTTCGGAGCCGGCATAGTCGAGCGTACGTTCGCCGCCGAGTGACGTACGCACTTGCCAGGCCATCACGGGCACACCCGGCATCGGCGCGCCATCCTCGTCATAAATCGTGCCCGTCAGCACAGCGCCTCGCGCCAGCACCAACGCGATGTCGGCCGCGTGTTCGCCCTCTTGCAGAAAGACGCCTGCGCCCGGGCGAAAGGGTCGCTTTGCGCCGTATGACACCTGGGGATAGCCGGCCTTGCTTGCGGTCACCGAGAACCGGCCGCTCGGCAGGTCCGACAAAGCAAACCGACCCTGCTCATCAGTCATCGTCATGCGATCGAGCCGCATGTCACCGCTGATCTTCACGCTGGCGCGCCTCACAGGCTCACCGGCCTGATCTTTGACGATGCCGCTGATGCGGCCCTTGCCGGTGGGTGGGGGAGTGGGCTTGCCGACGTCACGCACTTGAGCGCAGAGCACCGGCAGTGACAGCAGCAGGCAGGCAACGGGAAGGGCAAGGCGCTTCATTGGTTCCTCTGCAGTCGAAGTGACAGGGCCGCTGGTCCGTCGCCTTGCATCAGGAAGCGGTCGGCCAGCGTGGCGAGTTTTGCGAGCGTTGCCGGGTTCTGCCAGTCGTCCGACTCCGCGTCGGGGATCGCGATCACGAAATACTCACCGTCGGGCGGTGCTGGCAGCGAGAACGTTCCCGTCTCATCCACCCGTGTGCTTGCCATACGCCGGTTGGTTCGGCCGTAGTCGATCCACTCGCCTTGATCGACGGGGAACATCAGCACCACCGTATCGCTCGCGCGCATGCCAGCCTGGGCCTGCAGCGTGCCCATCACCCGGCGAACCCTGTTGGTCAGTGTGATGACCACGCCATCGATGTCCGTTGTGACGTCTATCGCATGCGCAGAAATGTCTCGGCCCTGATGGGCGGCGCCAAGCAGGGTCCATCCTTGCGGCGGGGTCACACGCAGCAGGTACTTGCCCGGCCACAGGCTGGGAGTCTCGAATGGTCCCGCCGCAGAAAACGCACTCGGAAAGGACGCAGTGTCCTCGCGGCCATTGGCCGCAACGGCGGAGACACTGGCGTCTCGCCACTGGTCTGTTGTCGGTGGCGGTCCTGTGCCTTCCAGGAGGATGCGACCCCGAATGCGAGGGCCTTCGCTCAGCGTGAGCGCCACACCCGTGACGGGCCCCTCGGCCACGGTCACTGACTGGCTCGCGTGCAGAAGAGGCTCAGCCGACACCGTGGGCGGCCCGCCAGTGGGCCCGCGACCAAACGCCGCGATGTACGGGATGGCGCCCGTGCCTCCCGCAACGCCCATTTCCCACCCTGAGCCGGGCCATGGCACGCGGATGACGCGAGCGATGTATTGGCCCGGCGGTACCCCATAAAACGTGAACGCGCCTTCGCCATCAGTCACCGCCGTGCCCACGTCCACGAGCGGCACATCGCCCGTGTCTGCCGGCACCAGATGGACGGCGTGCCATGCCGCAGGGCCCTCCGGCCCAGTCAGCACGCCCGACACCTGCTGTGTCGGCACCAGGCGTACCGTCACATCGACCGCGGTGTTTGGCTCACCAGAAATCGCGCGCACGAGGGTGGCCGCACTCTGTGTCATGGCAGAGGGGTGGAAGGTGGTGGGATAGGCCAGCCACGCCGCTTCGGTTGTCGGCACACCCGACAGGCCCGAGAGCGAATCGACCAGCGCACGGCCGCCCGCCGCAACGCCCGTGGCCCGATCGAACACGATCGGCGCCGCGCCAGTTGCCGTCATCGTCTGGTAGTACGCGCGCGGCGTGGCGTTCGCCGCACGAATGGCGCCGGCAAATCCCGGTGGTTCTGACAACACGCTGGTGAGCACCGCCACAAGGTACTCACCAGGCATCAGGTCCGAAAACCGGTAAGCGCCGCGGTCGTCGGTGATCTGGCGCGCCAGCATCTGAGGGCGTTGCGGGATGTTCATTTGCCGACGGCCGGCGATGTGCACCATCTGAATAGCGCGCACTTCGACGCCGACGAGCGGGTCGCCATTGTCAGCCGTCACTCTGCCGGCAAGAACCGCGGGGCGCCACATGGTGATGATCAGGTCGTTGCGGTGTTGTCCGTCGGCAATGGCCACAGCGAGGCCGGGGCCGCCCGGACGCCGGCGGCCCAGCAGGCCCGGGAGCCATCCTGCCCGGGTGACATCCAACTGGTAGTTGCCCGCCGGCACTTCGGTGAACACGAACCTGCCTTCGGCATTCGTACGGACCGGCACCGTGCGCCCAACTGGCGCGGTGCGTGGGCCAGGACCGACGGCGTCGCTGCGCACGGCGACCACCGCGCCCGCAATTGCTTCGCCTTTCGCGTCAACCACGCGGCCCGCCAACAGGCCATTGGCCCGAGGTGCCTGCGACGGCTGCCCGCTCTGCGCCACCATTGTCACTGCAGACAGGGCGAGCAGGATGAGCCACGACCACGTTTTCAGGCATGACAACGGTCGGTGGTTCACACGTCACTCCCATCCTGATGTGGTTGCCGTTCGGCGAGCCAGGCGTCTGCTTCCCGCTCGAACCACGCCAGCGGTCCGCCGGCCGCGTACGCCGGATGCGGGAATGCGCGTTCACCGCGCCGTTCGAGGCCGATTTTCTCCAGCACGCGCTGCGACGCGACGTTGGGCAGGCTCGCCATGCCTGCGATGCGCGGCAGCTTGAGATCTTCGAACGCATATCGCATCAGCGCTGATGCCATCTCGGTGGCATACCCGCGGCCCCAGGCCGGTCGCGCCAATCCGTATCCAATCTGGATGATCGTTTCCCCCTGGATGTTGTTGATCAGATGGAACCCGACACCCTGCCCGCTCGCGCGTTCGACCGTCATCCAGCAGCCGAGCCCAGGATGCGCGTCGTAGTACTCGATGACCCTCGTGCGCAGCATGTCCTCAACCTGATCGCGCGTCTTGACGCCGCCCAGGTATCGCGTGACCTCTTCGTCGCTGTAGAGCGTGGCGAGCCAGTCGAGGTCGCCGTGCGTCATGCGCCGCAGGGCGAGCCGTTCGGTGGCGAGCCAGCAGTCGTCGGGCGGCATGCGCGCTAGTCTACCGGAACCGCCCACTGTCGTTCACAATGTGGGGCATCCACCGTGGTTCCGCATTCATTCCCCCCAGCCGCACTGTTCCATCTCGCGTACTTCGGCCTGATCCTGCCGTATCGGACGTGGCGCGGCCGCCATTGGCCGACCGGGGTCAACGCACCGGCCCGCTCGAGGCTGGATCACTACCGGTCCAATCTGAAGCACTTTGCAGGGTGCGGAGTGATCTCAACGATCACTGTGCTTATCCTTTCACTGAGGGCAGGCACGTGGGACGCGTGGCTCGCCTTCTTTCCTTTGGAATGGCCGAGTCTCTCAAGCCTGGTGCTGGGAGTGATCGCGTTCGCGGTCCTGGTGTCGATCGATCTTGAGTATTCCCGGCGGTGTTTCGACCGCGGGGCGCCTCACATGTACGCCGCGACGCCTCAGACCAGGCAGGAACGGGCCGCATGGATTGTCCAATCGATGGCCGCTGGCGTCACGGAGGAGTTGACGTGGCGAGGCGTGCAGCCGATGCTCATCGCCCACCTGACCGGGATGTGGTGGCCGGGCATCATCATCTGTGCCGCCACTTTCGGGATCGGCCACATCACGCAAGGGCGTCCCTTCGTGCTGATTGCGGCCGGCTTTGCACTCGTGTTCCATGCGCTGACCTGGCTGACCGGGTCACTGTACGTGCCGATCAGTGTGCACATCGCCGTGAATGTGGTCGTCGGTTTGCGGGCCGGACAGTGGAAACATCAGGTAACCTCTCCGGCATGAGACACCTCCTGCTTGCCGTCATTCTTGTCTTTGCCGCCGGCACGGTGGCGCCCCTTCGGCCCATCGTCGCCCAGGCACCACCACCGTCGCAGCCTGCACCGCTGGCGCAGCGCAGCGAGCCGGCAGATAACGAATCCTGGTCCGTCACCGACCACACCATTCGTGTCGGCGGACAGGTCATTCCCTACAAGTCGTCGGCCGGCACCACCATGCTGACCACCCCCGAAGGCGAGTCTACCGGACTGTTGTATTCGGTGGCCTACACCCGGTCGGACGTGAAAGACCTCAGCACACGTCCGGTGTCGTTCGTCTACAACGGCGGTCCCGGGTCGGCTTCCATGTGGCTCCATATGGGCGCGTTTGGTCCGCGGCGTGTCGTCACCGTGAACGGCGAGTTTACGCCGCCTGCACCCTATGGAATTGTTGACAACACCGAAACGCTGCTCGACAAGACCGACCTCGTGTTCATCGATGCGATGGGCACGGGTTACAGCCGCGCCGCCGGCAAAGGGAAGGAATCCGACTTTTTCGGGGTCGATGAAGACGCCGCCGCCTTTGCGCAGTTCATCGTGACCTACCTGAGCCGGAATGGCCGGTGGAACTCACCGAAGTTCCTCATTGGCGAGAGTTACGGGACGTTCCGATCGGCGGTGCTGGCCAACCTGTTGCAGCAGCGGCACAACGTGCACCTGAATGGGGTCAACCTGATCTCGTCGGTGCTGGACCTGTCCACGATCACGTTTGCGGATGGCGATGATCGGGTCTACGTGCACTACCTGCCCAGCTATGCGGCGGTGGCGTACTACTTCAAGGTTTTTGCGAACCGGCCGGCGTCGCTCGAGGTACTGCTGGAGGATGCGCGTCGCTTCGCGGCCACTGAGTATGCGGCGGCGCTGTTCAAGGGCGAGGAGCTGACGCCGGCAGAGAAATCGGCCGTGGCAAAGAAGCTGTCGGCGTTCACCGGGCTTGGCGAAGACTATCTGCTGAAGGCAAACCTGCGCGTCACGCTTGGCCAGTTCAACGCGGAGCTGATGCGCAGCCGCGGCCTGACGGCGGGCCGCATCGACGCCAGGTTCACCGCATCCACGTTCAATCTCCTGACTGAGAACGCCGAGTCCGATCCGTTCAACGCGGCCGTTGGCGGGGCGTAT
Source organism: Vicinamibacterales bacterium (assembly GCA_046594875.1). GTDB lineage: Bacteria > Acidobacteriota > Vicinamibacteria > Vicinamibacterales > SCN-69-37 > SYFT01. The sequence goes on from JBKJQX010000128.1 coordinate 18,138, forward strand.
ACGGCGGCCGTCAACCACTACAACCACGAGGAACTGAAGTTCGGTCGCGACCGCGTCTACCGAAACACCCGTCTTGGTGGCGGCTGGAACTGGACGCGGGCGGCAGGTGGAGGAGGTTTTCCTCCGGCGCCCAACGTGCAGCGGGACCTGGCCCAGGCGATGATCACCAATCCGAAGTTGCTCGTGCAGGTCGAGAACGGTTACTACGACATGGCCACGCCGTTTGCGCCTACTGAGTTCACCTTCCGGCATCTCGGCGTGTCAGAGGATGTTCAGAAACGAATCACGATGAAGTACTACCCCTCGGGCCACATGATGTATCTGCAGGATGCAGACCGCGTGGCGCTTCACAAGAACGTGGCCGACTTCATCGATAGGGCTACCAAGAAGTAGGCCCCGCGGAGCGGCTCCAAGAACCAACGGACCTACGGACCAACGGCCCCAGCAGACCCCTGGGGATGTTATGGTTGGAAGATATCCCGATGGGCACTGTCCTCGATGTGGCGAGTATCGTCCGTCTGGCGCTGGCTGAAGACGTCGGCTCCGGCGACGTGACGAGCCTGAGCACCCTGTCGCCCGATCTGATGGTTCGTGCCCGCGTGGTTGCGAAGGCGTCCGGTGTGATCGCGGGACTCTCGGTGATATCCGAGGTGTTCGCGCAACTGGACCCGTCTGTGGTGGTGGACGGTCGCGTGAGCGACGGTGATCCCGTGGAACCCGGCACGGTGGTGGCGGAGATCAGCGGCCCTGCCCTCGCTGTGCTGGCGGGTGAACGCACGGCCCTCAACTTTCTGCAACGGATGTCGGGCATTGCCACGCTGACGCGCGCGTACGTGGACCGCGTCCAGGGCACCGGGGCGGTCGTCCTTGACACCAGAAAGACGGCGCCCGGCTTGCGCATGCTCGACAAGCTGGCCGTACGGGCCGGCGGAGGACACAATCATCGGATGGGTTTGTTCGACATGGTCCTCATCAAGGACAACCACATCGACGCCTGTGGTTCGATCACCGAGGCCGTGGCGCGCGTCAGCCGCAGCGCGCACGCCGCCCTGCCTCGCGAAATCGAGTGCCGGACCGAGGCCGACGTGCTGGAGGCTGTCACGCGTGCGCCCGATCGCATCCTGCTGGACAACATGGCCGTGTCGCAGGTGCGCCAGTGCGTCGCGATTGTCGCCGGGCGCGTGCCCCTGGCAGTGTCCGGCAATGTCTCGCGCGAGAGCATCCGCGACTCCGCTGACACGGGTGTTGCGTTTATTTCCGTCGGTGCGTTGACGCACTCCGTGCGCGCGCTCGATCTCAGTCTTCAGGTGTTATGAACGCAACGCTGACTCCGTCCGCCGCCCTGTCGGCGAACGACATTTACCACTACCTTCGCGAACGCCTTCGCGATGTTGTGCCCGATGTGGAACTGCGGTACAAGGCAGGCATTGCCGCCCAGATCAACGCGCTGAAGCGCGAGCGAAACGCCCTCATCCTCGGCCACAACTACATGGAACCGGCGCTGTTCCACTCCATAACCGACGTCGGTGGAGACTCGCTCGAACTCAGCCGGCAAGCCGCCATGACCGACAAGGACATCATCGTGTTCTGCGGTGTGCGGTTCATGGCCGAAACCGCGAAGATCCTCAATCCCAGCCGTACCGTATTGCTACCCACGGCCCATGGGGGCTGCTCGCTGGCGGATGGCATCACGGCCGCCGATGTCCGTGCGCTCAGGGCGCAGTATCCGGGTGTGCCGGTGGTGACCTACATCAACACGTCTGCCGAGGTGAAGGCCGAGTCCGACATCATCTGCACGTCTGGCAACGCCGCAAAGGTCGTCGAGTCGCTCAACGCCGACGCCGTGATCTTCCTCCCCGACGAATACCTGGCCGGCAACGTGGCCAGAGCCACCGGGCGCCAGATCATCTTTCCAACCCGTACACGGCCGGCAATAAACGAGCCCAACCTCACGCACACGCTCATCGGCTGGACCGCGCGTTGCGAAGTGCACGAGAAGTTCACCGTGCAGGACGTGGAAGATGTGAGGCGGCAGTTCCCCGACACCGTTATCCTCGCGCACCCGGAGTGCAGTCCCGCTGTCGTGGACGCGGTGGACTTCACCGGCAGCACCGCCGCCATGATCAAGTATGTGGAAGAGACGCAGGCTCCTCGCTATCTGCTGCTGACGGAGTGCTCGATGGGAGACAATGTCGCCGCGTCCAACCCGGACAAGGAGATGTTGCGTATGTGCTCGGTCCGGTGCCCTCACATGAATGAAATCACGCTCGAGGACACGCTTGAGGCTCTGCAGAAGACGCAGTACGTGATTGATGTGCCCGAGCCGATTCAGTCGCGTGCGCGGCTGGCACTTGAGCGGATGCTCGCCATTTCCTGAGGAGCCAAATGACCGGTCGCACACGCTTGTACTTCGCCCTCCTCTGTGGTCTGGTTGCCACCGGGGTGCCGACGCCGGCTCAGGCCCCCGCCGACATCGTCACGGTATTCAGTAATGTCCGTCTGATTCAGCTCGGTGCCACGCCTGCAGTGGTCGACGCCGCCATTCTTGTGCGCAACGGCCGAGTGGCTGCAGTGGGGCCGGTCGCCTCGATGGCCGTTCCCACCGGCGCAAGGCGTGTGGACCTTGGCGACCGCTTCGTCCTGCCTGGCTTGATCTCCACTCATGTGCACATTTCTGACGTGGCTGGCCCCGAGGCGCGAGCCTACACCGACGAGAACACGCGGCGGCAGCTCGGCGTGTTCGCCAGGTACGGGGTCACCACCGTACTAAGCCTCGGCGGCGAACAGGCGCCGGCCTTTGCTGCGCGACAGGTCCAGTCATCATTTCCACTGGACCGCTCACGCATCTTCCTTTCGGGCGACATCATCACGGCCGCCACACCAGACGAGGCGCGTGCGCAGGTGGTGCGCGTGGCTGCTCTCAAGCCTGACATGATCAAGATTCGCGTGGACGACAATCTCGGTACGTCGCGAAAGATGCCCCCCGAGGTGTTCCAGGCGGTGATCGACGAAGCCCACAAACGTGGCCTCAGGGTGTCTGCGCACATTTTCTATCTCGACGATGCGAAGGCGCTGCTGCGGGCGGGCGTGGACATGATTGCGCACTCGGTTCGCGACAAAGACATCGACGCGGAGTTCATCGCGTTGATGAAGGCAGGCAACGTGCCATATTGCCCGACGCTGACGCGCGAGCTGTCCACGTTCGTCTACGAGTCCACGCCGGCGTTTTTCGGTGAGCCGTTCTTTGTTGCCGAGGCCGACGCCGCGATGGTGGCTCGCCTCAAGGAACCTGCCCGCCAGCGCGTGATGGAGCAGTCAAAAAGCGCTCAGGCCTACAAGGCCGCACTCGTCGTGGCCGAGCGAAATCTGAAGGCCGCGGCGGATGCCGGCCTGCTCGTGGTGATGGGAACCGATTCGGGGCCGTTTCCAGAGCGGTTTCAAGGCTACTTTGAGCACGTTGAGATGGCCATGATGGCGGCGGCGGGATTGACGCCGGCCCAGGTGCTGCGGTCGGCGACCAGCGACGCCGCGCGCGCGTTGCGCGTCGGTGACGTGGGCGCCATTACGCCAGGGGCGTGGGCGGACTTCGTGGTGCTGGACCGCAATCCGCTCGAGGACATCCGCCACACGCGCGCGATCTCGTCGGTATGGATCGCCGGGAGTCAGGTGCCGGCAAAAGCCGGCGAAGGACGATGAAGGTGTTGCGATGGTGTGCGCTCCTGTCCGGGCTGATGGCCGCCGCCTGTGTGACCGGCCCGGCAGTGCGCCTGCCAGGTGCGATCGAGCACACTGAGGCCGAGACTGCGGCGGATGTGCTGGTTGATGCGTTTGTCTGGTCGCCGGCACGCGTGATTGACTGGTCGGATTTTCGCGGCCGTCCCAACATGGCGAGTGTGGCCGCCGCCATGACTGCGTATTCAATCACCTCGGAAGCCCGATGTGATGAGGGACGCTTTACCTTTCGTGTGGAATCGTATTTCCTGCCGGCGCGGTCATGGGTGAAGTCGGCGCATTTGCTGGAGCGGGCCTCTGACCGCACCCTGCAACACGAACGCACCCACTTCGATCTGAGCGAGGTGCAGGCGAGACGCGCGAGGCTTGGGCTGGGGGCGCTGGAGTCGCCCTGCGAGGTGCCAGATCAGGTCCGCGATCGTCTGGTGGCGCCGTACCTGGCGGGCGACGCGACGGTGCAGGCGCAGTACGACCGCGAAACCATTCACGGTACGCACCCCTCCCGGCAGGCCGAGTGGGACGAACGGGTGCGCGGCTGGCTCCGCGAACTCCCCCGTTGACTTATCATTTTAGTTTGATCTAAAGTCACGGCGTGATGCTGTCTGCGCCCGTCCTGACCGCCCTGGCGTCGCCCCGGCGCCAGGAAATTTTGCGCCTGACGTGGCGACGGGAACTGGCATCCGGAGACATTCACCAGGCGCTCGGCGACGTGACCTTCGGCGCCGTGTCACTGCAATTGCGCACGCTGGTGTCGGCCGGGCTGCTCGACAGCCGGGTGGATGGTCGGTACCGGCGGTATCGCGCCAACCGGAAGGCCTGCGGCCCTATGGCGCCGCTCCTGGAACGTATGTGGAGCGACAGCCTCTGGAAACTCAAACTGCTGGCGGAACTCGAACACTCCCGCCGGGGCCCGCGCCCGGCGTCGCGTAGAAGGAAACCCTCATGACTGCTGCCCCGCTGCCATTCACACTTGACCGGTCGATTCTGATTGGCGCCCCGCGCGCCACGGTGTTTTCGTTTTTCACGGATTCCTCGCGCTGGGCCTCCTGGTGGGGCGCCGGTTCGACCATCGACCCCGTGGTGGGCGGCCAGGTCTACATCCGGCATCCCAACGGCATTGAGTCTGGCGGCAACGTGATCGAGATCGACGCGCCGGGGCGCATCGTGTTTTCGTACGGGTTTGCCAGCGGCGTGCCGATGCCGCTTGGCGCGTCACGCGTGACGATTTCCTGCGAGAGCGAGTCGGGCGCGACACGAGTGAAGCTGCACCATGCGCTGGCCGATGAGGCGGCGCGCAACGAACATGTGCAGGGGTGGCGGTATCAGTTGTCCCTGTTCGCCAACGTGGTGGCCGGCGTGGTGCACGGTGGCGCCGCCGAAAAGGTCGATACGTGGTTTGCGGCCTGGGCCGAGCCGGATGCCGCCGCGCGCGAAGCGATGTTGTCAGGCGCCGCCCTGACCGAAGTGCAGTTTCGTGACCAGTACAGCTGCGTGGATGGGATGGCCGAACTCCTGCCGCACATCGCTGCGGCGCAGCGCTTCATGCCTGGCCTGCGCCTGGTGCGCGACGGCAATGTCCGCCACTGCCAGGGCACGGTCGTCGCGAACTGGACCGCCGTGTCAGGTGACGGAACTCCGCGCGGCCGCGGCACGAACGTGTTTCAGATGAGTCCCGACGGCCGCATCTCTGCCGCGACAGGACTCTGGGGGTGAAACGCACGCGGCAGGCGCGCGGGCCTATTGTTTCCGAATGGCCCTGAGCACACGCCCCCCCGGCTGATCCTGGGCGGCAATAATGGCGCGAACCACGTAGTCTCCTGACGTCAACGCGCCGACAGGCACGGCGGCCGTCACCACGAAGCGATCCGGCTCACTCGTGGCTGCGAAGGTCCCCTTGATCGTGACCAGCGCCGGACCGTTGGCGGTGCGCGCCACTTCAAAGACCGCACCGACGGCAGCCCCCTGGCGGGCGCCATAAATTTCCACGTAAGCCATCGCCGACGCTTCACGGCCAAAATCCAGACGAGGCTGGAACCTGCCCTCGCGCGAGAGCCCCACCACAAGTGCGCTCATCGTCAGCGGACCGGCGCTGGCCAACTCGGCCGTGATCGCGGCGTCCGCGGCCCCCCCTCGGCCAGAGCTTTCCGTGGCCGCGACGCGGAGGCGATAATGTCCCGCCGGCACGACCAGTGATGACGCCACCGGCGATGCCGTGAGTTCGGCAGGGCCAAGCTGCGTGCTCGCCACCAGCTTGCCCTGATCGTTGAAGAGACCCACGATGGCCGACGAAGGGGCGGCTGATGCATCCGGCGAATCAAACAGCGCCACGACGCGAATCATCTGCCCGCCAGGTTCCCGCGAGCTGAACCCCGTCACGCGCAAGGGAAGGTCGCGAAAGACCCGCGCGTCCTTCATCATGTCCAGCGGCGTCGGCGCGCTGGTGTTCACGAACCGCGCGGCCGTTCGCATGGCACTGAGCTGCGGCCGGTGGCGAACCGTGGTGTCCGGGCGCGTCACCGACAACGAAAAGTTGCGGACCGTTCCGGTGGTTTCGGACGGCTCCGGCTCGATGCGCGCGATGTAATAGCCGGACGTCTCGCGGGCCACACGAGCCAGGGCCGACTCTGCGCCAACGCCCAGGTGCAGCAATGGACCACCCGTGGCACCGGTCAAGTGCTCGAGGCCGGCTCTGCCGCCATCGGTCACCGACAGCTCAGGCTGGACCACGTAGAACTGGGCGCGTGCGGAGGCGGCGGCCGCTCCGACCTGCCTGAACTGTTCGGTGCGGACCGGGCAGGGCGCAAGCAACCGCATCGCCGGTGTGGGTGCCGGCGCGGCGGTCGGACCCGTGGGCACGGAAAGCTGTCCTGAGAAGAACACGATGGCGACCGGCGCCTCACCGCCGCGGAGGTCATCAAGGGTTCCACGCAACGCGGCAAGTGTCGCGCTCGTCCGGCAACTCGCGTCTTCGGCGCCCTCGGCCGGAGGGGCCTGGCCGCCGATACGGGTCAAGGCCTGGCTGATGCGGTGATGCTCGGTCGTGAGGTCAACGGTGAGCCCGCCGTACGGCATGGTCATCAATGCCACGCGGTCGCGGGGACCGAGGAGGCGCAGAAACTGGATGACCTGTTCCTTGACCCCGGCATCGCGGCCCGGACGGACGGTGTACTGGTCCAGAATCAGGACAACGCTTCGGCCGCCGTCGCTGGCGGCGTTGGTGCCGTACGGCGCAAGCGGAGCCTCCGGGCCGGCGCCCGTGTCCCCGGAAGGGGCAGATGCGAGCGCGACGTATTCGAAGGAACGAATCGGCCGTGCGCGGCCGTCGATCTTGAGGGTGACTTCGTCCGCGCGCAAGTCAGCCACCGGCTGGCCGTCTGCGCCGACCACCGCAAAATCCACGGCGATGAGCCGTGCGCGGTCTTGTGATGACAACACGAATTGCTGGGCGGCCGGTTGCACCGGCACCAGCGCGAGGAGCCCGAGAGACGCGGCCACCAGCCGCAGCGACACAAGGCGAAAGGCCATCCCCTTGAGGATACTCCGCGGTCAGTTGATGGGAGCGACTTGAAATTGAGGGTTGAGGATGGAGCGATTGAGGATCGGGATGGAACGGATTGCTGATTTCGGATGGCTGATGGGAATTGCCGGATTGCGCGATGGCCGTATTGCCTGATGGCCAAATTGGGCAATTTGCCGGATGGGATTGCGTGATGGCCGGATGGGATTGCCGAATCCCTCAATTCCCATCAGCCATCCGAAATCAGCAATCCGTTCAATCCCGATCCCTCAATCGCTCCATCCTCAATCCTCAATCGCGTAGTACAAAAAAAACGCCCGGCCGGGATTGCTCCCGGCCGGGCGGTCTGACAAGAGACGAACTGTTACCAGTTGATGCGGAAGACGATCTGGCCGACGCGTCCACCCGGGTCACCCGAGGTGTTGATGTCGGTGGCCGCCGAGGTCACCTGGAACGTGCCCGCGCCGGCGCCCGGCGTGAGGTTGTGGTTGAAGTTGATGTTCGCGAACGCATTCAGCGCCTCGATGTTGACTTCGAGGCTGCCCTTGCTCAGGAACGGGAACAACTTCTTGACGCGCAGGTCCACCTTCGTGTAGAGCGGACCGTTGATCTCGATGTCGGGCGCATTGCAGTCGCCGCGGTAGACGGCCACGCAGCTCGCGTCGCTCGAGGGCTTGATGTAGCGGCCCGTAGGCACGCCCAGCGCCGCACTGTAACCAGTGGCGGTCGTCGGGTCGGTGCTGAACGCCGCGCGCGTGTTGGCGATGATGTCCGCCGGCATGCTGTAGACCGTCGTCGAACCCGTCACCGCATCCTTGTAGATACGGATCTTGAACTCGCGCGACAGTTCCTCGGCCGTCATGCCCACCAACTTCACGTTGGACAGGCGGAAACGGCTGGTCTGGAAGCGGGCGTTGCCCGAAAATTCCCAGTTGCCGAGGATGCCGTTGAGGATCGGGTTCATGTCCGTGCCAAAACGACGGCCGCGGCCCACAGGTACTTCGTACGTGAAGTTGAACTTGAACTCGTGCGGGACACTGGTCGAGTTGACCTCGATGCGATCCAGACGGATGGTCTGCAGCGAGAGGCTGTTGCGCACAGCGTACGTGTAGTTGCTGCTCACCAGCAGGCCCTTTGAGAGGCGCCGGCGCAGTTCAACCTGCATACTGTTATACCGTGAGCCTTCACGATCCTGGACGATGAAGGAGCCGCCTGTGGCGGGGTTCATCACCCAGAAGTTGGACGGCAGGCCGGCGGCCAGCGCGTTCACGCGGAAAGCGGTGGTGTCGAGTGCGCCAGCGGCGCCGCCCAACGCGGGGTTCAGCGCGCTGAAGCGGCTGTAAAACGCGCTGTTGGTGTACTGGGTCGCCGTGTAACGCGCGGGATTCGTGACGTCCGCGCCCGACCGGCCACTCAGGTAGGCCTGATGGATCGGCAGGGGCGAGGTGCCCGGCGCGCCCGTGTAGGCGAAGGTGGCCCCACGGCCCGCCGCGATGTTGGCGGACAGGTTGGCTCGGGCCAGCAGGAACTCGTCGTAGAAGCCGTTCTCGAAGAGCACACGCTCGTTCCAGTTCTCTTCGGCCCATGCGTACTTGTTCTTGTTGCCGACGTAGCGCACTTCAAGCGCCATGTCGTCACCAATCGACCGCTGGATGCCCGCCGAGTATGAGTGGACGCGCGGCGTTCTGAGGTTCGGCTGGAACATGTTGAGGCTGTTCGACGTGGTGGCCACGATCGGGTAGACCGGCGACTCGGGGAAGGCCGGCGCGCCGAGGCGGTTCTTCTGGCTGTAGAGCACCGGCCAGCTTTCGCCCGGGCACACCAGGCAGAAGCCCGTGGTCGCGTTTCGGTCGGCCGACGTCGTGCCACCAGGGTTGGCGCCTGCGTTGTTGGTGAAGCGGTCGAACCGCTCAACGTTGTACGTCATGGAGTAGCCCGCGCGGACCGTAGCCTGATCGGGATTGCCGAGGATCGAACGCAGGAAGCCGTCCTGCACGTTCGGCCTCCACGCGAAGCCCAGGTTGTAGCCCAGGTTCGTCCAGTTGGTCTTGTACGCCTGATTGCCCACCTCGTAGGGGATGTAGGTGGGCACCGCCTTGCCGGTCTGAACGCCTGGCTGGAACAGATTGCACGCGCGACCATCCGGGCCGTTGCCCACACCCGAGATGCCACACAGGTCGTCGATGGTGATCGTCGAGAACGTCTTGGTGACGGGCACGAACGGCAACTGCACATCCCAGCGGATGCCGCCATTGATCGTCAGCGTCGGCGACACGCGCCATGAATCGGACGCGTAGCCTGCGAACGCGAACGCCTTCGCCAGCTGCTTCAGGTCGCCCAGGTACACATACTTGCCGGTGGCGGCGTCCAGACGTGCCGTGCCGTTGATTGAGGTCACGCGCCCCGTCAACAGGGCATACAGCGCGCGGGCGTCCGTCAGGTTCTGCGCCGTCGCGCCTGGGAACGCGCCGCCCGTGGCCGAACTGAACATGCCGGCCGCGGGATCGAACGTTTCGTTGAAGCCGATGTTGACGGCCGGCACGTTGTCGTAACCGTTCAGGCGGTTGTGCACGCCCGAGAACGAACCGCCGAACGTCAGACTGTGCGAACCCTTCAACCAGCTCAGGTCGTCGCTGACGCTCCACGTCGTGGTGTTGCGCGGTGCCGCGCCGTTGCGGGCGGTTGCACCCGTGATAAGTGGGAAGCCCAGGCTGTAGCCGCCCTGGTCTTCGAACATCGACGGGGTGATGTTGGAGAAGAAGTCGTTCGGTGACCACTGCCAGCCACCCTTGAACTCATTCACCATGTTGGAGGTGAGCGTGGACCGCACACCCAGCGAACCCGTGGTGCGATAGGAGTTCTGCGTGCCGAAGTTGGCGAAGCCGGGGAAACGCACTTCCACGCCGTTCAGCAGGTCAGGATTGCTCTTGAACCGCTGCCAGTAGTACGTGGCGCTGATTCGGTGCTTGTCCGTCAGGTTGTAGTCGATGCGTCCGGTCGGCGCGTACTGATCGCCGCGGCCTCCGGGCTGGAACCGGTAGTTGTCTACGTTCCGGTTGGTGGTCTGGCTGATCACACCTTCGATCGCAGTCGCGGCCTTGATCCTTGCGAGAATCGACTGAATGGTGGGATCCAGTGTCGCGATCTGACCGTTGGCCCGTGCCAGCGCCAGGATGTCAACCGTCTGCTGCGTCGTGGCACCACCGACCACTCGGTCGTAGGTGAAGATGCCCGCGGCCGACGAGTCCTTCAGAATCGTACGATCCCTGGTCGCGGATGTTGGCGCACGCTGGTGCTCCATGTTGAAGAAGAAGAAGGCCCTGCCCCGGCCGTTGTAGCCCGGCAGAACGATGGGGCCGCCGATGCGGCCACCGTAGGTGTACAGCTTGACGTCGTTCTTCGGAAGGCCGTTCGGGTTGGCCGCCGAAATCGCGACTTCATTGAAGTAGTAGTTCGTGTTGAACTTCGGATTGCGCCAGTAGAGATACGCGCTGGAGTCAAACTGGTTCGAGCCAGAGCGGGTGGTGAATGCCACCTGCACGGAACCCGCGCCGGCGCCCACGCCTGGCACGGCGCCCGTGACCGTCACTTCTTCCACCGCGTCCATCCGGGGGGTGACCATCGCAAAGAAACCGTCACCCGACTGCAGGGCGTTGCCGACGCCGATACCGTCAATCGTGAGATTGACTGTGTTGTTCGGCAGGCCGTTGATGATCGAGCCGCGCAGGTTGCTGCCTACCGCAGCCACGCCAGGGAGCATGGCCAGGGAGTACAACGCGTTGCGCGATGCCAGCGGCAACTGGCTCAACTGCTCGGTGAGCAGGGTGGACGAGACCGTCGGTGACTGCGTCTGCACCATTTCGGTGCCGCCCCTGACTTCAACCGTCTCCGTCAGCGCACCGATCTCGAGTTTGGCGGTGATGGACGCCGGCGTCGAAGCAATCAGACGGACCTCGTTCGCGATGAACGTCTTGAAACCCGCCAGCGAGACCGTCACGGTATACGTGCCGGCATTCAGGCCCGGAAGCGAGAACTGGCCCGTCGAGTTACTGACCGCCTCGATGACGACGCCGGTGGCATTATTTTTCACAACGACGGTGGCGCCGGGAATGGCGCCGCCGTCCGCATCCACGACCACGCCCGAGAGGGCTGAGGCCGAGGTGGCCTGCGCGAAGGCAGGCGTGCTGGTCACAACCAGCAGCAGGGCAAGCATGACGAAACGAACACAACTGACGTAACGGTCTTTCATAGACTCCATCCTCCAAGCCGGGCCCAATCGTGCGCTTCACAAGAAAAGGGCGCTTTCGAATAGACCCGAACTGATCGACTGTAGGAGCCTCCGACTGAGGAAGTCAACGTCACAGATGGAAGGGGGGAGTATATTCTCCAAGAACGGACAGCGCGCCAGTCCGTATACCTCCGCGATGCTCGCCCAAGACCTGCGCTACGCGCTCCGGACCCTCGTCACCCAGAAGGCCTTCGCCGTCGTCGTTGTGGTGTGTCTCGGCCTCGGGATTGGGGTGAACGCCACGATTTTTTCCGTGGCTGACGGCGTGCTGATCCAGCCGTTTCCCTATGCTGAGCCCCACCGACTGGTGGTGATGAACGCCACGAATCGGGAGGCCGACGTCGACTGGGCTGGGTTTTCCTATCTCGACCTCCGCGACTGGCGCGCGCAAAGCACGCGGCTTTCTTCGATTGCGGTCACTTCCGGACGAAGTCTGACGCTGTCTGACGGCGGCGAGCCGGTGCGCTACCGCGGCGAGGCCGTGTCCTGGAACCTCTTTCCAATGTTGGGGATCACCCCCATCGCCGGACGCGCCTTTGGGGCTGCCGACGATGTCGCGGGCGCGCCGGATGTGGTGTTGCTGAGCGAGGAAGTCTGGCGGCTGAGGTATCAGAGCGACCCGGCCGTGATTGGCCGACGTGTGCTCATCAACAGCAAGCCGCACGAAGTTGTCGGCGTGATGCCCAAGGGCTTCAAGTTTCCGGAGATTGCGCAATTGTGGGTGCCGGCGACGCCCCTGGTTCACGCTCAGCCGAGAGATAACCGCAGTCTGGAGGTATTCGCCCGGCTGGCCGATGGCGCGACCGTGGCACAGGCCGACGAAGAGGCCCGCGCGATTGCCGCGCGGCTCGCGACGGCGTTTCCCGCCACGCACACAGGATGGAGCGCCTGGGTGCACGACCTGCGTGACGAGCTGATTCCCACGGATGTGTCTCTGGTGATCTGGCTGATGATGGGCGCCGCCACGCTGGTGCTGCTCATCGCCTGTTCGAATGTCGCGAATCTCCTGCTGGCGCGGGCGACGGTGCGGCGCCGCGAAATTTCAGTGCGCGCGGCGTTGGGCGCCGGGCGGGCGCGGATCATCCGCCAGTTGCTCACCGAGAGTGTGGTGTTCGGCGTGATCAGCGTGCCCCTGGGGCTCGCGCTGGCCTATGCCGGCACGCAGTGGCTGACCGCCGCGATGCCCCCTGATCAGATTCCGTACTACATCCAGTGGCGCATCGACTGGCGCTCGGTCTCCTACGCGGTGATCGTCGCCGTTGTCACAGCCGTCGTGTTTGGTCTGGTGCCGGCGTTCCAGGCCACCGGCGGCACACTGCACGACGAGTTGAAGGAGGGCACCCGCGGCAACAGCGGCGCGCGCTCCCTGGCGCGCAACGCGCTGGTGGTGGCGCAGGTAGCGCTGGCGATCGTCTCGCTTGTTGGCGCCGCGCTGTTCGTCCGGACGTTCGTTAACCTCGACGACTACGAGGTGGGGTTCGACCCGGCACCGCTCATGACGTTCCGAACCTATCTGCCGGCGGACGTCTATGCGGGCCCTGATGCCGTGACCAACCGGGTGCGCGATCTGGTGGAACGCCTGGAAAGCGTGCCGGGAGTAGAAGCGGTGTTTGCGTCCGGCATGGTGCCCCTCGGCGGCGGCGGTGGGGGTGGCTCGCTGCATATAGACGGTGTGCCGTTTGAACGCGGCCGCGAGCCGTATACGGACCTGTATGGCGTGACTCCCGGCTTGCTGAAGACGCTTGGACTCTCGGTGGCAGACGGTGAAGACTTCACGACGTCGCAGGGGTGGTCGCGCACGCCCGTGGCGCTCGTCAACCGCACACTCGTCAATCGCTACTTCGCCACGACCAGCCCAATCGGGCGGCGGGTGCGCGTGACCGAGTCGGGGAACACCGACGAATGGCTGACCATCATCGGCGTCATTGAGGACATCAAACACGACGAGATCGATCCCGACGACGAGAGCGCTCCCGCGATTTATGTGCCGTACCCGTACCAGCAATCGCTTGGGACGGGGCTGACGATGAGGGTGGCGGGAGAGCCGAGCGCCGTGATGACGGCGGTGAGGGCCCAGGTGCGGGCCGCCGATGCCAACCTGCCGATCTACAGCGTGCTGACGATGGACGCCAGGCGACGCCTCAGCTTCTGGCAGTTTGCGATTTTCGGATGGGTGTTTTCGATCATCGGTGTGATCGCGCTGTTGCTGTCGGCGGTGGGCGTCTACGGGGTGTTGTCGTATTCGGTGTCACAGCGCACGCGGGAGATTGGCGTACGGATGGCGTTGG